>JAJNAZ010000072.1 GCA_021155855.1 Solirubrobacterales bacterium
GCTTGAAGGACCTGTTCAAGGCCCATGGCGGGCTGCTGATCAGCACGCCCGATACAACGGCGGCATGAGCGGGGTGCTGAAGAACCTGATCGACTGGGTGTCGCGACGCGGCGACGACGAGCGCTCGCTCGCCGCCTTCACCGGCAAGGTCGGCGGGCTTATCGCGGCCTCGCCCGGGGCGTTCGGCGGCATGCGCAGCCTCGCACAGCTGCGCCAGGTGCTGAGCGGCATCGGGGTCCTGGTGATTCCGGAGCAGCGCGCCGTCGGCCGCGCGGGCGAGGCGTTCGACGAGGCCGGCGGCCTGAAGGACCCGGACCAGCAGGCGGCGGTCGAGGCGATCGGCGCCAGGGTCGCGGACCTGCTGCGTCGCCTGGCGTGCTGATCGGAACGCCGCCTCGGGGCCGCCCTTGCGCTGGATCATGGCCAGCCCCCGCACGATATGCTCTAAAGCCGGCGCACCGCTCCGACCCGCAGAGATACGGATGACCGAGATCAGCTCCGTCGACGATACGCAAGCCCTCCTGGTGCGCGGCAACTACGTCGCCGACCGGGCGCTCGCGACCTCGCTCTACCTCGCGCTCAAGCTCGGCCGGCCCCTGTTCCTCGAGGGCGAGGCCGGCGGTCTACGAGTGGAACTACGCCCGCCAGATGCTCGAGATCCGCATGGCCGAGGCCGAGGGCACGACCGATCGCGAGGCGCTGGCGCAGGACATCTTCACCGAGCGCTTCCTGATCCACCGCCCGCTGATGCAGGCGCTCGAGCCGCATGGGGGAGCAGGTCCGCCAGTGCTCCTGATCGACGAGCTCGACCGCACCGACGAGCCGTTCGAGGCCTATCTGCTCGAGGTGCTGGCCGACTTCCAGATCACCATCCCCGAGATCGGCACGATCAAGGCCGATGCGCCGCCGATCGTGATCATCACCTCCAACCGCACCCGCGAGATCCACGACGCGCTCAAGCGCCGCTGCTTCTACCACTGGGTCGACTATCCCTCGGCCGAGCGCGAGATGCAGATCATCAAGGTGCGCCTGCCGGGCGCGCCTGAGCGCCTGTCGCAGCAGATCGTGGGCTTCGTCCAGAAGCTGCGCGCCCTGGACCTGTTCAAGCTGCCGGGCGTCGCCGAGACGCTCGACTGGACCCAGGCGCTGATGACCCTGGATCGCCTCGAGCTCGATCCCCAGACCATCAACGACACCCTTGGCACGCTCCTCAAGTACCAGGACGACATCGCCAAGATCCAGGGCTCCGAGGCCGCCAAGCTCCTCGCCGACGTCAAGCGCGAGCTCGCCAGCGCGGGCTGAGACCCGCGGGGCGAACACCAGCCCGGGTCCCGGACCGGTCCTGCCGCCAGCTCGCGATGCCTGGAGGCTCCTCGTGGTGCGCCCTTAATCCTTTGGTAACGACCAGCCGTCACGGTCTCCCGCGCGTGCTCTTGGCGGGAGGACACGATGCCTCTTCGAGGTCTTCTCACGGCAGCTTCGTGCCTCCTGGTCGCGACCTCCTTCACCTTCACCCGCCCGGCGCTCGCCGCGCCGTCGATCGAGCGCTGCCTGGAGCAGGCGGACCGCTCCCTCGTCGGCCGGGACGTGAGAGACGCGTTTCGTTCCTCGCCTCTCGCCCGCTACGACAACGTCATCGCGGATGCGCGCGGGGTCGAGTGGCGGCCGCGCCGGCCGCGCCCCGGCTCCGCCGGACCGCGCTACGCGGTCGCGTTTGCCGGGTCGCACAACTGCTGGATCGGCGGCGAGATCGTCGGCAGCGGTGACCCGTCCCCGAGCGCTCCATCGGGGATCGCCATCGGGACGGGCTACCGCACGACCGGTTCCGAAGTCCATTCGCTGCAGGTCAGAAGCACGCAGGACGGCATCCGTGTCGGATCCGATAGCGTCGACCTGCGACTGACGAACATCCTGGTCGCGGACACGACCGGCGCCTGCCTGATCGCGGACCATCGAGGCGATCTCGTCGTTGACCACGGCTTCTTCCACGCGTGCGCGCGCGTGGTGAAGCTCGACACCCGATACGCCGGCAGCACGCTGACGGTGCGGAACAGCCTGATCCGGATCGACAACCGACGAGGCGTCCGGAGCCGGGGGCGCCTGTTCGCCGGCCGCACGCCCGGCTCGAACCTGCGGGTCCACTTCGACGACAACATCGTGGTGACCGCGCAGAGACTGGATCGGCACAGCCTGTCCTTGATCGAGGCGAGCTGCACCAACAACACCCTGATCTGGGTCGGCGAGGGCGACTACCCGGGTCGCCTGCCGGACTGCTTCGAGGTGATCGACGGTCAACGGGCATGGCGCGAGGCCCGGCGCGCCTGGCGCGAGCAGCATGCGAGGCAGCTTGCCGCGCTCGGCGACCTCGCGGCGCCCCCCTCGGCCTGCGCGAGGCCGGAGGTGCCGGACGCTCTGAGGCCGCGCAAGACGGTCGGCGACGGTTCCGGCGCCAGCTGCAGCGAGGGCGCGCTGCGCCGGGCGCTCGCCGGCGGCGGCACCATCACCTTCGCCTGCGGCCCGGCGCCGGTCACCATCGCGCTCGGGTCCGAGCTCGTGATCGCGAGCCCGACCGTGCTCGACGGCGGCGGCAGGGTCACCCTCGACGGCCGCGACCGGACGCGCATCATCCGCAATACCAGCGAGCTGACGCTCAAGGCGATAACGTTGACGCGCGGGCGCGCG
>JAJNAZ010000004.1 GCA_021155855.1 Solirubrobacterales bacterium
GGGGCCTGGGTCTCCTCAGGAACACCGTCGAAGCGGTTTTCGAGTCTGAGTCCGTGCCAGTGCAGGGTGGCGTCGACGTCGCCGAGATTGGTCGCCTCGATCGTGACCTCGCTGCCTTGATCTACGTGCAGCGTCGGACCCGGGATCGAGCCGTTGTAGCCGAGCATCCGCACCTCGGCGTCGCCGATGCGCTTGCGAACCGGCTCGATCGTGATCTCGTGGGTCTCGTCGTCGCGAAGACGAACGACCTCCGGCGCCCTGGCTTCGGCGAGCCCTTCGACCTCGGTGGTGAAGTTGACCTCGTGGTGGGTGTGCATCGCTCTCTCCCTGGATTATGAAGTGGTCGCGGCGAGCTCGGCGGCACTTCGGTAGCCACAAGGCTGCCGTTTGTCACACACGAATCTAGCCGCTTGCGATCGCGCGGTGGGGGCGATTTGCCAGGGCTACTCCCGCAGTCCGGCGACCTCCAGGGCCTGCTCTCGGTCGGAATACACCTTGAAGCGAGCGAGCCGCCCGTCGCTAAACGTGCACTCGTGGGCGGTCCGCCGCTCCACCGGAACCCCGCTCCCGACCCCCGTGGCCGTGGCGCGTACGAACACCAGCACACGCTCCTCGCCGACGTCGAAGAAGCGTTCCGGATCGAAGTGCAGCGCGTCCCACGGCCAGTTGGCAGCGATCCGACGGACCCCATCCACCCCTCTCACCACCGGGCCGTCGGGGTAGGCGTCGGTGAAATCGAACTCCGTGTCGGAGGTCGCAAACTCGGCAAGCCCTGCGAGCAGATCGGGGTCGAGGCGTAGGGTGCGGCAGTAGATCCCGCGGACGATCTCAAGGCTCTCGTCCGTCATCTCACCGCCAAGTATCGCCCGAACCCCGCGGTTCTCACAAAGCGGGCGCGAGAATCGAGGTGGTGACCGATGGGAAGGCTCGTTTCGGTCGAAACTATGGCGCGGACCGCCATTCGGCTCGCCACTCGGGTGGCGCCCAGCCCTCGGCGACATAGATCGACTCGCGGGCGATCCTGTCGCCTCGAAACTCGAGGATGCTGACCCCGAAGCTCCAAGGACCCTCGTCGTAGCTGATCGAGAGTTCCGCGACCCAGAGGTCAGCCCTGCCTCTGATCTCTCGGAACTCGACGGTCGTGGACGCCGGATAGTTCGCTCTCCACTCGCGCAGGTTGTCCACGCCGACGAAGCGCTCACCTGACTGCGGGAATTCGAGCACCGCGTCGTCGTGGTACATCTCGTGACTGCGGATCGGGTCGGCGCTGGTGAAGTGCTGCTCGAGCATCGCTTTGACCGTCCCCGCATCCATGCCGCTCAGCTTGCCCGATTCGCGGCGGTCCCGCAGGCGAGCTCCAGGGCCATCCGCGCCAGTCGCCTAGGCCGAGAGCCACTCGATGATCTGAGCCGGGTCGGCGAGTGAAGACAAGGCGCCCCCGGCCCGCAGCTGCTCGGCGGCTGCCGCCATCGAGTTGATCGCAACCCAGGCAAGGCGGCCGCCGACGCTGACGCGCTGGGCACCGGCCTCGAGGATCTCGGCCACGGAAAGACCCGGCCCGGTGAGGACGTTGAGGGGTTTCGACGTCGCCTCGCGGATCGCGCGGATCTCGTCGGCGCTGGGAATCCTCGGCGCGTAGAGCACATCCGCCCCGGCTCGCTCGTAGGCCTGAAGACGAGCGATCGTGTCGTCGAGGTCGGGGTTTCCTCGGATGTAGTTCTCCACCCGGCCCGTCAACGTGAACGGAAAGTCGAGCCGGCCGGCTGCCTCCACGGCCGCGGCCACGCGCTCAGTTGCGTGCTCGATCCCGTAGATGCCGCGGTCTGGGTCGTAGTCCTCGATCGAGCCGCCCACGGCTCCCGCCCCCGCTGCTCGAGTGATCGCTCGCGCAGCGTCCTCGGGATCGGGTCCGTAGCCATTCTCGAGGTCGACGGAAACGGGAAGGCTGGTCGCGGCATCGAGCGCACGGGTGTGCGCGACGACCTCCTCGAGCGTGACGTCGCCGTCCTGCCGTCCCAGCGTGAAGGCGAAGCCGGCGCTGGTCGTCGCCAGCGCCCGGAATCCGAGCCCCTGAAAGACCTTCGCAGAGCCGGCGTCCCATGGGTTCGGGATGACGAACGGCGTTCCATCGTGCAGGTTTCGAAACGCCTCCCCCTTGCTCGTCTGCGAGATCTCAGTGGCGATCGACCGATTCTCCCGGATCGTGCTCGCGGCTGCCCCTCGATGGGGCGAGCGTCAGGCCGAGGTAGGCCCCCGCTACAAGCCCTCGCGGGCGGTCGAGGTGGACCGAATGTCGAACCCGTGATCGACGCCTACGCAACCGCCACCGGCCTCAGCCAGCTTGACTTCCTGGAGCGCATAATTCTCAACTACCTAGATACCGCTGTCGCGGGGTTCCATCCCGGCGGCGGCCCGCGCGAGCTCGGTCGGCTTGCGCAGGTTCGCCATCGTCCGCTCGAAGAGCTCGGCCTGGCCCTTCATTAGGGCCGCCGTCTCCTCGAGCGCCGCCCCCGCCGACTGCAGCGCCTCCGCCTGGCGGCGGAGGGTGTGGCCGCTCGTCTCGAGCAGGTCGAAGATCGCATCGAAGGGATCGAGCAGGTAGCCGGCCAGCTCCCGCTGCAGCTTGCGCTCGCGCTCGACGATCTCGCGGAGCAGCTCGAGCTGGCGCTGCATCGGTTCGACCAGCTCACGCGGGAGATCCGAGCGCCCGGCGATCGAGGCGGCCGCCGAGACGACCGACTCCATGAGTCGCTGCCACTCCCGCAGCAGCTCGCGACCGCTCAGTTCAGTCACGCCACATCAGCGGGGAATCGTGGATCCATCGCCCGCTTGAACCTTCCAGGCATGCCGCAGAAGCTGGCCCGTTGAGCAATCACACCTCAGGCCCGGCCCCAAGCGAGCACCCCGGCGACGTCAAGGGCCGAGACGACGCCCAGGGCCCGTTGGGCATCATCCACTACGAGTAGGTGGCTCACGCCTTGCTCGAGCATCACCTCGACGGCGCGTGTTAGAAGCTCGTCGATGGTCAAGGTCACGGGATCAATTGCGATCGATGCCGCATCTCGATCCTCGGCGCCCGGACCCGCTGCCGCGAGCAGCTCGCGGTCTGTGATCACGCGGACGGGTCCCCCATCGCCCGCGGTGAGCACGACCGAGTGAACGTGGTTCGTCGCCATTATCTGGGCCACCGTCCGAAGCGACGCGTCGGGGGGACAGCCGATCACGCCGGCGCGCATCGCGTCGGAGACGCGCGCGTGCTCGATGGAGGGGGAACGCCAGCTCCCCTCCGCGGCTTTCGGCTCGCGATGCTGCCCTTCCATCTCCGACTCCTCTCGGTCCGACTGGATAGTACGGGGGCCACGACACGACCGGCAAACCGACAAATCCCTCAGCGATCTGGCGACGCCTACCCGGCGCCCGAATACGGCGGGGGCGCGCTCAGGGCCACGGGTGCGGCGCCGACCGGTGCGAGAACCGAGACGCCGTAGTTCTGCCCCTTCTGCGCCAGTGCCTTGAACCGTCCCGGCAGCTCGAGGGTGGTCGAAACCATCGCCATGCCTCGCTTGTCGGTACGCGCCGTGGCGCCCGCGAAGGCCACTCGCGCCCGGCGCAGGGGCCGGCCATCGCGGGATGCACGAACGATCGCCCGCACCTCACCCGGGAGCGGGCCGACCTCGATCTCTGTGACTTCGACCTCGAAGCGCTCGTGAGCGGGGGTCGGCACAAAGTGAAGCAACGCGCTGGTCGGCCCAAACGTGGGCTGGCAACCGGGGTCAAATGGCGCGATCAGCCAATGAAGCTCACCGCCACGCGTGGGAGTCACGTCGAGGCCCTCGGATTCGCCACAGATGCGCATCTCGAGTTCGAGTCGTCGCTCGCCGGTGGCGGGATCGACGGCCCAAACCTGATAGGCGCCGTTGGCTTCACCGGCCAGCAGCAGCCGGCGATCGTCAAATACAGCGCCCGTGACGCCGGTCGGTGGCACCGCGCCGTTGAGGGGCGAACCGAGCCGAGCAGCGGCCCCGGCGGAGCGCGATTGGCCTCCGAGACCTCGCTCGAGCGGTAGGCGAGCAGATCGTCACCGCTGCTGGTCCAGATCAGCGAGCCGTCCGGCGAGGTCTCGGCCCACATCGCCTTCTGGATCTCGGCCGGATCGAGCTTGACGTAGTAGCGGAAGCCGAGCGAGGCCGGATCGGCGACTCCGAAAGCGCCGGTGCCGCAGGTGTCGCCTACTCCCGACACGAAGCACTCCAGCGGCAACAGCACCCGGCCGCCGTCGCCGCGATCCCAGGTCGGATCGCCGATGTGGTTATGACTTTCCGCCTGCTTGACGGCCGGCGGGATCGCGCTCGGGACCCCCGCGGTCTGGTGCAACTGCGGCGTCGTGCGCCACAGCCCCTCGAAACCGCCGGTTAGTAGAGGTTTGCCTCATCAGGGTCGGAGGTGAGTCCTTGCCCGTAGGAGTTGGGGACCGAGCTCGCTCCGGTGAGCAGCCAGCGCCCGGGGTCTTGGGCGACCGCCGTGGGGGCGGCGCTCAGCGCCAGGGCGACGGCGGCGCTCAGGGCGGTCAGCGCAGGGCGCACGCGGGCAGCGTAACGAGGGGGCCTCGTTGGAGATTTCAGAGGCTATGACCGTTGAGTAGCTCTAGCTTGAAGGGTGCCGGAGCCCCAACCGCGTTCAAAGCCACCCGAGGAGGCCTCGTGAACACACCGCACCCCGAGACGATCTGCGTGGAGGCCGGTCGCGACCGCGCGGCCGGCGAGCCGGTCAACCCGGCGCTGCATTTTTCGACCACCTACCGCCAGGGCGGAGCCTACGAGTACATCCGCGAGCGTTCGCCTTCGATCGAGGCCTTCGAGCACGTCGTCGGGGCGCTCGAGGGCGGCTACGCGGTCGCATTCTCCTCGGGGATGGCGGCCGCGGCCTCGCTCTTCGACGGCCTCCGACCCGGCGCTCGCGTCGTCGCGCCGGAGGTCTGCTACGCGGGCGTGCGCGAGCTGCTCGCCGCGCGCAGCGCGGCCGGCGCGCTCGAAGTCGCCTTCGTGGACCAGACCGATACCGAGGCAACGATTGAGGCGATCGGCGAGGCCGAGCTCGTGTGGGCCGAGACGCCAAACAACCCGCTGCTCGGGATCACCGACCTGGCGACGCTCGCTGCCGCCGCCCATGAACGGGGCGCCCGAATCGCCGTCGACGCGACGCTCGCGACGCCGCTGCTCCAGAACTCGCTCGAGCTCGGCGCAGACCTCGTCGTCCACTCGGCGACGAAGTACCTGGCGGGCCACGCCGACGCGCTGCTCGGCGTGGTCGTCGCCGCGGATGAGGCCGAGGGCCGACGGCTGGCGGACCGGCGGACGATCACCGGTGCCGTGCCCGGGCCGTTCGAAACCTTCCTCGGCCTTCGTGGCATCCGCACCCTGGCGTTGAGGGTCCGGCGCGCACAGGAGAACGCGGGCGAGCTCGCCCGCCGGCTGTCCGAGCAACCGGCGGTCTCTCGGGTCCGCTACCCGGGCCTCGCCGAGCACCCGGGCCATGAGCTCGCGGCCCGGCAGATGAGCGGGCCGGGCTCCATCGTCGCGTTCGAGCTCGATGCGGGAGCCGAGGCTGCCGACGCCGTCTGCGCGCACGTGCACCGGATCGCCAACGCGACCAGCCTTGGCGGCGTCGAGACGCTGATCGAGCGCCGCGGCCGCTACCCGGCGGAGCAAACACGCGTGCCACCGAACCTGCTCCGGCTCTCGGTCGGCTGCGAGCACGTCGATGACCTCTGGGCAGACCTCGAGGGCGCGCTCGGCGCGGTTTGACGAGCGTTCGCTCAGCCATGTAGCGCCGCCAGGCCCTCGGCCTCGCTGTCGAGCGCCCGACGCGTGGCGTGGTCGAGTCGCTGGAACGGGCTCAGCACGATCCGGCCCTTCTCGTAGCGCCAGCTGCCCGCGACCTGGCCGTCGAGGAGGAAGGTGGGGACCGACTGCGGCGTCGGGGTGCCGAACACTCGCCGCCGATGGCGCTCGGGGAGGATCTGCGTGCGCCGGGGGTGGGCGAGCAGCGTCGCGTCCCAGTTCGGCAGAAAGCGAGGCGGCGCGGGGATATCCGCGGCGGGCAGCGGCATCCGCGGCAGGTCGAAGAGCTCGGCACCGTCCGCGGCGCGGAAGCGGCGCAGGTCGAGGCCTGCGAGGGCCCCGGCGATCTGCCGAATGGCGAGCCCGGCCCAGTCGGCCATCTCGCCCGCCGTCGCGGGGCCGAAGCCGCGCAGGTAGCTGCGCACCAGATCGATCGTGGCCTCCGCCTCCGAAACCTGCGGCGGATCGCCCAACCACAGCCGCGCGTCGGCGAGCAGGTCCGCCCGACGCCGCTCCCAGGTGCCCGACGGAGGTGCCCGGACGAGGTCGAGCCATAGCGAGACCCCGTTGAGGCCGGCCGGCCCCTTGCCGATCATCTCGATTAGCTCGGCGCGCGTAGCGGAACCCTCGGCGAGCCTCGCCCGCACGCTGCGGGCGGCCGCCGCCATCGCGCGCGCGCTCGGATCGGCTTTGTGGTAACGCAGCCAGCGCTGGCGGCGCTCGCGGCGGACGGCGATCGCCCACCGCCACCAGTCGCGGGGCGAGACGAGATGGATCGTCGCCCGCAGCAGCGTCCCCTGGACCACCGCGCGCCGTTCGAGCGACCGCGTGAGTCGCTCGCGCTCGAAGCCCTCGAGTCGCGACCAGAGTCCGATGTACATCGACGGCGCGTACTGCGCCTGGATGCCGCCGATCCGCTCCAGCGCCTTCGACAGCGGCTGGCGCCGGCGCCGGAGCAGCATCTGGCGTTCGAGCAGTGCACGGTTGAGCTCGCGCTCGGTCAGGGTGCGCTCGGCCATCCCCTCAGCCTAGGTGTAAGACCCGAGCGGGTTGTTCAGCTCGGCGCGCCGAGCTGCCGGCGGCTATGGCCAGAGGTCGCCGTCGGCGACCTCGAGCAGGTTGCCCGCCGGGTCGGCGAAGTAAAACGAGCGGCGCCCCGAGTCCCAGTCCTGCTCGTGGGTGATCTCGACGCCCTCGGCCTCGAGCCGCCGCTTTAAGCCGTCATAGCGATCTCCGCCACCGGCCAGCAGGCAGGCGTGGCCGGGGCCGCTGCTGCCGTGCTCGGAGATCGGGCCCGAGCGCTTGCCGAGCAGTTCGCGGTCGAACAGCAACAGCACCCCGGCGCCGACCCTGAACGCCATCCCGTCGGGCCAGCGCGCCACCCGGGTCAGACCGAGCAGCTCCTCATAGAAGCGCTCTACGTCCCCCGCCTGCCCGCCGTCGTGATAGAGGCAGGTCTCGAGCACACCGTCGAAGCCACCCACCGTTCCGCCGGCCGAGACGCCGTCGCTCACCTCGGGCCGCCGGGCGGAATCGCGAGCAGGGCACGCAGCCTGCGGCGCAGGCCGCCGTTGCTCGCGAGGGCGCGGCGCAGGGTCCGGCGGGCGGCGGGGCCGGGCGGGGCCGGCGAGCGTCGCGAGTAGCGATGCGCGCGCAGGGCGGCCGCGTAGCCGGCGACGGCGGAGCGGCCGGCGTTGTGGAAGCGGCGCTCGAGCCCGAGCAGGGTGGGCTCCCCGGACACGCTCCAGCCAAGCCGGCCGAGTGCGCGGCGAAACTCCCGCAGCTGTGCGTCGACCGCCTCCCCGGCGGCCAGTGCGCGGCGCCGGCGCCAGAAGACGACGCCGGTCGCGGCTCCGGCGGCGCCGGCGAGCCCGAGGCCCACCACCGCGATCGTGTCCCACGGTCCGCCGCCGTCGTCGACGGGGCCCAGGGTGCCGCCCTCGAGCGCGCGCTCGAGGCTGCGGGCGCGACCGATCCCCTGAGCCGGGGCCGACCCGCGGCCACGGAAGAAGGTGCCGACCTGGGAGTTCAGCGTCTGCGAAGCCGCCGGTGCGGCCGCCGGCGTGGGGTCGAAGGTGACCCAGCCGATGCCGCGGAAGTAGGCCTCGACCCAGGAGTGGGCATCGGTGTCACGGACCTCGTAGACGCCGCGCTCCTCGTCGAAGCTGCCGGGAGCGAAGCCGGAGACGACCCGGCTGGGAATGCCGACCATGCGCAGCATCAGCGCCATCGTGCCGGCGAACTGCTGGCAATAGCCGGACTCGTCCGCGAACAGGAACGCGGCCAGGGGATAGGTGTGCTCCGGCACGTTCTGCGAGTAGTCGTAGCCCTGGCGCAGGTGACCCTCGATCGCCCGGGTGGCCGCGTACGGGGTCGTCGCGCCGGCGGTCAACCGGCGTGCGAGCCGGTAGACGCCGCCGTAGGGAGACGCCAGGACCGCGGCCCGCGCCTCGGGATCCCGGGTGCCCCAGAGTGGCATCGCGCGCGCGCGCGACGGGGCGAAGCCGGCGGCCACCGGCTCCTCGGCCTGCGCTCCGGCCCCGGCCGTCGACGAGGCCGGGCCGGCGTCGGGCTCCAACCACACGGTCGCCGGCAGGCCGACCAGGGTCGAGCGCCCGAACCGGGCTTCGGGATAGGTGGCCGGCGCGCGGCGCAGCTGACCCTCGGTGGGCTGAGGCGCGTAGGCGACGATCGAATACTCGTCGCCGGTCTCCAGCGGCTCGTCGCCGATGCTGATGGTGCCGTCGGAGCTGGCGGTCGCCCCTTCGAGGCCCTGCTGCGCCTGGGGCGTCCCAGCGCCGATCGCGAGCCCGCTCGAGAGCGCCTCGACCTCGAAGCTCACCTGGGTGAGCCAGTTGCGGTGCCGGTCGGGCAGCTCGGCCCCGACAGCGCGCCGGCGGGCGTGCCGCTCGGCGGCCGCGAGCGCGTCCTCGCCGTGCGCACGTTGCCAGGTGAAGCCGTCGAAGCGGTCGAGCACGCTCGCCTTCCAATACAGCGCCCTGGTGCTTCGCACCTCCAGCAGCGTGGTCCCCTCGTGCGGCCAATCGAGCGGCCCGTAGGCATGATTCCAGTCGAAGGTCACCTCGCGGTCGCGGCCGAACCAATCCCAGCTCTCGTAATCCCACCACGGGCGCTCGGGATCCAGCTCCGCGGCCACCGGCAGGGCCAGCAGCCCGGCCCCCGCGACCGCCGCCGCCGCGACCATCGCTCGCCGCGGCTGCAGGCGCGGCATCCAGAGCCAGGCCACCGCGAGCGCCAGCAACAGCAGACCCCAGAGCAACTCGGCGCCCGGGGAGTCGAGCGTTGCGGCGATCGCGTACAGCGCGACCAGCGCGGCGAGCGCCAGGATGCGGCCCGGAGCCCGCCGGCGGGCCGGCCAGAAGGCGAGGGCCGACGCGAGCCCGAGCAGCAGTGGAGCGCCCATCAGCAAGGTCAGGCGCAGCCACACGTCGCCGCCGTCGTAGGGCATCTCGGTGTCCTCGATCCCCGCCAGCCCGAGACTCAGGTTGTCGAGCAGCTCGCCCCAGTGTCCGGGCAACAGCAGCCGTGCCGGAAGCCCGACGGCGACCGCGGCGCAGGCCGTCGCTCCGAGCGCGATCGCGATCGCGGCGAGCCGGACGTAGGGGATCCGGTCGCGGCGAACCCGTAGCGCCGAGAGCGCCGCCCCACCCGCGGTGACGATTGCCAGCGCGAGCAGCAGGCGGCCGAGCGGCGAGTCGACGAGCAGCCGCGACCACTGCGAGACGCCCACCGCCCCGAGGGCTGCGAACAACGCCAGCTCGACCCCGATCCGCGACCCGGCAATGGGCCTAGGGCCGGGGTAACCGAGGCCGGGGCGGGGCGGCGACGCGCCGGTCGACCCAGGGGCGGCCGGTGCCGGAGCCCGCTCGGCGACCCGCTCGGGAGCCGGTGTCGCGAGCCCGGTCACGCGACCGTCCTAGTGACGCGCCGGGGGCCGGCGCCGAAGAGCCTGCCCTCGCAACCGGCGACGGTGAACGCGGCCCGGCGGCCGCCGGCCGCCGCCGGGGCGACGACGTAGCGGGGTGCGGCGCCGGTGCGAAGCGCCTGCGGGAGCGCCGGTCGCGGGGACGCGGTGACCCAGAACACGGCGCCGGAGCGGATCGTCCTCGAGACCGGCGGCGCCGTCGCGCCGGGCTCGACCAGCGCCAGCCGCGCGTGCACCTGCGGCCAGGTCCGCATGTCGGGCTCGATCTCCGTCGGCCGGCGGTCACCGGGGAGCAGTGCCGCGCACCCACCGGAGGCGGCCAGATGCACGCACAGTGATGCGGCCGCTCTCACCGCTGCGTCCAGCGACCCGGCGTCGGCGGGACTGCTCGCGTCGAGGGCGACCAGCGGCGCGGCGTCGGCTCCGGCGACCAGCCGGCGCTCGATCAACTCGCCGGTGCGCGCGACCGCGGGCCAGTGGATTCGCGACGCGGGGCTGCCCTCGCGATAGGCGCGCAATCCGTCGACCTCGAACTCGATCGCCCGCGCGTCCAGCTTGCTCGCCGCGGCGCCGTCCTCGAGTCCTGCGAGCGCGCTCGGCCGCGTGCCGCCCGCGCCCCGGGCGGCGGTCATCACCGGCTCCACCCGCGGCAGCACTAGCAACTCACCAGGGTCGCCGCTCTCCACGGTCCTGACCCAGAGGCCGAGCGGATCGCGGACCTCGAGCCGGGCGGGGACGAGGCGGCGCCGCCCACGTCCGCGCAGGAAGACATCCGCGGCGTGGGCGCCGGGCCAGCGCGGCCCGATCGCGATCGGCGTCGCCAGCAGCGGGTCGGTGAGCTCGCCCCCCGGTGGCGGCAGCCGCCCGCCGAGCGCCGTCAGTCGCACCGGGTAGGGGTCGTCCTCGACCACGCGCGCCGGCCCGGCTGCGCGCACCAGCAGCCGGGCCCGCGACAGCTCGACCCAGAGGACCGCGACCAGCGCGAGAACGAGCATCCCCACGCCCGGGACCAGCAGCGAGGGCGAGTCGAAGCCGGCGCCGACGAGCAGCAGCGCGACGCCGAGAAGGGCGGCGGTCGGCGCTCCGGTCATCGCCGGCTGAGGCCCGGAGGCACTAGAGCGCCGGGACGCGGTCGAGCGCCTCGCCGATCACCGCCTCGGCATCACCCGGGCCGGCGTCGGGCACGAGGAGCAGCCGGTGGGAGAGCACCGAGCGGGCGAGGGCCTGGACATCGTCGGGAAGCACGTGGTCGCGCGCCTCGAGCGCGGCGAGCGCCTTGCCGGCCCGAAACAGCATCAGCACGGCGCGCGGGCTGGCGCCGAGCTCGACCCGGGGGTCGTTGCGGGTCTCCTCGCCGAGGGCGACCGTGTAGCGGCGCACGGCATCACTCCCGTGCACGGCCGCGACCGCCGCCTGGGCGGCGCGGACGATGCCCACCTCGGTCACCGGCTCGAGGTCGAGCACCCGATCATGCCGGGCGTGCTGGTCGAGCATCTCCGCCTCCTCGGCGGCATTCGGATAGCCGAGTGAGACGCGGACCATGAAGCGGTCGAGCTGGGCCTCGGGCAGCGGGTAGGTGCCCTCGTATTCGGCCGGGTTCTGGGTCGCGATGACGACGAACGGGCGCGCCAGCTCGTGCTGGTGCGCGTCGACGGTCACGTGGCGCTCCTGCATGCACTCGAGCAGGCCGGACTGCGTCTTCGGCGAGGTGCGGTTGATCTCGTCGACGAGGACGACGTTGGCGAACACGGGGCCGGGGTGGAACTCGAACCGGGCCTCGCGCTGGTTGAACACGTTGGTGCCGATGATGTCGGCGGGCAGCAGGTCCGCGGTGCACTGCACGCGGGCGTAGTCGGCGTCGAGCGAGCGGGCGAGGGCCCGGGCGAGGGCCGTCTTGCCGACCCCGGGGTAGTCCTCGATCAGGACGTGACCCTCGGCGAATAGGGCGACGAGGACGTCGCGCACGACGTCGTTGCGGACCTTGACCGCCCGCTGGATGTTCTCCCGCAGTTGGGCTGCGACCTCCGCCACGGCGGCTGGATCGAGCTCCGGAACCGTCGCCACACATCCATGGTACGAGGCGGCGCCCGGTTGCGATTCAAGCGCCCACCGAAGGCGCCCGCGATAGCTGGCGAAGCCGCGGTTCAGCCGTTCGGGACCTGCCTGTCTGAACAGAGCGCAACCCGCCGAGAGCGGAGGCGAAGCTGAGCATTTGGGCGGAGTTGCGTGGGGGGCGGGCGGGCTAGCGGTGGCGTCTGCCGGGGTTACGCCACGGCGCCCGCTCCCCTGTTTGCGCCCCGGTCGCGCGACTCGCGGGCGGCAGGCCAACCCGAGCCGGCGGCGATCGTCGCCGCGCCCGGCAAGGTAGAGATGGTGCCGGACGAGGCTGTGTGCGGGCGGTCACACAAAGAAAATGCGATCCGGGGGGACTCTCTCCGCCTGCCTCGCGCGTAGCCTTCGCGCGACGAAGCTTTGTGAGTCGCCTTTGAGAGGTCCTTCCGCTTGGCTTTCGCGGTGGTTTCCTCTCTCCCGAATCGCAGGCACGACCTTAGACCCGGGGCGGGGGAAAAGCAAGGGATGCTCAGTCGCAATCTCGCAAAGTGCGAACAAACCCTGTCAACGACGAGGGCCCGCGGGCCCGATCACGGCACGCAACCGACCTCGCAGATCCTCACGCCGTTAGCCTCGCGCCCGTGAAAGAGCGACCGCGGATCGCGTTGGTCACCGGCGCCTCGAGCGGGATCGGGGAGGCGACCGTGCGCGTGCTCGCCACCGAGGGCTTCGAGACGATCGCCGCGGCTCGCCGGCTCGAGCGCTGTCAGCGGCTCGCGGCGGAGGTCGGCGGGCGGGCGCTGCGCCTCGACGTCTCCGACCGGGCGTCGGTGGCCGAGCTCGCGGAAGCGGTGTCCGAGGTCGACGTCGTCGTCCACAGCGCCGGCGGGGCACTCGGGCTCGACCCGGTCGAGGACGCCGACGAGGGCGGGTGGCGGGAGATGTGGGAGTCGAACGTCGCCGGGGTGATGCGGGTGACCAAGGCCCTTATGGCGGCGCTGCGAGCGGGTCGCGACCCGCAGATCGTGATCGTGGGCTCGGTCGCGGGGGTCGAGGTCTATGAGGGCGGAGGCGGCTACACCGCCGCCAAGTACGCGGCGCACGCACTCGCCCAGACCCTGCGCCTGGAGCTGCTCGCCGACGAGATCAGGGTGACCGAGGTGGCGCCGGGGATGGTCGAGACCGAGTTCTCGCTGGTGCGTTTCGAGGGTGACTCCGAGCGCGCCGCGGATGTCTACCGTGGGCTCGAGCCGCTGCGCGCCGGCGACGTCGCCGACGCGATCGCGTTCTGCGTCACCCGGCCCGCCCACGTCGACGTCGACTACCTCGGGATCAAGCCCACGGCGCAGGCAACGGCGAAGATCGCGTATCGGCGCGAGTAGCGGGGGCAGGCGCTAGACGTCTGCGAGCTGGATCGGCCCGGAGGTGGCGCCGGCGACGAGCTGGCGCACCAGGGGGTCGTCGGAACCGAGCACCGCATCGGCCTCGCCGCTGGAGACGACGCGCCCGTCGTGGATCACCGCGACGTGGTCGGCCAGCTTTCGCGCCGCCCGCATGTGGTGGGTCGTGACCAGAAAGGTGGCCCCGGTCTCACGCTGGACGTCGGCGAGCATGCCGCAGAGCAGGGCGAGCCGGACGCCGTCGATGCCGCTGTCGAAGTCGTCGATGATCACGATCTCGGCCTGCAGCGCGAGCGCGCGGGCGATCGCCACGCGCTTGCACATCCCGGCCGAGAGATGCTCGGGCATCGCCGCGGCGCGGTCCGCGAGTCCGACCATCCCCAGGTACTCCATCGTCACCTCTCGCACCCGCTCCTCCGACCAGCGATTTCGCTGGCGCAGAGCGAAGGCGACGTTCTCGTACACGTTGAGTGAGAAGAACAGGCCGCAGGTGAACGGCAACGTGCCCTGAAGCACGACGCTCATCGACTGCCTGACCTCGTACAGCTCGCCATCGGTGAGCGCGGCGAGGTCGCGGCCGGCGACGCGCACGGCGCCCCGCTCGGGGTGAAGCAAGCCGATGACGTGACTGATGGTGACCGTCTTGCCCGCTCCGGAAGGGCCGAGCAGCACCGTGATCGCGCCGGCCGGCACCGTGAGATCGACGCCGTCGAGCACGCGCTCGGAACCGAAGCTCTTGACCACGTCGACGAGCTCGATCGCGGCCCCGGGCTTTCGCGCGGCCGGCACGTCCTCCAGCTTAGTGGCTCTACCATCACCGGCGATGCGGATCGACGAGCTGCTCGCGCACCAGCGGCCGGTGTTCTCGGTCGAGTTCTTCCCGCCGAAGACGCCGACCGGCTTCGAGCTGCTGTTTGAGACCGTCGAGGCGCTGAAGCCGCTCGGCCCCGACTACGTCTCGGTCACCTACGGCGCCGGCGGCGCCACCCGGGACGGCACGGTCGAGATCGCGCAGCGGATCAAGTCCGAGCACGGGATCGAGGTGATGGCGCACCTGAGCTGCGTCGGGGAGACCCGCGAGGGGCTGGCGACGATCCTCGACCGATTCGCCTCGATCGGGGTCGAAAACGTGCTCGCGCTGCGCGGTGACCCGCCGCGCGGCGAAACCGAGTTCACGCCGCCCGCCGACGGGCTCTCGAGCGCAGCGGAGCTGACCGGCTACATCAGCGAGCGCTACGACTTCACCATCGGCGGGGCTTGCTTCCCCGAGGTCCACCCCGAGGCCGACAGCCTCGAGGCGGACCTCGATTACCTGAAGACCAAGGTCACCGCCGGCGCCGGATTCTTGATTACCCAGCTCTTCTTCGATAACCGGGTCTACTTCGACTTCGTCGCCGCGGCCCGCGAGCGGGGGATCGACGTCCCGATCATCCCCGGGGTGATCCCGATCACCAGCTACGGCCAGGTGGCGCGCATCTGCGAGCTCTGCGACGCCTCGATTCCGGACGATCTGAGCGCGGCGATGGACGCGCTCCGCGGCGATCCCGACGCCGAGGCGCTTCTCGGGGTGGCCTACGCCGCCCGCCAATGCGAAGAGCTACTCGCCGCAGGGGCTCCCGGGATCCACTTCTACGCCCTCAATCGAGCTCCGGGGACGCGCGCGGTGCTCGCCGCCTTGCGCGCCTCACGCCCCTGGGAGCGCGCCTCCCGAGGCGCGCCGGAGCAGCGGGCGGCGTCTTTAGACTCAGCGCGCTGATGGCTCCTGTGGAGGGCTCTTTCCGCTACGGCGGCTACCGGATCGCGTTCGCCGAGTACGGGCGCGGCGAACGGGCGCTGGTGCTGGTCCACGGGCTGCTGATGAACCGGCACATGTACGACAACCTGGCGCCGGAGATGGCCTCGCGCGGCTACCGGGTGATCACCGTCGACCTGCTCGGCCATGGCGCCTCCGACCAGCCCGCCGACATGCGCGCCTACAGCATGTCCGCCTTCTCCGACCAACTCGCGGCCCTCTGCGACCACCTCGAGCTCGACCGGCCGGTGGTCGGCGGCACTTCGCTCGGCGCCAACGTCGCGCTGGAGATGGCGACCCGGCATCCGTGCGCCGCGAGGGCGCTGTTCATCGAGATGCCGGTGCTCGACAACGCGCTGGTGGCCGCCGGGCTGATCTTCCTCCCGATCCTGGTTGCGCTGCGGGTCGGCAAACCGGCGCTGCGCGGGATCGCCGCGCTCACCAACCGGATCCCGCGCTCCAACTTCTTGATCGACATCCTGCTCGACTGGACCCGGCGCCCCCCCGAGGCGTCCGAGGCGGTGCTCGAGGGGCTGCTGTTCGGCCGCACGGCGCCGCCGCGCGAGGAGCGCGAGCTGATCGGCCTGCCGGCGCTCGTGATCGGGCACCCGGCGGATCCGCTGCACCCGTTCTCGGACTCCGACATGCTGGCCGAGGAGCTGCCGGGCGCGCGCCTCGTGAACGCCGAGTCGATCTTCGAATGGCGGATCAACCCCGGACGCCTCGACGACGAGCTCGCGGCCTTCATCGCCGAGGCCTACGCGAGCGAGGAAGCCGAGAGCGCGGCCGGCGCGGCAACTAGCGGCGACCGGCCTCGACCTTGAGCTTGGATTAGGGCGCTCACGCTAGTCTGCGGCGCCGGTGAGCACCAAGCAGGAACGAGAACGCCGCCGGGCCGAGCGGCTCGAGGCCGAGAAGCGCGAGGCGTCCGCCGAGCGGCGGCGGCTGATCCTCGGCTACGCCGTCGCCGGGGTGCTCACCCTGGCGGTCGTAGTCGGGATCGTGATCGTGATCGCCGGCAGCGGCGACGGCAACGGCGCCACAGTCGACGGCGAGGAGATCTCCGAGGCCGCCCATATCGAGGTCCAGAGCGGCTCGATCAACGGCCTCGCGGCCGACGAGCGCGAGGGCACCCCGCCCCCCGCCGTCGAGCAGGGCGACCTCGAGATCGCCGCCAAGGAGGCGGGCTGCGAGCTGCGGCTCGAGCTCCGCGACGAGGGCAACACGCACCTGCGACCGAGTGACGAGCCGCCCGACTACAAGACCGACCCGCCGACCTCGGGCAACCACATCGTGCCGCCGCGCCAGCAGGCCGATGGTGCCTACAGCGAGTACCCCGACCCGATGTTCACGGTGCATTCGCTCGAGCACGGCCGGATCGCGGTTCAGTACTCGCCCGACCTGCCAGAGGACCAGCAGCTCGAGCTCAAGGGGCTCTTCGACGAGGACTTCGACGGCATGCTGCTGTTCCCCAACCCGGAGATGCCCTACGACGTCGCGGCGACGGCGTGGACGCAGATGATCGGCTGTCCGACCTACGAGGGCCAGGCGACGATCGACGCGCTCAGGGCCTTCCGCGACACATACCGCGGTCAGGGCCCCGAGCCGGTGCCGGTCGTGATCCCGGACGCCTAGTTCCACCCCGCCGGTTCGGCGGACCGCGAAAGCCCTGGAAATCTGGCACTGTGGCGGCGCAGGGGCGCATCCATCGCCCCTCACACGGGTTGCTAGGGAAGTGCGACTGAGGCTCAGACACATCGTCGCCGCGGCCGCCGTCGCGGGCTGCGGCTACGTGACCGCACCGGCGCTGTCGTCGCAGCCCTATCTGCCTGAGGCAGTGGATTTCGAGCAGGGACTGCCGGCGGTCATCGCCGTCGACGGGACGCCGTTGGCGAGGAAATCCGACGCCGGGCACCGGCATGCCGGCGAGGGCGCGGTGAGCTTTCGCTCGACGGTGATCACGGCCCCGGAGCGCTTCGATCTCGCCGGACTCGCGGGCGAGCTCCGCCCGCTCGAGCTGCGTGCTCGCGATCACGGTGGCGAGTGGAGCCGCTGGGTCGAAACCGCGAACGGTGACCCGGTCTACTTCGGCGGCGCCGACGAGCTCCAACTCCGCGCCCGGGGATGGCGGCCCTCGGGAACCGTGCACTACGTCAACGTCTCCGGGACGACGAGCGAGCTGGGCGGCCTGCTCACCTCCGCGCGCGAGACGATCAACTCCGCCTTCATCTCGGCCTCGGAGGCGCTCGCGCCGTCCGCGCAGGCCGTGCCGGTGCGCCCGCCGATCGTCAACCGAAGCACCTGGGGCGCAAGCCGGTCCGGGGGCGGCTGCAAGCCGAGAACCTCGCCCAGCTTCGGCAAGGTGAAGGCCGCCGCCGTCCACCACACGGTGACCTCGAACAAGTACTCGGAGGCCGAGGCGCCGGCGATCGTGCTCGGGATCTGTCGCTTTCATCGCAACGGCAACGGCTGGAACGACATCGGCTACAACGCGCTCGTGGATCGCTTCGGCAATGTCTATGCCGGCCGCGCCGGCGGGCTCAAGCGTGCGGTGGTCGGAGCGCATGCGCAGGGCTTCAACGCGCAGACCACCGGCGCCGCCGTGATCGGCACCCACACCGCACTCCCGATCACCCCCGAATCGAAACGGGCGATGGTCGACTACCTCGCCTGGAAGCTCGCGGTTCACGGCCGCGGCGCGCGGGGAAGGGCGACGATGACCTCGGCCGGGGGCTCGGCGAGCCGCTACGAGGCCGGACGTCGGGTGCGGACGAAGAAGGTGATCGGTCACGGGTCGGTCGGGCTCACCGAATGCCCGGGCCATGCGCTGGGCAACGAGATCCGCGCCATCCGGCGCCAGATCCACGAGCGGATCGAGGCGGGCGGGGCGGCCTCGGCGCCACCGCCGTCCGAGCCAGGCGGGGTCGCCCCGAAGTAGGCTTCAGCCCGCCCGATAGGCCGGAAAGAATGTATCGCCGGGACCGGCCGACGGGGCCAGGCGCTCGTACTCGCCGGGGTCGCAGACGAGCTCGTGGGTGCGGAAGGCGAGCTGGTCATTGGCGAAGCCGCGCTTGAACCTCTCCAGGCCGTCGCCGGTCTCGACGCCGCCGCCGAGATTGAGCGGCACCTCGAGCCGGTCGGCGAGGTCGAGCATCGCCGAGCAGACGTTCTTGAACGGAGAGGCGACGCGAGCCGCGTCGGCGGTCCCGCCGAGGTAGTAGTGCAGGACGCCGTCGCTGACCGCGGCGATCGCGGCCGCCCCCGGCTCGGCCCCGCGGCGGGCGACGAGCAGGAAGCTGCGGGCGAAGGAGAGCGCCGCGTCGAGGTACTCGCGGGAGAAGAAGTAGCGCTCGCTCGCCCCGGCGCGGTGCATCGTCTGCGCGTAGGCGGCAGCGAAGGCGTCGCGGTCCCGCGTCGGCGAGTCCGGGCCCGGGGCCCAGTCCACAGTCCAGCCGGCGCGGGTATTGGCGCGGATCTGCTCGGCGAGCCGCGAGCGGACCCGGCGCGGCCGCGCCGGATCGTGGATCAGGACCGAGGAGCGCTCGCTTGCGGCTGCCAACCACGGCTCGGCGCGCAGCCGCTCGCGGGCGAAGATGCTGACCAGGCCGGTCCGCGACCAGTCGACCTCGGCCGGCCCCGGCGGCGGTCCGCCGCCGCTGATCGCGGCGCCGGGATAGCCATACGGCGAAATCGCGTCGGGGTAGCCGGACCCCTCGATCTCGCGGACGATCAGGGGCACGAGCGCGGTCCGCTCGGCGGTTCGAACGCGCAGCGTGTGGGTCACCCCTTCGGCATCGAGGAAGGCGCGCGAGCGGAAGAAGTCGTCGCTCCGGGCGGCGGCGCCACGGTCGGCGATCAGCTCCGCCTCGGCGCGCCCGCCGCCGGCCTCGCCAGGCGTCGCTACTCCCACCCGGTGAAGTCCTCGGGCAACAGCCCCCAGACCTGGTTGTCGATCCGCTCCTCGCCGCGGCGAATCGCCCGGCGCATCACCCCCTCGCGCCGGAAGCCGAGGAAGGTGACCACCTTTTGCGCCGCCTCGTTGGTGGCCGGGATCTCGGCGTGGACGCGGTGGGCGCGGTGGGTCTCGAATGCCTCGATGCAGGCCTGGCGCTCGGCCTCGCGAGCGACCCCCTTGCCCCAGGCGCCGGGTTCGCCGACCAACACCGCAAGCTCGGGGCCGAGCTGGCGGTCGAGCCCGAAGAGGGCGACGAAACCGACCGCGGCGTCGTCGCCCTCGATCGTGATCGCCCACTTGCGGTCGGTGGCGGTATCGATCGCCCGCTCGACCCAGCCGGCCGCGTCCTCGAGGGTAAAGGTGTCGCGACTGCCGACCAGGTCGGCGGTCACCCGCGGATCGTTGAACCAGCGGTGAACCGCCGCGGCGTCGTCGGGACGGAAGCTGCGCAGGGCGACGTCGGCCTTGGTCATCGGCGACAAGCTACCTCCGCGCCGGTGGGCGGCGGGGGCTGGCCGCCGCTCACCCGTAGAGCCCGTGGCCGGTGAGCAGCAACCGGGCGGTACGGGCGAGGATCCGCAGGTCGAGAGCGGCGGAGCGATGCTCCGTGTACCAGACGTCGAGCTCGATCCGCTCCTCCCAGGGAATCCCGGCGCGCCCGTTGACCTGGGCCCAGCCGGTGAGCCCCGGCCGGACCGCGAGCCGGCGCCGCTGGTGCGCCGTGTACTGCTCGACCTGTGCGGCGAGCGTCGGCCGCGGACCGACGATCGCCATCTCCCCGCGCAGCACGTTGACGAGGTTGGGCAGCTCGTCGAGCGAGAGGCGTCGGAAAAGATGACCGACCCTGGTCACTCGCGGATCGCGGCCGAGCACCGGGGTGCCGACGCCGACCGGGTCGTTGCCGGGATGCATGGTGCGCAGCTTGAGCAGGTCGAACTCGGCCCCACCGAGGCCCACGCGGCGCGAGCGGTAGATCACCGGACCACGCGAGTCGAGCTTGATCGCGAGCGCGGCGACCAGCAACAGCGGCGCGGCGAGCGCCAGGCCCGCGAGCGCCAGCGCGGCGTCGAGCGCGCGCGGAAGGCCGTTGCCCGCCGCTCCGTGCGCGGTGCCCGGCGCCTGGTGTTCGGTGCTCGTCAACGGGTGCCCTCGGCTTTCTCCCACGCCCCCGGCGTGCCGAGCCGAATTCGGTCCCAGAGCCCGGCGGGGATCGATGCGGTGGTGAGCACGTAGTAGCGGGCGAGGCGCAGCACCCGCAGCGGGATCAACCGCGCCAGTGCGGCTGCGGCCAGCAGCGCCAGCTGCAGGGCGAGGGTGACGAGGTAGAGCGGCGACTCACCGAGCAGTACGAGGTTGGCGGCGAAGGCGCCCAGGTGCACGAACGGCGAGGCGTAGCGGAGCAGCCTGTGGCTGGCGATCTGGAACGCGTAGGCGGGCCCGTAGCCACGCGGCGAGAGCATCCCGTCGCCGACCACCTCGTCGTAGATCCCGCGCATCATCCGCCGCTTGCGCGCGAACTCGCCCTCGATCGTCGCCACCATCTTCTCCTCGGCGATCGCCCGCGGCGCGTAGACCGCCCGCCAGCCGCGCTTGGTGAGCATGAACGGGAACGAGAGGTCGTGGCTCGAGGCAGGCCCGAGCGGCACATACGCGCTGCGGCGCACCGCGTAGATCGCCCCGTTGCCGGCGGTGACGCCCGCGAGACGCGATTCGAGCGCGCGGATCGCGAGCTCGTAGCGCCAGTAGACGCCCTCCTGGTTCGATCCGCCCTGGTCGAGAAACCGTGCCTGGCCGCAGACGTAGCCGACCTTTGGGTCGCCGAACGGGGCGACGAGCTCGCGCAGCGCCCCTGGAGCCCAATGGGCGTTGGCGTCGCTGAAGGCGAGCACCTCCCCGCTCGAGCGCTCGACCGCCGCGTTCTGGGCCTCGATCTTGCCCACCCTGGCGAGCTCGAGCACCCGGTCGGCGCCGGCCGTCCGGGCGAGCTCGGCCGTCCGGTCGACCGAGCCGTCGGAGGCGACGATCAGCTCGAGCTGCCGTCGCGGATAGTCGAGCGCGAGCACCTCGGCGACCTTGGCCCCGATCACCGCCTCCTCATCGTGGGCGGCGACGATCAGCGACACCCGCGGCGGCTCCGGCGGGCCGGCGGGCGGCCGCGGGGGCGCCAGGCGGGCCAGCACCGCGAGCAGCAGCGGATACGCGAGGTGGGTGTAGAGGAGCAGCGCGACCGCAACCCAGAAGACAACCTCGACGACGACCATCGGCGCCGATTATCCGCGGACCAGAGTCCGGTAGACCGCCAGGGTGCGCTCGGCGACGGCGTCCCAGGAGTAGATCCCGCCCGCCGCGGCCGTCCCCGCGCGGGCGAGCTCCTCGCGTGCAGCGGCGTCGCGGAGGAGGTCGGTGAGCGCGCCCGCCAGCGCCTCCGGGTCAGCGGGGGGCACCAGGCGAAGCGCCCCGGTCTCGCGGGCGACCTCGCCGAAGCCGCCGACGTCGGTGGCGACGATCGGCCGGGCGAAGGCGAGCGCCGTGTAGAGAACCCCCGACTGCTCGATCTCACGGTAGGGCAGGACGACGATCTCGGCGCGGCGAAAGTACGCCGGGATCTCTGGATCGGTGATGAAGCGAGGAACGAAGCGTACGGTCGCCCGGCACCGCGCCGCCAGCCGCTCCAGCGGGTCGAGCGCCATCCGCGGCATGCCGACGATCCAAAGCTCGGCGCCCTCGACCTCCCGGAACGCCTTTAGGAGCACATCGGTGCCCTTGTATGGGCGCACGAGGCCGAAGCAGAGCACCACGGGCCCCTCGACCGCCGCGAGCTCGGGCGGCAGGGGGCGCTCGCCGGACTGGTGGCCGAGATGCTCGAACACCCCGTGCGGGATCCGGTGCACGCGAGCCGGATCGGCGACCAGTCCGCGCAGGCGTTCGGCGCCGGCCTCGGAGTGGGCGATCAATGCATCCATGCGCTCGAACAGGGCCCGCTGTGCGGCGAGCGGCGCCCCGGCGGCGGGCGGCGGGTCGTGAACGGTGAGCACCCGCGGGCGCGCCGGCAGCAGCAGGCGGTCGAGTGCCGGCGCCGCGAGCCACTGCAGGTGCACGAGGTCGGCCCGTCCGGCGCGACGGCGCAGGCGCAGCATCCCCGGTAGGTGCTCGACCATGCGCAGCGCCCGGCGGCCGCGCGCTTCTGGGGCGAGCCGGGCGGCGCGCGGATAGAAGAGCTCTGAGACCTCGTATCCGTCGGCGCCGGGAACGGGGCCGTAGGGAAACCGCGTCGTGATCAGCTCGACCTCGGCGCCGGTGCGCGCCAGCGCCGCGCACAGGGCGCGGTCGTAAGGGGGCGTGTACGCCGGGGGATCGACCATCTGGATCCGCATCGGCGACGATTCTGCCGTGGACCTGACCTACTGTGTCGTCAACACGAACGGCCGGCGCTACGTCGGCGCCTGCCTCGACGCGATCCGTGTGACTGCGCCCGAGGGTCTCGAATACGAGGTGCTGGTGCTCGACAACGCCTCCACCGACGGATCGGTCGAGGTGATCAAGCGATGGAATGGCGGTTCGGAAGGCCTCGGCGAGCGGCTGCGGCTGATCGAGCTCGGCGAGCGGACCGGCAAGGCCGAGAACGACTCGCTGCTCATGCGCGAGTCCCAGGCCGACCTCTGCCTGCTGCTCAACGAGGATGCCGAGCTCCGCCCGGGAGCGGTCGACGCGTTGCTGGGTGCCCTGCGGTCCGATGATCGGGCGGTCGCCGCGGGGGCGAAGCTGCTCGACACCGACGGCGTCGAGCAGCCCTCCGCGTGGCGGCTTCCCGGCCTGGCCACATCGTTGGCGAGCGCCCTGCTCCTCCACCATGCGCTGGTCACGCAGAGCCGCGGCGCGCGCATCCGCGAGGTCGGCTGGGTCCAATCGGCGGCGATGCTGGTGCGCCGGGAGGCGGCGGCCGCGATCGGATTCCTCGATCCCGCGTTCTTCGTCTACTCCGACGAGACCGATCTCTGCAAGCGCCTGCACGATGCCGGCGGGCGAATCCTCTGGGTGCCGGCGGCCGAGGCCGTTCATCACGAGCAACTTGCCACCGACCGTGACGCCCGGGAGCGCCGAGTGGTTGAGTTCCACCGCGGCCGCGACCGCTACCTGCGAAAGCACCACTCTGCCGCGGTGGCGTGGATCGCCCGGTTGCTCTCGGCGTGGACCTACGGCCTGCGGGCGCTCGCCGGGACGGTGCTGCCCGGCCATGACCCCGGCACCTACATGCTCCACGCTCGCCAGGCGCTCGCCCCCGATCGCGGCGAGGGCCTGCGCGAGGCGGCGGAAGCGTTCAACCGCCGACACGAGGGGCGGTAGGCCACGCGGCCGGTCTTCGTCAGTCCGTCGTAGCATTGTGTCTTTCGTCACTTAGACAGGGTGACTTTCGTCACTCGGCCTTGGCGGCGACCTCGACGGCGGTAGGATCGTGGGCGAGCCTGATTTGTCTTTGCGCGCCGGGGTCGGTCTCCACGACGTCCGGCGAGGAGGGTCGCTGGACTTGGCGGAGCACAACGTCGAACTCGTAAAGAGCGTCTACCGGGCGGTGAACGACGACGACCTGCCCGCCTTCCTCGCATTGATGCATCCCGACGTCGAGCTGACGACCTCCGGCGCCTACCCGGATTTCCACAACTCCTACCGGGGTCATACCGGTGCCGTTGACTACTGGAAGGCGGTGCGCGACGTCTGGGACGCGTTCTCGATCGAGATCGGGCGCTGCGAGCCGGTCGGCGACCAGGTCGTGGTCCTGGTGCGCCAGGAGGTCGAGGGCCGCGACGGGATCGTGGTCGAGCACGACTGGGGCCACCTGTTCTCGTTTGCGGATGGTCGCATCCGACGGGTGCGCGCGTACGTCAGTTGGCAGGCGGCGATGGAAACGGCGAGCCTCGCGAGCGGCGCCGGGCGAGGGTAGCCCGGGACGATCGGCAGCGCTGCCCGCCGTGTTCTCGCGAGCCTTCATGGCGCTCACGGACTGGATCGACCGGCGCTTCGGCTGGGATCGCCTTCCGCCGCCGCTCGGCGTGGTGACCCTGATCGGGATTCGCAACCGGCTGCGGCAGCGCAATCTCACCGATACCGGGCTGCCCGCGGCCGGCGCCGAGCTGGTCTTGAAGGCCGGCGACCCGGCGTACCGCGCGCGGCGCAGCGTCGACGGATCCCTGAACGACCTGGAGCGCCCGTTGATGGGCAGCATCGGCACCCGCTTCGGCCGCAACGTTCCGCTGGGAGAGAGCTTCCGTGGGCCGGAAGCGGCGATGCTCGAGCCGAATCCGCGGACGATCAGCCGCGAGCTGCTCACGCGCGAGCGCTTTCTGCCGGCCTCCACGCTCAACGTGCTGGCGGCCGCATGGATCCAGTTCGAGGTCCACGACTGGTTCAGCCACGGAGAGAACGAAGAGCAGAATCCATATGAGCTGGCGCTCGACGACGACGACGACTGGCCCGAGCGTCCGATGGCGATCCCGCGCACCCGGCGCGACCCGACCTCGGACGAGGATGCGCGCACGCCGGACACCTTCGTCACCGCCGACAGCCACTGGTGGGACGGCTCGCAGATCTACGGCTCCGACGAGCGCTTCGCCGCGGCGGTTCGCGCCGGCGAGGACGGCAAGCTCCGCATCGGCGCGGACGGTCTGCCCCCGCGCGAGCTCGAGCAGCTGGTCGACCTCAGCGGGGTGGCGGGCAACTTCTGGGTCGGGCTGGCCCTCCTCCACACCCTGTTCACACTCGAGCACAACGCAATCTGCGACCGGCTGCGCCGTGAGTACCCCGGCTGGTCCGACGATCGGCTTTACGACAAGGCACGCCTGATCAATGCGGCGCTGATGGCGAAGATCCACACCACGGAGTGGACGCCGGCGATCATCGCGAACCCGACCACCAAGTACGCGATGCGCGCGACCTGGTCGGGAATCGTCGGCGAGCGCCTGGGTCGCAGGCTCGGCCACCTCGGCTCGGGCGAGGTGCTGAGCGGCATTCCCGGCTCGCGGACCGACCACCACGGCGTCCCCTACTCGCTCACGGAGGAGTTCGTCGCCGTGTACCGGATGCACCCGCTGCTCCCCGACGAGTTCTCGTTTCGCTCGGCCACCGACGACGAGCTGCTCGAGCAGCGGCCGTTTCCGGAGCTGGGGGCGCTTCACGTCCGCACCCGCCTCGAGGAGATTGGCGTCGCGAACGCCCTCTACTCGTTCGGGATCGCCAGCCCAGGAGCGATCTCGCTCCACAACTACCCGCGTTTTCTCCAGCACCTGGAGCGTCCTGACGGCAGCCGCCTCGACCTCGCCGCCACCGACATCCTGCGCATCCGCGAGCGCGGAGTCCCGCGCTACAACCAGTTCCGACGACTCTTCCGGCTGCGCCCCGCCGAGTCGTTCGAGGAGCTCACCGACGACCCGGAGGAGGCCGAGCGGATCCGGGGCGTCTACGAGGGCGAGATCGAGCGCGTCGACCTGATGGTGGGCCTCTACGCGGAGCCGAAGCCGAGAGGATTCGGGTTCAGCGATACCGCCTTCCGGGTCTTCATCCTGATGGCCTCGCGCCGGCTGAAGAGCGACCGCTTCTTCACCCGCGACTATACGGCCGAGATGTACACCCGGGCGGGGCTCGACTGGATCAACGACTCCACCATGGGCACCGTGCTGCTGCGCCATTACCCGGATCTCGCCCCGGCGCTGGGTGGATCGTCGAACGCGTTCGCACCCTGGGGCAGGGTCGGCTGACGATCTAGGCCGCCGCCAGGGCGTGCACGCGCTCTGCCGCGTCCTCGGTGAGCGGCTCGCCGTGACCCACCGCGACCACCTCGGCCTCGACCTGGGCCAGCCGCTTGAGCGACTCGCGATACTGGCCCTCGTTGAGGTTGAAACCGGGCCAGCCCGCATCGACGCGCGGCCAGCTGGCCACCGCATCGCCGACCACGAGCACGCCGCGCTGCTCGAAGTGGAAGGCCAGAGAGCCGGGCGTGTGCCCGGGGATGTGCAGCACCCGAAGCGGCCCCACCTGATCGCCCTCGGCCAGACCGCGGTCGACCGGGCACGGCGGATGCTTCGGGCGTCCGACGGCGAGGCCGATCCGCATCGGGTAGGTCGCGAGCGGGCCGCTTGGGCGCATGCTGACAGGCTGCGCCAAGCGCTCGCCGGCGATGATGTCCGCCTCCCACTCGTGGGCATGCACGAGCGCCCCGCTGAGCCGCTTCAGCTGCGCGAGCCCGCCGAGATGGGAGCGGTGGGCGTGGGTGAGGGCGATGTGCTTGAGGTCGCCCGGCGAGCGGCCGATCCGAGCGATCGCCTCGACGACGAGGGCGGCGTCGGTGTCGAAGAGCGTGTCGACGAGCGTAAGCTCGTCGCCGTGCTCGAACAGATAGGCGTGCACGTGCCCACCCTTGCTCTGGCCGATGCTGTAGACGCCCTCGGCGATTCGCATGCTGAAACTTTACGACCGCCGCCTACATCCGGTCCTCGTCGCGACCCGCGGCCTCGTAGACCTCGGGCGCGTAGCCCGCGCCGAGCTCGCTCTCGGGCTCCTTGCGCGGCGAGGCGGCGGCGAGCTCGCCGAGCCGCGCCCTGACCGCCGACGGGCTGAGCATCGTCCGCAGGCGGGCGCGCTCGGCGGCGGTGAAAAAGCCCATCGCCCACAGCAGCGCGGGCAGTGCCAGCCAGAGCGCCGTGCGCGCCACGAGCCCCCCGAGTCCCTCGGCCGGCAGCAGCAGCTCGCCCGCGGCGACGGTCGCGGCGGTGACCGCGACCAGCAGCGCGAGCCGGCCCCACTCATAGGCCACCGGGAAGAGCCGCTGGGTGAGCAGATACATCAGCGCCAGGACCACCGCGTAGGAGGCGACCAGCGCGATCCCCGCGCCGACGATCCCGAGCGGGGGGATCAGGACCAGGTTGAGGGCCACGTTGACGACGGTGCCGGCGATCGTCGCCGGAAGGTTGAACTCGGTTCGCCCGGAGCGGCCCAGGACGACGACCAGGACCAGATAGAGCGAGTAGAGCGCGATCCCCGTCGCCAGCAGCCCGATTGCTTCGTGGGCCTCGAAGAACTCGGGCGCTGCGAGCAGGTCGACGATCCAACGCGACAGGAGCCACAGCCCGGTGACGAAGAAGGCGCAGACGGCGGCGAACCAGGTGACGATCAGGCTGTATGCGCGGCGGGCCTCGTCGTCGTCGGCGATCGAGTAGGCGAGCGGCGGGAAGGCGAGCTGGAAACCCCGAGCGAGCACGTTCATCCCCTGGGCGAACTTGATCGCGAGCGCGTAGAGGCCGGCCTCGGCGAGTCCGGCGAGGCGCACGATCAGGATCCGGTCGATGAAGTTGAGCGAGTAGAGCGAGAGCTCCGCGGGCATCGTCGGCAGGCCGAAGCGCACCATTCGCCGCAGCAGCGGCAGCTCGGCGATGAACCGCAGCCGGCGGCGCTCGCGCCATAGCCGCCAGGCCAAGAACACCGCGCCGGTGCCGAAGCTGCCGAGCAGGATCCCCGCCGCACCCCGATCCTCGATCACGACCAACCACACGGTGACCGGGATCGTCGCCAGCACGTTGAGCACCGTGAGCGTGAAGTAGGCGCGCGCTCGCTCGTCGAGCCGCAGCAGGGTGAGCGCGTACTCCCACAGCGTCAGCACCCAGAGCCCGAGCACCGCCAGCCGCCCGAGCTCCGTGTCGGGGCGGTCGAGCAGCGCCTCGGAGATCGGCTCGGCGAGCGCCAGGCCCAGCGCCGCTCCAGCGGTCGCGGTCCAAAACAGGGCGGCGAAGCTGGTCGCGATGACCCGCCGCGGATCCTCACCGGCCAGGTAGTAGAAGCGCAAGAGCGCCTCGATCAACCCGAAGCGGATCAGGATGCTGGCCGCGACCAACGAGGCGAGCATGACCTCGGCGGCGCCGTAGTCGGCCGGGCTCAAATAGGCCGTGTAGACGGGCAAGAGCACGACCGCGACCAGCTTCGAGAGCACGCTCGAAGCCGTGTAGGCGGCACCCGTGGTGGCGAGGCGGCGCAGGTACTCGAACACTGGGCCCTAGATGGTCGCCGAGGCCTCGGGCGGATCGCGGCGCGTCGCGACTCCGAGGGCCAGCAGCGCCCAGACTGCGGGATCGATCACGAACCCGGTGTAGCCGAAGCTCGAGACCAGCATGGCGACGAAGCAGGCGCCGACCGCGCTCCGGGCCAGTGAACTCCTGACCCCGCCGCCGAGCAGAGTCGCGAGCGCCGTCAGGATGAGGCCGACGTACACGGCGAAGCCGATCGCTCCCTGCTCGGCGGCCACCGTGATCGGCTCGGAGTGCGAGACCGTCGTCCGGGCGGGCTCGATCCGGTCATAGAAGGCGCGGCCGAAAGAACCCGAGCCCCAGCCCGCGACCGGGCGATCGCGGGCGAGGTCGAGCCCGCCCTCGATCAGATCGGCGTGGCCGCTGTCGATGCTGCGGTAGTCCTCTATGTCGCTGGTGGGTGTACCACCCGCGATCGCAAGCGCCGCGAGGCCGGCGAGCCCGAGGCCGGCGAAGGCGGCAGCGCCCGTCCAGCCGAAGCGCAGGACGGCGATCGTCGCGAGGCCCGCGAGCAGCGCCGCAAAGCTGGTGAGCGAGTAGCTGAACGCGAGCCCGATCAATCCCAACGTGCAGACGAGCGCCGCCAACCCGAGCTCGCGCCGCGACCCGCCCCAGGCGATGCAGGCGGCGAGGGCGGTGATCGCGAGCGCCAGGTAGCGGCCGAGGATGTTCGGGTCGAAGAAGATCGAGTTGGTGCGGAAGTAGGCGTGCAGTTCGTTCGAGTCGAAGAGCTCGGGGTTGAGGAACAGGTCGCGGGCGAAGTACTGATAGATCGCGATCACAGCGCAACCGGCCGCCACCACCGCGACCCCGACCAGCGTCCAGCGCAACAGCGCCCGCGACCAGCGGACCTCCGCGAGCAGGCAGAAGAGGATCGCGAACGGGACGAGAAAGAAGCCGACGTTCTCGATCGCGTTGGCGACGTCCTCGGAGTAGATCGCTTGGATCGCGTACAGCAGCAGGGTGGCGGCGAGCAGGCGGCGAAGCCACAGCGGCCAGGGATCCGGGCGCTCGGAGCGCGGTTGTGGGTGCTCGGAGAGGACCGAGGCGATGAACGCGGCCGCGATCACGAGGTAGAGCGGGACGAGCAGGTTCGCGGTTTCGCCTCCGATCTCGACCGGAACCCTGAGCGGCAGCACCGTGACGGCGATGATCGGAAAGGCCGCAGGAAAGCGCCGGAAGGCGGCGGCCAGGGCGGCGACGCCGATCGTGGCGATGGCGGCCGCGGCGCCGAGCTCCCCCGTGCTGCTGCGAAACTCGACCACCCGCGGCTCGTCCCAGACGTTGCCGAGCACCAGCACCGGCGCCGCCAAGAGCGCGATCGCGATCGCAGCCTGCCGCGCGCGACCGTCATCGAGCAGCAGTGCCGCCGCGGCTCCTCCGCAGGCGGCGAGCATCCCGATCGCCTCGAGCACCGAGGCGTTCAGCCCGGGCCTCCCCTGACCACCGTGAAGCGCCGTGGCCAGACCATCTCCCGATCCTCGCTCGGCAGCCCGACCAGGAGCCGGTAGCGCCCGGACGCGACGAGCTCACCCTCGTCGTCGCGACCGTCCCAGATGTAGGTGACCGGCTCGCGGGCGGCGAGCGCGACGTCGGGGTCGAGGGTGCGGACGAGGTCCTCGTGCCGGTCGACGATGCCGACGAAGGCGCGGTCGTCGGGCTCGCGAACGAAGAAGGTGATCGTGAGCTCGTCCGGTGGGCGCCCTCCGGCGGGCCTGAACACGGCGCGGACGTCGGCGGGCGGCTCGGTGACCTCGAGCACGAGGTCCGGGGTCCGCGCCCGAACCACCAGCACCGCCACCACCAGAGTGGCGACCAAAAGGGCGAAGAAAAGCGCCGCGCCCGCGGAGACGCGGTGGGTCAAGAGGCGCGGTCCTCGCCCGCGATCACCACGACGTCGGCCTCGCCCGCGAGCTCGCGCGTCTCGCGGTCGAGCGGCTCGACCGCCTTCTTGTTCACACCCAGGTCGCGGGCAACCTTCTGGGCCGCCCGCTTCTGGCCATCGGCGTAGAGGACGACCGTCTCGGTGAACCCGGGCGTCGTGTTGGTCACCGAGCCGAGCTCGTATCCGCTCGACTCGACGTCGGAGCCTACGTTTCCGGCGAGCCCGTTCACCGAGGTTCCGTTGAGGACCGCAACGGTTACCTGGGCGGGATCGAGCGCGCCGGGCCGCGACCCGTCTCCCTCGCCGCCGTCGCGCAACAGCTCCTCTGACAAGAAGATGCTCGCTCCGCCGAGAATCAGCGCGGTGACGCCGATCGCGACCAGCACCCACGGCTGGGCGACGCGGGACAGAAAGCGGCGCCAGCGGGGGTGGGGCTCGAGGGCGGCTCGCTCCATCGTGATTCGCTCCAGCGCCGGGCGCTCATGGGTGACCCGGGTCGCGGCCGGGAGCGGGGTGCTGGGTGTGACGGTCCCCTCCGCCGCCGGCTCCTCGCTGCCGAGCAGCCCCTCGAGCTCGCTCTCGGCCCGGTCGAGCATCGACTCGCTGGCGGCGATGTCGGCGACCGGATGGTCGGGCTCCCGCTCCATCCATGCGCGCATTCGCTGGACGTCGCGACGCTGGGAGAGATAGAGCGGCAACAGCAGTGCGATCGCGAGCAGAGCGGCGAGCGAGACAAAGCCCGCGGCGCTGTCGAAGACTTCCGTGATCTCCATCTACTAGAACTCGGCGTCGTCCTGGCCGATGACGAGTGCCACCGGCGCGCCCGAGGAGAGCTCCCGTACCTCGTTGATCATCGGCGTCACCGCCGTCTCGCCGAGCTCGCTCGCAACCGCTCGGGCGAGGTCCTCGGCCTCCGCCTCGGCTTCCGGCTCGAACATGATCGTCGTCTCCTCGAACCCGGAGCTGGCGGTCTCCTCGGTACCGACCTTGAACCCGGAGATCGGCTTGATCACCTCGCTGGCGACCCGTCCGGCAAGCCCGGACACGGCCTCGATCGGAACCGGTCCTTCCTCGACCTGGGTCGCGTTGAGGACCGCGACCTCGACCCGCTCCTGATCGGCGCCCCGCTTGCCGCCTCCGCCTCCGCCGCCGTCATCGTCGCCGCCAAGGAGGCCAAAGCCGCTGGTCAGCACGCCGACCGCGATCAACACCGCGGCCAGCACGGCGATCAGGTAGCGCGGGTCCATCGGCATTCGCCGGTCGAGCTCGCCGAACGGCCCGGCGAGGCGGTCGCGAAGCCGATCCCAGCGGCTGGGCTCGCCCGGCTCGGCCACGGCCTCTTCCTCCGGCGTCTCAGCCTCCTCACCGCGGGCCTCGGCGGCCGCGGCGGCCGCGGTGGCGGCCTCGTCAGCGCGCTCCGGGGCTCGCCCCGCCCATTCGCGCAGACGGCGCACCTCGCGGGCCTGCTGGATGATCAGGAAGGCGAGAATCGCAAGGCCAAGGAAGGCGGCGATGCCGAGGTAGGGCCCGATCCGCTCGAGCAGGTCAATCATCGGTCAAGGCAGCCGTCTTCGCGGGGATGCGGGATCGCCCATCTTGGCGCGTGATCTTAAGGATCAGGCCAGCGTCCGCCGCGCCGAGCCCTCGGCGCCCGTCAGCTCGACCACGTGCTCCGCCAGCCCGGCCTCGTCGCCGGCCGCGACCAATGACTCCAGCCGCTGGACCGTCTCCTCGACCCACTCGGGATCGAGCGGCGCGGCGCGTACAGCGCGCACGATCCGCTCCGCGGTGGTCGGGCGCGGGCGCTCGTCGCGGTTGAGGAGCTCCTCGTGGATCTTCTCCCCCGGGCGCACTCCGACGATCTCGATCGCGATGTCCGCGTCGGGTTCATAACCGGCGAGCCGAATCATGTTGCGCGCCAAGTCGATGATCCGTACGGGCTCACCCATCTCGAGCACGAATACCTCGCCCGAGGCGCCGCCCAGGTCGCCGGCCTGGATCACGAGCTGCACCGACTCCGGAATCGTCATGAAGTAGCGGGTCATCTCGGGGTGGGTGACTGTCACCGGGCCGCCGTGCTCGATCTGCGAGCGGAAGATCGGCACCACGCTACCCGAGGAGGCGAGCACGTTGCCGAAGCGGACGATCGTGAACTTGGTCCGCGGCGTCCGCTGCCCGGCGGCCTCGACGATCCACTCCGCCATCGCCTTCGTCGCCCCCATCACCGTGCGTGGATTGACCGCCTTGTCGGTCGAGACGAGGACGAAGCGCTGGGTCCCGGTCGCCGCCGCGGTCTTCGCGGTCACCTGGGTCGCGATCGCGTTGTTGCGCAGCGCCTCGAGCGGGTTCGCCTCCATCAACGGTACGTGCTTGTAAGCGGCCGCGTGGAAGACGACCTCCGGCTTGAAGCGCTGCATCACCTCCAGCATCCGATCACCCTCTTTGCAGTCGGCGAGCACCGACTCGACCCGGGTGAAGTGCCAGCGCCCGGTCATCTCCCGGTCGATCTCGAACAGGTTGTCCTCGGCGTGATCGAGCATCATCAGCAGGCGCGGCCGCACGCGGGCGATCTGCCGGCATAGCTCGGAGCCGATCGAGCCGCCAGCGCCGGTCACCATGACCCGCTTGTCCTCGAGGTAGGCGCCGACGCGCTCGAGTTCCATCACCACGGGGTCGCGGCCGAGGACGTCCTCGACCTGGACCTCGCGAAGCTGGCGCGTGAGCTGGACCCCTCCACGCAAGAGCTCGAACACGGTCGGCAGGGTGCGGACCTGGATGTCGCGATCGCGGCACTCGGCGACCACCTTGGCCCGCAGCACGCCGGGCGCGGAGGGAATCGCGATCACGACCTCGTCCGGCGCCAGCCGGTCGCAGATCGGGCCGATCTCGTCGGTCGTGCCGAGCACCTTGAGCCCCTCGGTGCGCATGCCGCGCTTGCGCGGATCGTCATCGAGGAAGCCAATCGCTTGGGCGCCGAGGTTGGGGTTCAGCTTCAGCTCGCGGACGACCATCTGCCCCCCCGACCCGGCGCCCACCACGAGCAGCTCACGCGCCCTCCCATCGCGCGCCTGGCGGGAGGGACGTTCGGCGAGCGTCCGCCGAGCGAGGCGGGCGCCGCCGAGCAGCGCGCAGGAGAGGATGAAGTCGAGGATCAGCACCGAGCGAGGCAGGCTGTCCGGATACGGCTTTGCGAGCACGTAGACCAGCAGCAGCAGGACACTGGCGATCGCGAGCGAGCGAACCAGGGGCCAGAGGTCCGGCAGCCGGAAGTACCGCCACCATTGCTGGTGCATCCCGAGCAGGTCGAGCACCAGCGCCTTGCCGATGGCGACGAAGGCGATCGAGCCGACGAGCATCGTCTCGTAGCGCTCCGGGATGTTCCCCCCCTCGTCGAGGAAGCGCAGGATGAAGGCGAGCGCGAACGCCGCCGCGCACAGCAACGCGTCGGCGACGAACTCGAGCGCCCGGCGCCTGTAGACAGGATCGGTGACGCGCGACATCCTCCGCGAGTCTACGGCGGAACCGGGGCGGTCGATGGGTAACGTGTCCCGCTCGCATGGACCCGATCAGCACCCGCACGCAGGTCCCGGTGGGGGGTCTCACGGACTTCGTCGTCGACCCGATCGTCGAGGCGGCCGTGGACGTGATCGACGCGCTCGGCTACGCGGGCGTGTTCGTCCTGATGCTGCTCGAGAGCGCCTGCATCCCGGTGCCGAGCGAGGCGATCATGCTGTTCGCGGGCTTCAACGTCTCCGAGGGCGAGATGACCCTGTTCGGGATCGTCGCCGCCGGCGTGATCGGCAACGTGGTCGGCTCCTGGGTCGCCTGGGCCGCGGGCTACTACGGACGGCTCGAGCTGCTCGAGAAGAACCGCCTGATCCACGTCAACCACAGGCACCTCGAGTGGGCCGACCGCTGGTTCGAGCGTCACGGCGACGCGACCGTGTTCTTCACCCGCATGCTGCCGATCATCCGCACCTTCATCTCGCTCCCGGCCGGGGTCGCGCGAATGCCGTTCTGGCGCTTTACGTTGCTCACCCTCGCAGGCTGCATTCCCTGGGTGCTGATGCTCGGGTTCATCGGCAAGCAGGTGGGCGACAACTGGGAGGAGTGGCGCGACTATCTCCACTACGGCGACTACCTCGTGCTCGCCGCGCTCCTCGGTCTGATCGTCTATTGGCTGATCCGGCGCCGGCGCAGCGGGACCCAGCCGGCCGAAGTCGGGCCGTAGCGGTGCAGGAGGCGCGGGGTTGCGCGGACTTTGCCGACGCGACCGACCTCAGCTCGGCGCGGGCCGCCCTGCTGGGCGCCGTCCAGGGCCCGGCGGAGCTCCTGCCGGTCTCCAGCTCGGCACACCTCTCGCTGATCCCGTGGCTGCGCGGCTGGGGTTGGCAAGCCGCCGACCCCGAGGCGCGAAAGAGCTTCGAGGTCGCCCTGCACGCCGGCACCGCCGCGGCGTTGGTAATCGGTCAGCGGCGGATGATTGCCGCGGAGCTCTCCCGCTTCGACGCGCGCCGCGCTTCGTTGGTCGCGCTCTCGTTCGTCCCTCCCGCGATCGCCGGCTATGCACTCGAGCGACAGATCGAACGGCGCCTCGGCGGCCCGCGTAGCATCGCCGCCGGCCTAGTCGCCGGGGCGCTGGCGATGGTCGCCGCCGACGCGCGCCCGCAGGAGCGCGGTCCCGGGGACGCCGGCGCCGCCGACGGCCTCGCGCTCGGCTTCGCCCAGGCGACGGCCCTGGTCCCGGGAGTCTCGCGAAACGGGGCCACCCTGACCGCCGCCCGGCTGCGGCGCTTCACTCGCGAGCACGCCAACCTGCTCTCGCGCACCGTCGCCCTGCCGGTGATCGTCGGCGCGACCGCGCTCAAGGGACGCCGGCTGCGCCGGCGCGGGGTCTCGCCCACTCTGCGGCGGGCGATGGCCGCCGGCGTCGCGTCGTCATTCGTGTCCACGCTCGCCTCGCAGCGGCTGATCTCCCTGGTCGAGCGCGATCGGGCTCTGTGGCCGTACGCCGCCTACCGCATCGCGCTGGCCGCCGTGGTCGCGGTCAGAATGAGTCGGTGAGCGAGCAGCGGGCATACAGCGCCGCCGGCGTCAGCCAGCGCGAGGCCGAGGACGCCGTCGCAGCGCTCACCCGCAGCCTAAAGCTGATCGACACCGGCAAGCCTTCGCGGGTCGTCTCGCTGCCGAACCACTACGCGAGCGTGCTGCGCCTCGACCACCGGACCGGGGTCGCGATCGGCACTGACGGCGTCGGCACCAAGATGGTGGTCGCCGAACGGCTGGGACGGTTCGAGACGATCGGCATCGACTGCGTGGCGATGAACGCCAACGATTTGATCTGCGTCGGCGCCGAGCCGATCGCGATGGTCGACTTCATCCTCTGTCGACACGCCGATCCCGACGTTTGCGGGCAGATTGGCGTCGGGCTGCGCCGGGGAGCCGAGCTCGCCGGGCTCGAGATTCCCGGCGGGGAGATCGCCCAGGTCGGTGAGATCGTCGACGGCTGGGAGCTCGCCGGAACGGCAATCGGGACCGTCGCGCTGGAGCGGATCGTCGACGGTGCCCGGATCGAGCCGGGCGACGCGGTCCTCGGGCTTCCTTCGTCGGGTCTGCACGCAAACGGGTACACGCTGGCGCGGCGTGTCCTCGAGCCGATTCCGCTCGACGACGAGCGGCTCGGGCGCCCGCTTGGCGACGTCCTGCTGGAGCCGACCGAGATCTACGTGCCGGCGGTGCTCGAGCTGCTCGACTCCGCGGTCGACGTGCGCGGCCTCGCCCACATCACCGGCGACGGTCTCAACAACCTGCTGCGGCTCGCCGCCCCGGTCGGCTACGAGATCGAGGACCCGCTCCCCGCACCGCCGGTCTTCGGCCTGATCCGGGAACTGGGCGAGGTCTCCGACGAGGAGATGCACGAGGTCTTCAACATGGGCTGCGGCTTCGCCTGCGTGATCGCGGCGGCCGACGAGGCGGCTGGCCTGGAGCAGCTGCGACGGCACTATCCGCGGGCACGGCGGATCGGGCGGGCGACCGGGCGGGCGGGCGTCGTCGAGCGCGGTTAGCGCCCCGCCATTCAGGTTCCGGCATCATGCCGACGATGAAGATCGCGATCCATGATCTTCGACAGATTCACCGCCCTCGACGCGATCGGCCCCTACGAGGTGCTCTCCCGCCTGCCCGGGGCCGAGCTCTCGTTCGTCGCCAAGGAGGCGGGCCCGAAGCGCTCCGACACCGGAGCGCTGGGCGTCAGCGCCGACCTTCCGATCGCCGAGCTCCCAGACCCCGAGATCGTGCTCGTCCCGGGCGGTGAAGGCAACCGGCCGCTGCTCTCCGACGATCGGGTGCTCGAGTGGCTGCGATCGGCCCACGAGACCAGCGTCTGGACGACCTCGGTCTGCACCGGCTCGCTTGTGCTCGGCGCCGCCGGCATCCTTGATCGCAAACGTGCCACCAGCCACTGGGTCTATCTCGAGGGGCTCAGGTCCTTCGGCGCCGAGCCGGTCGACGCCCGCGTGGTCGAGGACGGCAAAGTGATGACCGCGGCCGGCGTCTCCTCCGGGATCGACATGGCGCTGACGCTCGCGGCCCGCGTCGCCGGCGATCAAGTCGCGAGGGCGATCCAGCTCGGAATCGAGTACGACCCGGAGCCGCCGTTCGACGCCGGCTCGCCGGCGAAGGCCCCGCCCGAGTTGGTCGAGCTGGTCCGCAACCTCGAGCGCGAACCCGCACCCTCGCGGCGGGCCTGAAGCCCGGCTCGCAGACCTACAGGGCGCGTCCCCGCACGGCCGCGGCTAGGCAGCGTCCCAGAGGATTCCGGTCAGCACCGGGACCGGCCGCAACCGCCACTCACGCGCCAGCGCCCAGAGCTCGGCCTCGAGCACGGGGCGTGGCCGGCCGGCGAGCTCCTCGAGCTCGCGGGTAGCGCAGCGACCGAAGCGCTCGATTGCCTCCAGCGGCTCGAGCCGCCGCGACTCGCGCGGCACGGCGCCCGCGGCGATAGCCGCCTCGCGATAGGCCTCGTACGGCTGCGAGCCGAAGACGCCGTGCGCCGAGCCGCCGTCGCCCGTGAACAGCGCGGAGGGGAACGTGAACCGCTCGAGGCCGCGGCCGATCTCGCGCACCTGGCCCGCGGCGCGGGCGGCCGGAGACGGGTCGCGAACGTCGTCGAGGTCGGCGCCGAAGGCCTCGACGATCGCGTGCGAGCGGAGGTCGATCTCGAACCGCTCGCGGTCGAGACCCGCCGGGCCGGCCTCGGCCAGCAGGGCGTCGGCGTGGTCGAGGCGCCGACGCTCGCAGAGCAGGCCCTCGCGGAGGCGGCGCAGGTAACGGTAACCGCCCTCCGGGCCCTGCTCGCAGGCCGCGCGAACGGCCTGGCAGGCCGGGTAGGTGGATGAGATCGGGTTCGTCAGCCAAAGCCGCGGATCGCAGGGCATGCCGGTCTCGGCCGCGGCCTCGAGCCATTGGGCGAGGTGGGCGACGTGATCGTCGCGGTCGAGCGTCGCCGCGAGGCCGCCCATCACCCATCGTGGGGTGATCGCGTCACCGAACTCCCACATCAGCCGCCGCAGCTTCGGCTCCGCGCCCCACGACCATTCGCAGGCTGGATCGGTGTAGTAACGAAGCTCGACGGTCATCATGCAGGGAGGGCCCGGGGCGTGTGCGAAAGTTGAAAATAGTCAGGAGATGAGCGAGGCGACGACAGGGATCGCGGGTGTGTTGACGGGGACGGTGCTCTCCGGGCGCTACCGGCTCGAGCAGAAGCTCGGCAGCGGGGGCATGTCGACCGTCTATCTGGCGCGCGACGAGACGCTCGAACGGTGGGTCGCGGCCAAGGTCCTGCACCGCGAGATCTCCGACCAGCCGGACCAGATCGAGCGCTTCCGGCGCGAGGCGCGCGCGGTGGCCCAGGTCTCACACCCGAACGTGGTCGCGGTGATCGACGCCGGGGAGGATGGCGGGCGGCCCTACATCGTGTTCGAGTACTGCGACGGCGAGACGCTCAAGCAGCGAATCGACCGGATGGGCAAGCTGCCGCTCGACGAGGCCGCCGCCTATGCGATCGAGGTCGGCCGCGGACTGCAGGCGGCCCACGCCCGGATGCTCGTCCACCGCGATGTCAAGCCCCAGAACGTGCTCATCGACTCCGAGGGCAGGGCCAAGGTGACCGACTTCGGGATCGCGCGCTCGCTGGAGTCGGACGGACTGACGAAGACCGGCCGCGTGCTCGGCACCACCGACTACGTCTCCCCCGAGCAGGCGATGGGTCACGAGGTGGACGCGCGCTCCGACATCTACTCGCTCGGGGTCCTGCTCTACGAGATGCTCACCGGCGAGCTTCCGTTCCAGGCCGAGAACCTCGTCGGCGTGGCGATGAAGCACGTCAACGAGGGGATGCCCGATGTCCAGCGGGAGCGCCCCGAGGTCTCGTCGGCGCTCGCCGCGGTGATCGAGCGCTCGACGTTGAAGAAGCCCGAGAAGCGCTACCCCGAAATGGGCGCGATGCTCGCCGACCTCGAGAATGCGCTCGAGGTCGAGGTCGCCCGTGCCGGGCGCTCGACGGGTGAGGCGACGACGGTGCTCGACTCGATGCCCCACCGCAGGAGGCGGATCCTGACCTCGCGCCGGGTCTCGGTCGCGGGCATCCTGCTGGTGCTCGCCGGCACTGCCGCTGCGCTGCTGATCGCCGGCTTGACCGGCGACGACGAGCGGCGGGGCGGGGGCGGGGGCGGCAACGAGGAGCCGGGCACCGAGATCGAGCTGCAGACCGCGGCCGACTTCGATCCGATCGGCGGCGACGGCGAGCACCCCGACGACGTGCGCCTGGCGATTGACGGCAACCAGACCACGAGTTGGACGACCGAGACCTACGACGCGGGTCCCGAGGTCTCGCTCTCGGGCAAGCCGGGAGTCGGCCTGGTGGTTGAGGCTGCCGAGCCGATCCAGGGCGAGACTCTGACGGTGGGCACCTCCGACGGCGGGTGGGCGGCCCAGATCTTCGCCGCGAGCGCCGGCCCCCCGGAGGCGCTCGAGGAATGGGGCGAGCCCGTGGGGGCGGTCAGCAATGCGGAAGCCGAGGAGCTGATTGAGCTCACGGTCTCAGAACCGGCCCAGTACTACCTGATCTGGTTCACCAAGCTCGTCTCCTACGACGACGGCTACCGGGTCGAGGTCGAGGAGCTGACGCTCAGCGGCGAGGCCTAGAACCGGTACTCACGCTCGCGGCGGTGGCGGTCGACGCCGAGGCGTATGAGCCGGTCGCAGAGCTCGGGGTAGGGGATCCCGCTGGCGGCGAACAGCTTGCCGAAGACGCTGGTGGCGGTGAAGCCGGGGATCGTGTTGATCTCGTTGACCAGCACCTCGCCGTCCTCGCGGACGAAGAAGTCGCAGCGGGCGAGGCCGGTGCCGCCGACGGCGCGAAAGACCCGCGCCGCGAGTTCGCGCACGCGCGCGATCGCCGGCTCGTCGAGCGGCGCCGGGACGACGAGCTCCATGCCGCCCTCGGCGTACTTGGCCTCGAAGTCGTACCAGTCGGAGGCCTTGGTGACGATCGCACCGGGCAGCGACGTCACCACGCTCTCGTGGTCGCCGCTACCGGGGTTGCCGATCACCGAGCATTCGACCTCGCGGCCCCCGGCATCGGCCTCGACGATCACCCGCGGGTCGTGGGCGAGCGCCGACTCGACCGCCCGCTCGAGCTCCCGCTCAGGGTTGGAGACGCGCGAGATGCCGACGCTGGAGCCGAGTCGCGAGGGCTTCACCCAGAGCGGCCGCGGCATCGCCGCGACGTGCTCGCGCCACCCCTCCTCGCCGACCTCGGCGAACTCGACCTGAGGCAACCCGTCGAAGGCCAACAGGCGCTTGCAGATCAGCTTGTCCATCGCCACCGCGGCGGCGAGCACGCTGGGACCGGCGTAGGCGACGTCCAGGCACTCGAGCAGCCCCTGAACCGTGCCGTCCTCGCCGAACGGGCCGTGCAGGACCGGGAAGGCGACATCGCACTCGAGCAGCCCGTTCGCCGCCCGCATTTCCACCTCCTCGCCGGCGGCGAGCCAGCGGCCCTGGCGGTCGATCAGCACCTCGATCACCTCGTGGCCGGTCTCGCGCAGCCCGGCGGCGACCGAGGCGCCCGACCGCAGCGAGATCTCGTGCTCGGAGGAGCGCCCGCCGCAGATCACCGCGACCCTCACGGTGGTTGCTCCTCGGTCGTGGTCTCGGCGGGCGGCTCGATCTCGATCGTCTCCTCGAACACACCGACGAAGATCGTCACCGTATCGCCCTCGAGCACCCGGGTGCCCGCGTCCGGCGCCTGGTCGAGCACCCGGTCGTCCTCGCTCTCCTCATTGGTCTTTTGCTCGACGATGTTCACGTTCAGCCCGCGGCCGCTGAGCGCCGTTGCTGCCGCATCGCGCGGCTGGCCCTCGACGCTCGGCACGATCACCGAGCCGGCGCCGGTGGAGACGATGATCGTCACCCGGTCGCCTCGCAGCAACTCGGACCCCGGGCCGGGGTCCTGGCCGATCACGGTGCCCTCGGGCGCGTCCTCGTCACGGGTGTCGACGTCGACGACGAATCCGAGCCGCTCGAGCTCCGACGCGGCGACCTCCTGCGAGTCGCCGACCACGTCCGGGAGCGTGATCAGGTTCGGGCCCTTCGAGACGATCAGGCTGACGGTCGATTGGCACTCGACCTCCTCGCCGCCCGGGGGCTGGCTCTGGATCACCCGCCCCGGGTTGATCTCGCGCGAGGGCTTCTGGCGGGTCTGGACCAACAGGTCCGCATCGTCGAGCCGCTTGCGGGCATCGGCGAGGGGCCGGTTGCGGGTCGGCGGCACCTTGACGGCGAGCCCGAGGCTGACCGTGAGCGTCACCACCGAGCCCTCCTCCGCCTTCGAGCGTGCGCGCGGATCCTGCTCGGTCACGGTGTTCTCGGGACTGCATGTCGGCGCCAGCGTCTGCTCGACCTCGAAACCGGCAGCGGCAAGCTTCGCCCGCGCCTCCGAAACCGTGTCCTCGAGTACCAGGGGGACGCTGACCTCGTTCGGCCGGGTCAGGGCCCAGGCGGCGACCCCGGCGCCGATCAGCGCGAGCGCCGCCAGGATCGCGACCCGGCGCCGAGTCATCCAGCGGCGCGAGCCATCGGCTCGCTCCCCCTCCCGAGCGGCCTCCTCGGCGCCGGGCGCGACCGGCGCGTAGGCGGCGGTGTCGCGGAGCGCGCCGCCCGAGGGATCCGCCTCGGCGGCGTCGAGCGCGCGGATGAACTCGTCGGCCGATTGGAACCGGTTCGCCGGGTCCTTGGCCAGCGCCCGGAGCACGACCGCGTCGAGTGCGGGCGTCACCCGGGGGTTGAGCTCCGATGGCGGGCGAGGCCGTTCGGAAACCTGCTTCAGGGCGACCGCTACGGGGCTATCGGCGTCGAACGGGACGCGCCCGGTGAGCGCCTCGTAAAGCATCACCCCGACCGAGTAGATGTCGGAGGTGGCGTTCACGTCGAGGCCCTGCGCCTGCTCGGGCGAGAGGTATTGGGCGGTGCCGAGGACCGAGCCGGTAGCGGTGATCTCCGAGGCACCGGCGCGGGCGATGCCGAAGTCGGTGACCCGCGCGCGCCCCTCCGCGTCGACGAGCACATTCTGAGGCTTCAGGTCGCGATGCACGATCCCGCGCGCGTGCGCGAACTTCGCCCCGCTGAGGACCTGGCGGAGAAGCTCGATCGATTCGCCGACCGAGAGCCCACGCGCTATCAGCTCCTTGAGCGACGCCCCCTCGACGTACTCCATCGCAATCCAGTGCCGCCCGTCCGCCTCGCCACGGTCGAAGACTCCGACCACGTTGGCGTGCTGGAGGCCGGCGGCGGCCTCCGCCTCGCGCCGGAAGCGGTGCACGAACTGGGCGTCCTGGGCGAAGCGCTCGTGCAGGAACTTGAGCGCCACCCGGCGGTTGAGCATCTCGTCCTGGGCGAGCCAGACGTCCGCCATCCCGCCGCTGCCGAGGCGGCCGATGAGCGTGTAGCGGTCGCCGATGCGCGTCCCCTGCTCTAGGCGCATCGCGCCCTCCGAGCTCGCTCGTCAACCACTCAGCAGGCTCTCCACGACGTCGGTCGCGATCGGTCCGGCGACCTCGCCGCCGAAGCATCCCTGGCAGCGTTCGATCGTTGCCGCGACCGCAATCTGGGGGTCCTGGGACGGGGCGAAAGCGATGAACCAGGGCTGGTTGGTGCCCTCGAGGTCGATCTCGGCGGTTCCGGTCTTGCCCGCGAACTCGACCCCGCCGACGCTGAGGCCCGACGCGGTGCCCTCCCTGGTGACGTTGGTCATCATCTCGGTCAGCTGGGTCGCCGACTCCTCGGAGATCACCTGGTCCTGCTCGTCGCCGTCGCCCAGCTCCTCGATCGTGCGCCCGTCCGGGTCCTTGGCCTGCTGGAGGAAGGTCGGCTCCATCAGCGTGCCGCCGTTGCCGACCGCCGCCGCGACCTCGGCCATCTGCGTGGCGGTCGCCAGCAGCTGACCCTCGGCGCCGCCCTGACCGATCGCCACCCGGCCGACATCGAAGCCCTCCTCGACCAGGTCGCCGTCGGAGTTGTAGACGCCGCTCGGCGCCATCTGGTCGCCGGGATAGTCCAGCTCGGGGTCGGAGTAGAACCCGAACCGCTTCATGTAGGTGACCATCGTCTCCGGGCCGAGCTGCTCGCCGACCTGGGCCCAGTAGGTGTTGACGGAGTTGGTCAGCGCGGTGGTCATGTCGATGTCTCCGAAGCTCTGCCCACCGGAGTTCTGCAACTCGATGCCGCTGATCTGCTTCGGCGAATCGGCGTTGAGCACGGTCGAGGGCTCGAACTCGCCTGAGTCGAGCGCCGCCGCCGCGGTCACGACCTTCATCGTCGACCCCGGCGGGTAGGTGCTCTGTGTGGGGCGGTTGAGCAGCGGCGCCGACTCGTCGCTCTGCAGCTGCTTGAAGGTGTTGTCGCTCTGGACCGCGTTCGGATCGAAGCCCGGGATCGAGGCCATCGTCCGCACCGCCCCGGTCGCGGGCTCGATTGCCACCAGCGCGGCCCCGGTGCCGGGGACGCTGATCGCCGACTGCAGCCCCTGGGTGGCGATCCGCTGCGCCTCGGAGTCGATGGTGAGGGTGATGTCGGCGCCGGCAGGCTGCTCGTCGCGGAGCTGGTCGATGATCGAGGCGAACTCGTTGTCCTCGCCGACCAGCAAGTCGTTCTCGGCCGACTCGATTCCGGTCCGGCCGACGTCGACGAAGCTGTAGCCGACCGGGTTGCCGAACAGGGATCCCTCGGGGTAGCCGCGCACGTAGACCGGGTTGCGCCCGCCGCCCTCGGGCAGGCTCTCGGCGATCAGCGCGCCGTCGATCGTCGTGATCGAGCCGCGGGGGATCTGCTGCTCCTCGATCAGCGGACGGCGGTTGGCCGACTTGCCCTCGAGCTCCTCGGCGTCGAAGACCGCCCACTTCGAGGTGAAGTAGACGGGCGTGGCCAGTAACAGCACCACGAGCACGTAGATGCGCACGATCGGCTTGTTCACGCGGGCGCTCGCTCGAGGTCGGTTGGGCCGGGCTGGCTGGGCTCGGGAGGCGGGCGGCGGGCCCGGTCGGATACCAGCAGCAGCAGCGCGAGCAGGATCATGTTGGCGACGATCGAGCTGCCGCCGAAGGACACGAACGGCAGGGTGACGCCGGTCAGCGGAATCACCTTGGTGACGCCGCCGATGATCACGAACGCCTGCAGGGCGAAGATTGCGGTGAGGCCGGCGGCGAGCAGCTTTGAGAAGCCGTCCGGGGCCATGACCGCGGTCTTGAAGCCGCGGGCGGCGATCAGCGCATAGATGAGGATCACCGCGCAGGCGCCGAACAGCCCCAGCTCCATCGTGATCACCGCGTAGATGAAGTCGGTGTGCGGCGTGGGCAGGATGCTGCCGCACTCCGGGAACGGCTGCTGACAGTCGGGGGCGAACGGGCCGGGCAGCTTCAGCAGCGACTCGCCCAACCCCTGGCCGAAGAGTCCGCCGTCGGCCTGCGCGAAGAGCGACTGCTGGATCTGCCCCGCGCCCTCGGGCGCATTGCCGGCGAACGGGTCGAGCCAGATCTCGAACCGGTCATGGACGTGGGAGATGTTGTTACCGAGCACCAGTGATCCGATCGCGAACATGGCCAGCCCGATGAGCACGTAGGAGAGCCGGCCGGTGGCGACATAGAGCAGGGCGAGGAAGGCGCCGAAGAACATCAGCGAGCTGCCCAGGTCGCGGATGAAGACCAGCATCAGCATCGCCGCCCCCCAGACGACGAGCAGCGGGCCGAAGTGCTTCAGCGGCGGGATCGTCAGCCCGGCTATACGCCGTGCCGCGACCGACAGCATCTCCCGCTTCTCGGCCAGGTAGCTGGCGAGGAAGATGACGATGCAGATCTTCGCCAGCTCCGCCGGCTGGAATGAGATCGGACCGATGTCGACGCTGAGGTAGGCGCCGTTGACCTGGTTGCGGGTGATGAACGGCCCGAGCAGCAGCAGGATGCCGGCGGTGGCGATCAGGTACCGGTAGCGCTCGAGCACGTTGTAGTCGCTCAACAGGACGATCGTGAGGCAGAAGAGCACCAGCCCGAGCACGAACACCGATGCCTGGTCGAAGGCCAGGTCGTCCTTGATCCGGTAGATGACCACCAGCCCGATCGCGGCCAGCAGGGCGCAGAGCGGGAACAGGTAAGGATCGGCATGGGGGAGGCGGAAGCGCAGGAACAGGTGCGCCACCAGACACAGGGCGAAGAAGTAGCCGCCGTAGATCAGGCTCAGATCGCCGATCTCGTCCGACCTCGTGATGAAGACGGCGGTGAAGCCGGCGATCAGCAGGACGGCCACCGGAACCAGCGCCAGCAGCTCGCGGTTGCGGGCGCTCATCGCTGGTCGCGCGAGCCCTGGCGCTGTTTGCTGCCCGAGCGCTCGCCGCCGCCCGAGCGCCGGCGCTCCGACCCGCCCTGGTCGCCATCCTGCGGCTGGCCCGGCGGCTGGGCGGAATCCCCGCCCTGCGGCGGCGCCGGCAGCGGCGCCACCGCTGCCGACTCGAGGTCGTCGAGCAGCGAGATCGCGTCATCGCGGGAACGAAGCTCGTGGTCGGTGACGCTGCCGCGACGCTCCTCGGGCAACGCGGCCGCCTGAGTCGGGACCGAGTAGACCTCGTTGTAGAGGCTGATGTCGAGCGGGAGCTCGTATGGAAGCCCGCGATAGAGGGTGATGCGCCCGCCCTCGTCGATGCCGAGGAAGTAGACCTGGCGGGCGCCGTAGACGGCGGCGATCCCGATTCCGGCGAGAATCGCGAGGACGGCGAGGACCTTCGCGGCGGTCTTCAAGCGTCTCCGCCGAGGGGGCGCTCGGTGCTCGGTGCTGAGTGCTCGCTCCCCGGCCGCGGCGCGGACGCGCTCGCCGGAGAGTCCCGCCTCCTCGGCGATCGGGCCGATCAGGGTCGCGTCCTCGACCGCCTCCACCTCCTCGGCCGGCTCGAGGCGGAAGGCGACGACGGTGATGTTGTCGCGGCCCCCCGCCTCGTTGGCCTCACTGACCATTTGGTCCACCGCCCGGTCCAGGTTCGGCGAGGTCTCGAGCAGCTCGGCGATGCGCTCGTCCTTGATCATCGTCGTCAGGCCGTCGGAGCAGATCAGAAAGACGTCGTCCGGGCGGGCACTGAAGGTGAGCGTGTCGACCTCCACCTCCTCCTCGGGGCCGAGCGCCCGGGTGATGATCGAGCGCTGCGGATGGTCCTCGGCCTGCTCATCGGTGAGCCGGCCCTGGCGGCGCAGCTCCTCGACCAACGAGTGATCGGAGGTCAACAGGCGCAGGGCGCCATCGCGATAGACGTAGGCGCGGCTGTCGCCGACATGCGCGAAGGAGACCTCGTCGCCCTCCACCAGCGCGGCGGTCAACGTGGTTCCCATCCCGGAGCGGCTCGAGTCGTGCTGGGCGAGGCTGTGGATGCGATCGTTGGCCGCCTCCGCGATCGAGCGCAGATAGGACTCGCCCGATTCACCCGGCCGGTCCGCCGAGTCAAACGATTCCGCTGCGATCCGCGACGCGACCTCGCCCGCCTGAGCGCCGCCCATGCCGTCGGCGACCGCGAACACCGGCCCGTGCACGTAATACGAATCCTCGTTCGCGTTCCGCTGCCGACCGGTGTCGGTACGGAACGCCTGGTCGGCGACCCTCAGCATCCCACTAATCGTCTCCGGGCAGCCGCAGCTCGAAGCGGAGCTCGGTGTCGCCGATCCTGATCTCGTCCAGGTCCGAGAGCTCGGCCTCGCCATCGAGTTGGGCGCCGTTGAGGAAGGTGCCGTTGGTCGAGTTCATGTCCTCAACGTAATAGGAGGCCCCACGGGAATACAGCCGAGCGTGGATCGCCGACGCGAACCGGTCCTCGATCCGTACGTCGGCCTCGGTGGAGCGCCCGATCGAGAGCCCGCCGAACAGGTCGTAGCGCGCGTCCGGGGGCAGCCCGCCGCCGCGAACGGCGACCAGGTAGGCATCTGTCGCCGCGGCCCGACCCCCGGGGCCGACGGCGTGAAAGCCGGTCGCCTCCGGCGCCGGGGCGGCCGTCCGCCGGAGCTCGCGCAGGGCGCTGCGCGAGACCCAGAATAGGAACAGGTAGAGGACCGCGAGGAAGCCGAACTTCAGCGCGACCGCGATCGGTTCAGTGTCTATCAATGCTCGATGTCGAAGATGAACTGGACGGTCCCGAGCGTGACGCGATCGCCGGGCGAGAGCCGGGATGCGTCCACCTGACGGTCGTTCACCTTGACCCCGTTCGTCGACTCCAAGTCAACGATCTGCCAGTCGCCGGTGGGGCCGCGACGCAGCTCGGCATGGTGGCGGGAGACGTTCGGGTCGTTGAGCACGCAATCGGCCTCGCGTGAGCGCCCGAGCACCGCCATCGGTCCGTCGAGGACGTAGCGCCGGTCGTCGAGTGAGACGATCGCCTTGGTCTCGGTCAGATGGGCGGCGGGTTGTCGGCGGCGGGACTTCGTCTGCTTCGGCGGCACGCTGTAGACCATCGTGTGGCCCTGCTCGCCCTGCTCGGGCGCCTCGCCCTGGCGCGCCGGCGGCTTCACCAGCCGGGTCTGGATCCCGAACTCCCCCAAGCGAAGGCGATCGTCCGACTCGAGCTCGACCTCGGGCCGGGTGAGCAGCGCGTAGTCGTGGCGCCGCGCATGCTCCAGCAGGTACGCGGACAGCTCCTGCTCGAGCGAGCGCTCATAGCCCTCGAGGCGCTCGCGATCCTCTACCGAGAGCCAGACCGTGTACTGGTTCGGGACGTAGACCCGGGACACCGAGGCGGTGCGATGGGCGTCCATCTCCTTGGCCAGCTTGCGGGCGATCTCGACCGGCTGCACCTGGGAGGAGAAGGCGCGGCTGAAGACACCCTCGACGAGGTTCTCGATCCGTTGCTCAAGGTTGCGCAGGACGCTCATGGCTTCTGTGTGGCCCCCATGCGCCAGCGACCACGAGGCCCGTGGCGAGCTGCATCGGGGCACAGGAATCCTAGGTGCTCGCTCAGGTGAGCATCAGGTGGTCACCGGCCGCGAGCCGTTCGCGCTCCGCGGCAGAGGCCAGACCGGCCCGCGCCCGCGCACGACCAGGAACTCGATCGCGACCGCGAGCGCGGCGGCGGCGACAACGCCGATCGGTTTGCCGCCGAGGGCGCCGTTGCCGACCAGCGCCAACCCGGCGTCGGCGAGGGCGGCCCAGAGCATCGCGCCGAGCAGGGCAATCGACGCGTGGCGAGCGCCCAGCAGCCACCCGAGCGTCGCCCCGGCGAGCGCAAAGATCCCGGCGCCGAGCAGCGACTCGGGATCGAGCAGTGGCCCGAGGACCGCATCCGCCGCGACCGCCGGGTCGCTCATCCAGTCATTGGGTGCCTGGGCGGCGATCCCGAGCTCGGGCCCGAGGCCGAGGGCGATGGAGCCGGCGACCAGCCAGGCCCAGGCTCCGGCGCCGAGGATCGCCCGCGCGAGCAATGACTGGCCCCCGGCACCGAGGGCGATCGCCGCACCGCCGACGCCGCCGGCGGCGAGCAGGGGCGCAGCGGCCGGAGCCAGCCCCGCGGTGGGCGCGCCGACGAGCAGGGCAGGCAGGCAGAGGACGGTGAGCACCAGCGCGGCCCCGGCGGCCCCGAGCGGACCGACGAGCAGGACGAGCCCGGCCACGAGGCAAGCAAGCGCGGCGACGTGGACCGCGCCCAGCCGCGAGCGGGCCGCCGGCTCGGGCTCCTCGGCGCCCTCCGGTAGCGGCACCGGGCGCTCGGCGTCGAGCGCTCCCAGCTCCGCCTCGAGCCGGTCGCGGAGCTCGGCCGCGGTCGGGCGCAGCTTCGGCGCCGGATCGAGGCAGGCGTCGATCGCATCGGTGATCGGTTCCGGCAGGTCGGGGCGATAGATCCGCAACGACGGCATACCGTCGCCGATCAGCCGCACGGTCCGCGCGGGACTCGCGCCCGCGACCGGGTTCTCACCCGACCAACACTCGAACGCGGTAAGCGCCAGCGAGTAGACGTCCGACTCGGGCCCGGCGAGGCTGCCGTCGGCCTGCTCTGGCGACATGTAGGCGAGCGTGCCGACGACCTCCCCGGCGGCTGTCAGGGTCGGGGCGCCGGCGATCCGGGCGATGCCGAAATCCATCAGCTTGGCGCGGCGGCCGACTCCCTGGTCGTCGCGCACGATCACGTTTTGAGGCTTGACGTCGCGATGGATCACGCCGCGGGCGTGCGCGTGGGCGAGCGCGTCGCTGAGGTCCGCGGCGAGCTCGGCGACATCGCGGTCGCGCAGCCCTCCGGCGCCGTGCAGCCGCGCCAGGGTCTCGCCCGGCACCAGCTCAGAGACCAGCAGCGCGTGGCCCTCCCGTTCGCCAAGCTCGTACAGGGTCACGATCCCGGGATGGTTGAGGCGCGCCGCGGCCTGGGCCTCTCGCACCACGCGCTCGGGCTGCGCGCTCGCGATCTCCTTCACCGCCACCTGGCGCTGGAGGCGCTCGTCGAAGGCGCGGTAGACCGTTCCCATGCCCCCGGCACCGATCCGCTCGAGGACACGAAAACGGCCCATCAGCAGCTCGTCGCCCACCATCTTCGGTCCTTCGCCGCCCGGCGCCGGTCTCCTGCAATGCTGCGGCCCGAGACCGCGAGCGGGCCGCGCGGCGGTGGCCTCCGCAGCAGGGTTCATACTCTTGCCGCCGAACGCCTTCCAGGTTTCAGCGTGTCTTTCCTCGACGAGGACGAACTAGATCCCGCCCCCAGTGGGCCCGGCTCGCGGCGATCTCCTTCGGAGCGCCAGCGCCAAGTCTTGATGCGCCGGGTGATCGCTCTCGGCGTCGGGGTGTTGATCCTGATCCTGCTGCTGCTCGGCGTCCGCGGCTGTCTCAACGCTCGCGAGGAGCGCGGTTTCGAGAACTACGTCTCCGATCTGGGCGGGATCGTGACCCAATCGAACCAACTCTCACAGGAGTTCTTCGGCCGGCTCGAGGATCCGCCCCGGGAGCTGACCGAGCTCCAGCTCGAGGCCGAGATCACAACCGACCGCGGAACCGCCGAGAGCCTGTTGCAACGGGTCGAGGGTCTCGACGTGCCCGACGAGCTGGCGGACGCCCAGAATGAGCTCCTGCAGGCGTTCGAGCTGCGCCGCGACGGGCTCGCGGGGATCGCCGAGGACATCCCGACCGCGCTCGGCAACGAAGGCCGGGTCGAGGCGATCGACCGGATCTCCACCGACATGGAGGCATTCCTGGCCAGCGACGTGCTCTACGAGCGCGCCCGGGCGGAAATCCAAGGGGTACTCGCCGAGGAGGGCATCGGCGAGCCGGTTGAGGCGAGCCAGTTCCTTCCCGATCCGGTCGAGCGCTGGCTCGACAGCGGCGAGGTCACGCTGACCCTGAACACGTTTGCGGCCGAAACCGGCAACGTGCCGGAGGGCGTCCACGGGGTCGAGTTGCTCGGCACCTCGATCGGCCGGACGACCCTGATCGCCGACTCGGAGAACTCCGTCGGAATCGGCAACGATCCGCCCGAGATCACGATCGAGGTCCAGAACGGCGGCGACACGATGGAGCGCGACGTGACCGTCAGCTACGCCTTCAGCGGCGGATCCGAGCCGCTAGAGGGTGAGGCGACCTTCCCGCGGATCGACGCGCAGGGCGTCGCGGAGACCACCGTGCCGCTGGAGGCGGCCCCCGAGACGGAGGTCCCGCTGACACTCGTGATCGAAGTCCTGCCGGTCCTCGGCGAGACCCTGATCGACAACAACTCCGCCACCTACACCGTCACCTTCAACTGAGCGGGCCGGCCGCGTCGGCGGTGGCGGCGCTTACGATGCAGGCGCACTGTGATCCGAGTCGCCTACCTGGGCCCGGCAGGGACCTTCAGCGAGGACGCGCTGCGCGCCGCGGCCGGTGACGCGCCGGTGGAGCCGCTGCCCGCCCCGACGATCTACGACGCGATCACCGCCGTCGACGAAGGCGAGGTCGAGCGCGCCCTGGTGCCGTTCGAGAACTCGATCGAAGGCTCCGTGCGGGCGACTCTCGACGCGCTCGCCTTCGACGCGCCCACGGTGACCATCGTCGGCGAACACGACCACGCGATCACCAACAGCCTGATCGCGCGCCGACCGCTCGAGCTCGAGCAGATCGAGGTCGTGATCTCGCATCCCCAGGCAAGCGCTCAATGCGCTCGCTTCATCCGCGCCGAGCTGCCGCACGCGGAGGTTCGCGCGGCGCCGAGCACGGCCGACGCCGTGCGCGAGGTGGCGACGGGCGACCGTCCCTGGGCCGCGCTCGGAGGCGCCGTCGCCGCCGGGATCTATGACTGTGTCGTCCTCCGCGAGGGGGTCGAGGACGCCGCCGCGAACATCACCCGCTTCGTCTGGCTGGCCCCCGCCGGGACCGAGCCCCGGGGAGCGGGGCCGTGGAAGACGACATTGTCCTTCTCCGAGCTCGGCGCCGATCACCCGGGCGCGCTGGTCGAGGCGTTGACCGAGTTCTCGAGCCGCGAGGTGAACCTGACCCGGATCGAGTCGCGCCCGCTGCGCCGCGGGCTCGGCCGCTACATGTTCTTCATCGACCTCGAGGGGGCGGACTCCGAGCGTCCGGTCGCCGAGGCGATCGAGGCGCTGCGAGGCAAGGCCGAGAGCGTTCGCCTGCTCGGCAGCTATCCGCTGCGCACCGGCGGCATACCCGGTACTTAACGCACGGCCGTGGGCCGCTCTACAATCCCGGCCACGATGGAGGACCTCGCTGACCCCGAGGTAGGCGGGCGCCGCCTGGTGGTGGCGCCGGCGCTTGCGGCGCCGCATGGGATCGCGGTCAACGGCCATTCCCGTAACGGCGCCGGCTCGATCCGCCGGCCGAGCACCAGGGTCTTGGTCCTCAACGCGAGCTACGAGCCGATCAACGTCTGCACGGTGAGGCGGGCGGCGGTGTTGGTGCTCAAGTCCCGGGCCGAGGTGCTGGAGAAGGGCGAGGGGGCGTTGCGCTCGGAGCGGCTCGAGTTCGACCGTCCCTGCGTGATCCGCCTGATCCGCTACGTCCGCATCCCGCGTGACGTCCACCGGCGCAAGATCACCCGCAAGGCGGTGCTCGCCCGCGACGCCTACACCTGCCAGTACTGCGGCCACGAAGCCGCCGGGCTGACCGTCGACCACGTGATCCCCCGCAGCCGCGGCGGTGAATCGGTGTGGGAGAACATCGTCGCCTCCTGCGCCCCCTGCAACCGCAGGAAGGGCAACCGGATGCCGCGCGAGGCACGCATGCACCCAGCGAGACGACCCCGGGCGCCGGGCCCCACCGTGTTCATCCGGATCGCGGCGCCGCGGGTCCCGTTGGCCTGGGAGCCGTACCTGGTCGCGGCCTGACTGCCCGGATCGGATGGCCGGTAAGCGAAGGGCCGCCCGCGGGCGGCCCTTCCAAGGTGCGATTTCGGGCGGGTCTCGGATTCGCGGCCGGGTGGGACAGCTCCCGGCCTTCGGTACCCGCCGGTGCCTGGGGTTGGACTCCGCCAGGCGGCTCGCACGCTGCTTGCCCGTGCCGGCGGTCGCCCACCGGACGGACGAAGCGGCCGGCTAGCGGCCCCGCACCTCCAGCGTCCCGAAAAACAAGTCACTCAACTTCGGACCACCTCCTTTCTCTGGTGATTCGATTGAAGCAGACGCGGAGGTCGAGTGCGCCAAGGTTTGGAGTCGATCCTTGGGGTCGCCCTCGTTGCCCAAAGCGGCGGTCGGGTGGATGCTCGCGGTGTCCCCGCGCCGGCAAGCCGGAGCGCTAGCCGCTCGCCGGTTTCGCGCCCTCGGCCGCGGCCTCGGCCACCGACTCCGCCTCCTCGGCGACGTCGGCCGACGACTCGACCACGAGGGCGACGGCGCTGACGCGGTCGTCGTCCTTGATGTTCATCACCCGCACACCCTGGGTCGCGCGACCCATCTGCGAGATGCCGCCGGCATTGGTGCGCTGGACCATCCCGTTCTCGGAGATGAACAGCAGGTCCTGGTGCTCGCGAACAATCAAGGCGCCGGCGAGGCCACCCTTCCTCTCGGTCAGCTTGATCGTCAGCACCCCCTTGGTGCCGCGGCCCTTGACCGGATACTCCGAGACCGCGGTTCGCTTGCCGTAGCCGTTCTCGGTGACGACGAAGAGCTCGGTGTCGTCGCGGGCGACGTCCATCGCCAGCACCCGGTTCGCCTGGTCGCCAACCTTGCCGGCGACGTTCATACCCTTCACCCCCGAGGTGTCACGGCCCATCGGCCGCGCCGCCTTCTCGCTGAACCGCGATGCGTGCCCCGACTTCGAGACCAGCAGCAGGTCGTCGTCCCCGGTGGTCAGGCGCACCTGGACCAGCTCGTCGCCGTCGCGAACCTTGATCGCGATGATCCCGTCGGCGCGGATCGGCGTGTTGTAGGCCTTGAACTCGGTCTTCTTCACGAGCCCCTTTGCTGTGGCGAAGGCGAGGTACTTGCCCTCGCTGAAGTCACGGGTCGGCTTCACGGCCATCACCCGCTCGCCATCGCGTAGCGGCAGCACGTTGACCAATGCGCTGCCCTTCGAGGTCCGCGAGCCCTCCGGCAGCTCGTAGACCTTCAGCCGGTAGACCTTGCCGCGGTTGGTGAAGAAGAGCATGAAGTCGTGGGTCGAGCAGATGTGCAGGTGCTCGATGTAGTCGCCCTCCTTGAGGTTCATCCCCATCACCCCGACCCCGCCGCGCCGCTGCTGGCGGTAGGTCGCCAGCGGCAGCCGCTTGACGTAGCCGGAGTGGGTGATCGAGATCACCATCTGCTGGTCGGCGATCACATCCTCGATGTCGAGCTCGCCCTCGGCGTGGGTGATCTCGGTGCGCCGCTCATCGCCGAAGCGCTTCTCGATCTCGCCGAGCTCGTCGACGACCACGCCGTCGATCCGAGCCGGGTCGCCGAGGATCGCGCGCAGCTCGGCAATCAGCTTGACCAGCTCGGCGTGCTCGGCGTGGACCTTGTCGGACTCGAGCGCGGTGAGCCGCTGCAGGCGCATGTCGAGGATCGCCTGCGCCTGTTCGGTGGTGAGCTCGAACTCGTCGATCAGGCCGGCGCGGGCCGCGTCGGGGTCGGCCGAGCCGCGGATCAGCGCGATCACCGCGTCGAGATTGTCGAGCGCGACCAGCAGGCCCTCGAGGATGTGGGCCCGGGCTTCGGCGCGGCGGAGCTCGAACTGCGTCCGGCGGGTGACCACGTCGCGCTGATGGGAGACGTAGTACTGGATCACCTCCTTCAGCGAGAGGGTCCGTGGGACGCCGTCGACGAGGGCGACCATGTTGACCCCGAACGAGGTCTGCATCTGGGTGTGCTTGTAGAGCTGGTTGAGGACCACCATCGCGGGGTCGCCGCCGCGCTTGAGCTCGATCACCAGCCGCATCCCGGAGCGGTCCGACTCGTCGCGCAGGTCCGAGATCCCGTTGATCTTCTTCTCCCGCACGAGGTCGGCGATCTTCTGGATCAGGCCCCCATCGCCGCCCTTCTTGACCATGAACGGCAGCTCGGAGACGATGATCGCCTCCTTGCCGCCCTTGAGCGGCTCGACGTGCGCCTTCGCGCGGACGCGGATCGAGCCGCGGCCGGAGGCGTAGGCGTCGCGGATCCCCTCCGTGCCCATGATCGTTCCGCCCCCGGGGAAGTCGGGGCCCCGGACGTGCTTCATCAGCCCCTGGAGGTCGATCTCGGGGTTCTCGATGTAGGCCCGGACCGCGCCGATCGTCTCGCCGAGGTTGTGCGGCGGGATGTTGGTCGCCATCCCGACCGCGATCCCGGCGGCGCCGTTGACGAGCAGGTTCGGGAAGCGGCCCGGGAGCGCCAGCGGCTCGGCCTGCGACTCGTCGTAGTTGGGACCGAAGTCGACCGTCTCCGACTCGATCTCGCGCAGCATCTCGGTCGCGAGGCGGGCGAGGCGGGCCTCGGTGTAGCGCATCGCCGCCGGCGGGTCGTCATCGATCGAGCCGAAGTTGCCCTGGCCGTCAACGAGCGGATAGCGCAGCGAGAAGTCCTGCGCCATACGGGCGAGGGTGTCGTAGATCGCGGTGTCGCCGTGCGGGTGGTACTTGCCCATCACCTCGCCGACGATGAACGCGCACTTACGGTAGGGGCGGTTGGGTTGCAAACCGAGGTCGTGCATCGCATAGAGCACCCGCCTGTGCACGGGCTTCATCCCGTCGCGGACGTCGGGCAGCGCTCGGCCGACGATCACGCTCATCGCGTAATCGAGGTAGGAGGAGCGCATCTCCTGGGTCAGCTCGCGCTCCTCGATCCTCCCCGTGAGGGCGTCGAGTCCGCCCTCCATCAGCGGCCACGCCTCCTACACATCAAGGAAGCGCACCTCCTTCGCGTGCCGCTCGATGAACACCTTCCGCGGGTCGACCTTGTCGCCCATCAGGTCGGCGAAGATCCGCTCGGCCGTCGTCGCGTCCTCGATCGTCACCCGCTGCAGCGTCCGGCTCGCCGGATCCATCGTCGTCTCGCGAAGCTGGTCGGCGTTCATCTCGCCCAGTCCCTTGAACCGCTGCAGGGCGACCCCATGCTTGGCGAGGTCGACGACCTGGCGGCGCAGCTCGCTGAACGAGTCCGCCTCCCGCTCACGCTCGCCGAGCCGGATCGAAAACGGCGGCCGACCGACCTGCTTGAGCAGGTCGGCATGCACCTCGACCAGATGGCGATAGTCGTTCGACTTGAACAGCTGCGCGGGCAGGACGTGGAAGCGAGCGAGCCCGCTGCGGCGGTGAATCGCCTTCACCTCGAGCGCGCCGTCCGACTCGGAGACGAGCTCGGTCTCGAACGCCTCACCCTCCGGGTCGCTCGCCTTGATCAGCTTCCTCGCGCCCGCCAGCGACGCGGCGCCGGCGTCGAGGATCTGCGACTCGGCGAGGAAGTCGACGAGCTCGTGGCCGACCTCGGCCTGCAGCGAGTCGGACCAGCCCTCGTACTCCTTCAACCGCCGGTTGAAGCGCTGCCACTTGGCGACGCTCAGCTTGCGCGACTTTCCCTCGGCATCGGCGATCTCGAAGCTCTCGAGCTTGTCACGCAACAGCAGCGCCTCGAGCTCGGACTCCTTCTCGATGTAGAGCTCCTGCTTGCCGTTCTTGACCCGGTAAAGGGGCGGCTTGGCGATGTACACGTAGCCGGCGTCGATCAACTCCGGCATCTGGCGGTAGAGGAAGGTCAGTGCCAGAGTGCGGATGTGGGCACCGTCGACGTCGGCGTCGGTGGCCAGGATGACCTTGTGATACCGGGCTTCACCGAGGTCGAACTCGTCATGGACACCGGTACCGATCGCGGTGATCAGGGCCTGGATCTCGTTGTTGGCGAGCACCTTGTCGATGCGGCTCTTCTCGACGTTGATGATCTTGCCCCGCAGCGGCAGCACGGCCTGGGTGTTGCGGTCGCGGGCCTGTTTCGCAGAGCCGCCCGCGGAGTCGCCCTCGACGATGAACAGCTCCGCCAGCGCCGGGTCCTTGACCGTGCAGTCGGCGAGCTTGCCCGGCAGGGTCGAGTTCTCGAGCGCCGACTTCCGCCTGGTGAGGTCGCGGGCCTTGCGCGCCGCCTCGCGGGCGCGGGCTGCGTCGACCGCCTTGGTCAGGATCCGCCGCGCCTCCGAGGGGTTCTCCTCGAGAAACTCGCCGAGCTTGCGGTTGACAGTCTCCTTGACGAGGCCCTCGACCGGCGGGTTGCCGAGCTTGGTCTTCGTCTGCCCCTCGAACTGGGGCTCGGCCAGCTTCACCGAGATCACCGCGGTCAGGCCCTCGCGCACGTCCTCACCGGAGAGGTTCTCGTCCTTTTCCTTCAGCAGCCCCTTGGTCCGAGCGTAGGCGTTCAGGGTTCGCGTCAACGCCGAGCGAAAGCCGGACAGATGCGAACCGCCCTCATGGGTGTTGATGTTGTTGGCGAAGCTGAACACCGACTCCTGGTAGGAGGAGTTCCACTGCATCGCCACCTCGACCTGGCCGTCCTCGGTCTCGTGCTCGAAGTAGACGGTCTTGCGGTGCAGCGGATCCTTGTTCTCGTTCAGGTGCTTGACGAAGTCGACGATCCCGCCCTTGTAGAGAAAGGTGTCGCGTTGTCCGCTGCCGCGCTCGTCGACGAGCTCGATCTGCAGGCCGCGGGTGAGGAAGGCGGTCTCGCGCATGCGCTCGGCGAGCGTCGCGTAGTCGAACTCGAGCGTCTCGAAGACATCGTCGTCGGCGAGAAAGGTGATCGTCGTCCCGGTGCCCTTGAGCTTGTCGCCGCGCTTGAGCTCGCCCTTCGGCTCGCCGTGCCCGTAGTCCTGGGTCCAGCGGTGGCCGTCGCGGCGGACCTCGAGGTGGAGGCGCTCGGAGAGCGCGTTGACGACCGAGACGCCGACCCCGTGCAGGCCACCGGAGACCTTGTAGCCGCCGCCCTCGCCGAACTTGCCGCCGGCGTGCAGGGTGGTGAGCACGACCTCGGCGGCCGGGCGCTTCTCCTCCGGGTGCTCGTCGACGGGAATCCCGCGACCGTTGTCGATCACCGTGACCGCGTTGTCAGGGTGCAGGATGAGCTCGATCTTGTCGCAGTGACCCGCCAGCGCCTCGTCGACCGAGTTGTCGACGACCTCGTAGACGAGGTGGTGCAGCCCGCGCGGGCCGGTTGACCCGATGTACATCCCCGGTCGCTTGCGGACCGGATCGAGGCCGCGCAGGACGGTGATCTCGCCCGAGGTGTAACCGCCCTTGTTCTTCTTCGAGGCCGCCGCGCGGTCGCGGTGGGAGCCCGCCTTCGTAGCCACTAGGTGGTGAGCCCTTCGGTCGCTGTCATGACAAACCCCGGCCGCCGGGCCCGGCATGAGGACCGAATCCGATCGGCGCGGGGCAAGGGTGCAAGTTCACATAAGGATACCAGCCGACGCACCCGGAATGTCGCGCTATCTGCAATAAAATACCTGCAAATCATGCATTAGTGTTGCTCACTATCTACCGAGTTCCTCGCCGACCACGAAGCGGAGCGCAGAAACTCGGCGGGGGGCGAGTGACCGGTTGAGGCGCTCGAGCAGCTCGTCCTGGAGCAGATCGAGCTCCTGCGCCCAGGTCGCGGCCGCGCAGGCCACCGTGACCACCTCTGTGCGCTCTCGCACCGGGTGCGCCTGGCGGGCGATCCGCTCGCCGGCGGCACCGGTCCAGGCGCTCTGCACGGCGGCCAGCAGGGTGGCGGGCTCGGCCGTCGCCCGCACACCGCCGAGCGCCTCGCCGATCGGGCGTGGGCTGCTTCTTCGCGGGCTCATGCGGCGGCCTCGCCGCCGCGAATCCGTCCCCGGTCGGCGGCGGTCAGTGGTCGCCCGGCCCGGATCGCGACCTCGTGGCGCTGGGCCGAGCGGGGGAGCTGCTCGGGCTCGGTAGCTGTGATCAGCGCCTGCCCGCCGCCCTCGACGAGGTGTTCGACCAGCAGTGAGCGATGCTCGCTGTCGAGCTCGCTGGCGACATCGTCGAGCAGCATCAACGGCGCCGGGCGACCGTCCGCCAGCAAGGCTCGGCGCTCGGCGAACAACAGGGCCAGCAGGGCCGCACGCTGCTGGCCCTGAGAGCCGTAGCGGCGCAGCGAGCGCCCGCCCGCCTCGAGCAGCAACTCGTCGAGGTGCGGGCCCCAGCCGGTATGGCCGCGGGCGAGGTCCGCGTCGCGTCGCTCGGCCAGCTCAGCGGCGAGCGACGCCGGGTCGGCGGCCGTGCTGCGCGGGCGGTAGCGGAGCGACGCGTCGGCGGCGAGCCCGAGGTCGGAGGCGACCTGCTCGAACGCCGGCGCCAGGAGCTCGGCCGCCTCACGGCGGTCGGCGATCAGCTCGACGCCGGCGGTAGCCAGCTCGTGGTCCCAGGTGTCGAGCGAAGCCGGGTCGGCCGCCCCGGCGCGGATCCGCCCGACGAGCGCGTTTCGCTGCGCCAGGGCACGCGAGTAGCGCCGTTTCGTCTCCGTGCGCCCGGGCCAGAGTGCCGCACAGAAGCCATCGAGGTGTGAGCGGCGACCCGCCGGCGGTCCCTTGATCAGCGCCAGGCGATCGGGCATGAACACCGCCAGCGCCGGACGCAGGGCGGCGCTCTCCGGCGAGGCGGCGCTGCCGTCGAGGAGGTGCCGGCGACCTTCCGAGCGGCTCACCGAGCATAGGAACGAGCGCCGCTGTCCGGAGGCGGCGACCACGGCTTCGGCCCGCGCCAGCGGCTTGCCGAAGGCGATCGCCTCACGATCGTCGCGGGTCCTGCAGGAGCGCCCGGCGAGCGCCATGTAGGCCGCCTCCAGGAGGTTCGTCTTCCCGGCGCCGTTGGGCCCCCAGAGCAGGTTCAGACCTGGCCCCAGCTCGACCTCGCAGGCGGCGAGGTTGCGCAGGTCGAGGACGGCGACGGACTCGACCACCATGGCGGGCCTCCCGCCGCGCCCCTACGCGTTGAGCCGGATCGGCATCACGAGGTAGCTGAAGTCCTCGCCATCCACTGGCCGTAGCAGCCCCGGCCGCAGGGGCGAGCTGAGCTGCACCGCCAGCTCTTCCGAGCCGACGCTCTCGATGCCCTCGACCAGGAACTGGGGGTTGAACGCGATCTCCAGCGGCTCGCCGCTGTAGGGCGCGGGCATCCCCTCGCTCGCATCGCCGATGTCGGGCGTTTCGGCGGCGACCGTCAGCTCACCCTCGGCGAACGCGAGACGAAGCGGTGCGTTGCGCTGCGCGAGCTGGCTGATCCGCCGGGCGATCTCGAGGAACTCCTCGCGCGGCAGCCGGACCTCGTGCTCGAAGGATTCGGGCACCAGCTGGCGCCAGCTTGGAAACTGGCCCTCGATCAACCGTGAGGAGACCACAACCCCGGCCGCGCCGAACACGATCTGGTTTCGCGGCAGCGCGATCTCGACCTCATTCGCCCCCTCGGCCGCGACGATTCGCGCCAGTTCGCGAAGCGCACGCGCCGGGACGTTGGCCTCGAGCGGCTGGGCGACAGGGCTCTCGAGCTTCGTGTGCTTGACGCTGAGCCGGTAGGAGTCGGTCGCGACCATGGTCAGCGTCTCACCCTCCGCCTGCACCAGGACTCCGGTGAGGATCGGCCGGACCTCGTCGCGCGAGGCGGCTCGGGCGACGAGCTCGATCGTCGCCGAGAGCGGCTCACCCGGGAGCTTGGCGGTTTCTCCATCGAGCTCCGGAAGGCGAGGGAAGTCCTCGGCCGGAAGGGTCCGCAGATGGAAACGCGCTCCCCCGGCGGCGATCTCGACGTCACGCTGTTCGGCACGCAGCTCGAGCGCGACCTGGCCGGGCGGGAGGCTGCGAACAACGTCGGCGAACAGTCTGCCCGGAAGCAGGACGGTGCCATCGCGCTCAAGCTTGACGTCGTCGAGGGCGCGGGTGATCCCCAGCTCCATGTCGGTCGCACGCAGCGTCAGCCGACCCTCGCCGGCGGCGAGAAGGATGCCGCCGAGCGATGGCAAGGTGCCACGACTGGAGACCGCACGGCCGACCAACTGTAAGGCGCCGGAGAGAGAGTCACGTGGTACGGATAGCTTCATCGAGCGTCGCTCATCTTCCTACTTTGGTCAGATGTATCTGATCGGTGGATGGTTGGGGATCGTAAGGGCGAACCGTGCCTGACCATGCGGCGGGCGCCTGTGGATCAGCCGCCGCGTTTTTGTGGGCGCCGGCTTGGATCCGTGGTGTTGAGGTCACCGCCGGGTCGCTCTCTCCCCAGGGCGGAGCGGACCTTGTGCATGGTCTCGGCGGTGTCGGAGCCGGGCTCGAGCCGGCTTGAGACGGTGCGGATCGCGTGCAGCACGGTTGTGTGATCGCGATTGAAGCCGCGCGCGATCTCGGTCAGCGACAACGAGGTGAGCTCGCGGCCGAGGTACATCCCCAGCTGTCGCGAGCGGGCGACGCGGCTGGAGCGTTTGGGTGAGAGCAGCTCCTGCCTGGTCAGGCCGCTGACCGAGCAGACCGCTTCCTGGATCGCCTCCAGCGAGGGCGGCTCGGCCAGGGGCCGGGCGGGCTTGCCCGCGGGCGGATCGAGCGCCCGGTGGATGAGCGGCATCGAGAGCGGCTCGCTGAGCAGCGAGGCGATGGCCATGACCCGGGTCATCGCACCCTCGAGCACTCGGACGTTGTCGGGCACCCGGTCGGCGATCTCCTTCAGCACGGCAGGGTCGGGGAGCTCACGGTCGGCATCCGACGCCAGCCGCCACAGCAGCGCGACCCGAGTGCGCAAGTCGGGGGAGTCGAGCTCCACGCGAAGCCCCCAGAGAAAGCGGTCGCGAAGGCGCTCGGCAAGCCGCGAGAGCGCCTCCGGCGGCCGGTCGCTCGAGAGCACGATTTGCTTCCCGGCCGCATACAGGGCGTTGAAGGTATGGACGAACTCCTCCTCGGTCTTCTCCTTGCCCTCGAGCACCTGGACGTCATCGATCAGCAGTGCGTCGAGCTCGCGGTAGCGCGCCTTGAACAACTCCGGTCCCTCGCGACGCAAGGAGGTGACGAATTCGCTCGTGAACCGCTCGGCCGTGGTGTAGTGGACGATCAGGCCGGGGTGGTTGCGGCGCATGTATTCGACGATCGCACCGAGCAGATGGGTCTTGCCGAGCCCGGGCGGGCCATGGAGGAAAAGGGGGTTGTAGGCCTCGCCGGGCAGCTCGGCGACCGCCAGCGCCGCGGCGTGGCCGAGTCGGTTGCCGGGCCCGATCACGAAGCGGTCGAAGGTGTGGCCGGGGTCGACCGGCAATGACTGCGGCGCGCCCCGCGCCTGCTTGCCCGCCTGCTCCGCGTCGACGAACCCGAAGTCCGTCATCTCGGGTGCCTGGTGGCTGAGCGCCGTCCTCAAGGTCTCGCCGTAGCGACGCTCGACCCACGTCCGTACGGACGCCGGTGCCGAGAGCAGCAGGGTGGTGCCCTGAATCGAAACCGCCCGCAGGGGCTCGAGCCAGTGGCTGAAGGTGGTGCCTGGAAGCGAGTCCTCGAGCTCGCCGCGCACCCGCAGCCAGAGGTCCTGAAGCTCGTCGGCGGGCGCGTCTGCGGGCACTCGACCGACCATACATCCGGTCCTCGGCAGGGTCGGATGGGCATCCCGCAAAACGCGCGGAACAACTCCCCGAGGCGCGGTCGCAGTGGTCGGGGATTGGCTCTGTAGACTGGCGCCTCCTCATGAAGCGCACCTGGCAGCCGAAGAAGCGCAAGCGGGCACGGACCCATGGGTTCCGCGCTCGGATGCGCACCCGCGGCGGCCGGGATGCGATCCGCCGCCGCCGCCGCAAGGGCCGCAAGCGCCTGGCGCCGTAACCGACCCGATGGCCGACCGCAAGAAGCGCGGCCGCCTGTCGCGGAGCGGCGACTTCGACCGCGTCTACCGCGACGGGCGCTCGCACGCGAACCGCTACCTCGTCCTCTATGCGTTTCCGCGCGCCGAGCAGGAGGGGGCCGACGGCGTCCGGCTCGGGATCTCGGTCAGCCGCAAGGTCGGCGGGGCGGTGGAGCGAAACGCCGTCAAGCGCGCGCTGCGCGAGGCGTTCTGGGAACTCGACGAGCGGCTCGCGCCGGATCACGATTTCGTCATCGTCGCCCGGCCCGACTCTGCAGGTCTGGTCGAGCGTGAGGGGACGAAGGGCGTCCGCGTGGCGCTGGCCGAACTGCTCGCCGAATCGGGGCCGCAGGCGGCGTAACACGTGAAACGCTCGTCGACGAAGCCGCTCTCGACCCTGGGTCGAGCACTGCGTGAGGTCGTGCTCGCGCCAGTGCACCTCTACCGCCGCCTGCTCTCACCCGCGATTCCCAACCGCTGCAAGTACTACCCGAGCTGCTCGGCCTACGCGGTGCAGGCGGTGCGCGAGCTGGGCGTCGTCAGGGGCACCATCGTCGCGGCGTGGCGGCTGGCGCGCTGCAACCCCTGGAGCCACGGCGGGGTCGATGAGCTTGCCGACCGCAGCCTCTTTCGCAATCACACCCACCGCGGCGGCAAGGGCGAGGTGGCCGCGTGATCCCACCGGCGAACATCCTCCAACCGCTGATCGACGCCGCAGATGCGGTGATCACCTTCCTGCACGACGACGTCGGGCTCACCTGGGGTCTGGCGATCGTCGGGCTCACCTTCATCACTCGCCTCGTGATCCTGCCGCTGTCGCTGAAGCAGATCCGCTCGATGCGCCACCTGCAGCAGCACGCGCCCGAGCTCAAGGCGCTGCAGGAGAAGTACAAGGGGGACAAGGAGCGCCTCCAGCGCGAGATGATGGCCTTCTACAAGGAGAACCAGATCAATCCGCTGGCCTCCTGCTGGCCGCTGCTGCTCCAGCTCCCGGTTTTCCTCGCCCTCTACCAGCTGCTCAACAGCGACGACTTCAAGGACGAGGTCCTCGCCGACCCGCCCGAGGGCTTCCTGTTCATCCCCAACCTGACCGAGAACGCGACCGGGGTCGAGCTCGTAATCCTGATCGTGCTGTTCATCGGCACGCAGATGGGCGCCGGGCTGGTGATGTCCTCGCGGGTCCAGGATCGCAACCAGCGGCTGATCATGTTCGGGCTGCCGTTCCTGTTCGCCCCCTTCGTTGCCACCTTCCCCGCCGGCCTCGCGGTGTACTGGATCTCGACCAACATCTGGACCCTGGGCCAGCAATGGGTTGTGATGACCTTCTGGCCGCCGCCGAAGCTGCCGACCCAGGAGGAGGTGGCGGCGAAGAAGCCGCCCCCGCCCCCACCGCGAAAGAGGAAGCGACGCAAATGAACGAGCGTTTGCCCGACGAACCCGCGGGTCGGGTGGAAGCGCTCCTCGACGAGATCGTCGACGCGCTCGACCTCGATGCCGAGGTGGTGGTCGAGGAGGTCGAGGACGAGATCGCGGCGCGGGTCGAGGGCCATGATCTCGGCCTGCTGATCGGCCGCCGGGGGCAGACGATCGACGCCGTGCAGCTGATCTGCTATCGGGTCGCGTTCCGCGGTCGCGGTGACCGCAAGCGGGTCTCGGTCGACGCCGCCGGCTATCGAGAGCGGCGTCGGCAGACGGTCGAGCGCCAGGCTGATCGGGCGGCGGACCGGGCGCTCGAGACTGGCAAGGAGATCGAGCTCGAGCCCATGAGCCCGACCGAGCGCAAGATCGTCCACGACCGGCTCGCCGAGCGCTCCGGGCTCGAGACCTTCAGCGAGGGCGAGGAGCCCGAGCGCTGCGTGATCGTCGCGCCGCTGGTCGGCGGTTGACGGACGGACGGCTGCGCGAGCGCCTCGCTCCGGTTCTCGAGCTGCTCGCCCACGACCCGGCCTCGCTGAGCTCCGTCCGTGACCCGGAGGAGGCGTGGCGGGTCCATGTGGCCGATTCGCTCAGCGGCCTGGAGCTGGTCGGCTCGCCCGCCCGCCTCGCCGACCTCGGGGCGGGTGCCGGATTCCCCGGGCTCGTGCTCGGCGCGGCGTTGCCCGCGACCCGCGTCGACCTGATCGAGTCGGTGGGCCGCAAGTGTGCGTTCATCGAGCGTGCGATCGAGGCCGCCGAGCTCGACAACGCGCGCGCGCTCTGCGTCCGGGCGGAAACCTGGGCCGCGGCCGCGGAGCCCGAGGGCGGGCGCGAGGCCTACGACGCGGTCACGGCGCGGGCTGTCGGCCGGCTTGCCACCCTTGCCGAGCTCGGTGCGCCGCTGCTGCGCGACGGAGGCGCGCTGGTCGCCTGGAAGGGCCGCCGCAACTCGGACGAGGAGGCCGAGCTCGAGCGAGCGGCGCCGCGCCTGGCGATGAGCCCCGAGGAGACCCGCGCGGTCGGCGCGCGATCCGGGTTCCAGCACCGGCATCTGTACCTGATCCGCAAATGGGGACCGACTCCGGCCTGGCTCCCGCGGCGCCCCGGGATGGCGAAGAAGCGGCCCTACGGCCGCGTCTGAGGTTCCCTGCGGGCGCGCCCCGGGGAGCCGCCGCCGCGCGCCGGGCTAAGGTCGGGAGCGCAAATGGGCATCGTCCACGCGATCGCGAACCAGAAGGGCGGGGTGGGCAAGACCACGACCGCGGTCAACCTCGCGGCCTGCGTCGCCGCGCAGGGACGTCAGGTGCTACTGGTCGATCTCGACCCGCAGTGCAACGCCACCGTCGCCCTCGGCCTCGATCGCGACTCGGTCCCCTCCTCGTATCAATGCCTCTGCGGCGAGACCTCGGTCGCGGTGGCAGCGCGACCGGCCGGGCCCGACAACCTCTGGATCGTGCCCGCCAGCCGCGACCTCGCCGGCGCCGCGGTCGAGCTGCCGCGGATGGAGGGCTTCGAGCGACGTTTGCGGAACGGGCTCGGCCTGGTGCGCGAGCGGTTCGCGCTCACGCTCCTCGACTGCCCGCCCTCGCTCGGACCGGTGACCGTGAACGCGCTGGCCGCCGCCGACCGGGTGATCGTCCCGGTGCAGGCCGAGTACTTGGCGCTCGAGGGATTGGTCCAGTTCCTGGCCACGCTCGACCTGACCCGGCGCGAGCTCAACCCGGCGCTGGTTCTGACCGGCGTGCTGATCACCATGCACGACGAGCGAACCCGGCTCGCCCAGGATGTCGAGGCGGAGCTTCGCCGACACCTACCCGAACATGTGTTCGATACCGTGATACCGCGCAGCGTCCGGGTCGCCGAGGCACCGAGCTATGGCAGCCCGGTGATCGCGCACGCGCCGGACTCGCGTGGCGCGGCTGCCTACGAAGCGCTCGCCCGCGAGCTCGCCGCCCGGGAGCCCGAACAGGCGGTGGCGGCGTGAGTCCGGCGGCTCGACAGCGCGGGATGGGACGAGGTCTGGCGGCGATCCTGCCCGAGAGCGCCCAGGGTGAGCCCGACTACCGCGAGGTCCCGGTCGAGATGATCCGGCCGAGTCCCGGCCAGCCGCGCCGCCGCCTCGACCCGGCGACGATCTCGAGTCTCGCCGAGTCGATCGCGGAGGCGGGCGTGATTCAGCCTCTGATCATCCGCCCCCTCGCCGACGGCCGGTACGAGCTGATCGCCGGCGAGCGGCGGTGGCGCGCGGCGCGCGAGGCAGGCCTCGAGCGGGTGCCGGCGTTGATTCGCGACGAGGACGAGCCGCGGCGCCTGCAGACGGCGCTGATCGAGAACGTTGCCCGCGAGGCCCTCAACCCGGTCGACGAGGCCCGCGCCTGTGCGGCGCTGGTCGAGGATTTGGGGCTGTCGAAGGAGGAGCTGGCCGGCCGCCTCGGTCGTACGCGACCTGCGATCTCGAATTTGATCCGGCTGCTCGACCTTCCCGACGACGTCCTCGAGGCGCTCTCCGAACGCGAGCTGAGCGAGGGCCACGGTCGGGCGATCCTGCAGGCGGAGGGCAACGAGGTCCGCCGCCGCCTCGCCCGCGACGCGATCGCCGGCGGCTGGTCCGTGCGCGAGACCGAGCGCCGCGCCAAGGCCGCCGGTACCACGCGCCCGACGCGGACCCCCGTTCACCCCGACCGGGAGGCCGCGCTGCTGCGCGCCGAGCAGGCGCTCGAGGAGGCCTTCGGCCACGGCGTCCGGGTCCGCGCGGCGCGCTCGGGCATCCGGGCGGAGCTGAGCTTCGACGGCATCGACGAGCTGCTCGAGTTCGCCCGCGGGATCGGCCGCGCCTGAACCCCCGGTCCTGTCCGTCACATTCGTCCAAGCGCCGCCGAGATGCGCTTAGCCTGGAGCGGATCGGAACGAGATCGAAGGAGTGACGATGGCTGGTGAGCCGTACTGGTTCGAGATCGGGGTCGCCGACGCGACCACGGCGCGCTCGTTCTACGGCGGGCTGCTCGGCTGGGAATTCGAGACCGGCCCGTCCGGCGAGGCCGCCGGAGCCGTGATCCGGACGCCCGGGATCGACGGGGGCCTGCACGGCGGCGACCCGGGGGCGAGCCCGTACCTGTTCTTCCGTGTCGACGACATGGACGCGGCGCTCACCCGGGTCGCCGAGCTCGGGGGCACGGTCGAGCCCGGCCCTGGCGTCGATCCGGATCAGGACTCGGAGTTCGGGTGCTTCGCCCTCTGCCGCGACGATCAGGACTCGCCCTTCGGCCTGCACCAACCCCCGGCGGGCGGCTGAGGCCTCCCGGGGCCTGTCGCCGCGCTCAGGGAGCGAGCCGTTCGATCCGCCAGCCGCCGCCGGTGCGGGCGTAGCGAAAGCGATCGTGCAGGCGGCCGACCTGACCCTGCCAGAACTCGATCGTGTGCGGTCGGAGCAGGTAGCCGCCCCAGTGCTCGGGCCGCGGCACCTCGCGGTCGGCGAAGCGCGCCTCGGCCTCGCGCACCCGATCGTCGAGCTGCGCGCGCGACTCCAGCGGCTGGGATTGCGGCGAGGCCCAGGCGCCGATCTGGGAGTCGCGGGAGCGGGTCGCGAAGTAGGCGTCGGACTCCGCCTCTCCGAGGCGCTCGACGGCGCCGCGGACCCGCACCTGGCGGTCGAGCTCGCGCCAGTAGATCACCAGCGCGGCACCGGTCCCCGACTCGAGCTGGCCGCCCTTCGTCGATTCGTGGTTGGTGAAGAAGCGAAAGCCCTCGGCGTCGACGCCCTTGAGCAGGACCATACGCGCATCCGGATCGCCCGCCGGGTCGACGGTCGCCAGCGCCATCGCCTCGGGCAGCGGCGCCTCGCGCTCGGCGACGCGGAACCAGGCGTCGAACTGCGCGATCGGATCGTCATCTAGGTCCGCGCGCCGCAGCGGCGCCATGTCGGGTCGTCGCGGCATCGCTCTTCTAGAATGCCGTCTTTGAGGGCGATTAGCTCAGTTGGTTAGAGCGCGTCTCTGATAAGGACGAGGTCCCTGGTTCGAGTCCAGGATCGCCCACCTCATCCTGTAGGCGGCGGGAAATGAGCTGGTTTACCAGGCCGTCCATAGCCGCTCGGTCCCGGGTTGCCCGCCCCACGGGCCCGCCCAGCGCTGGTCCGCGATCCCCTCGGGCGGCACCTCGGCGCAGGTTGGTTTGAGTGCCCCCCTGATGCGGGCTTATGGCCCTCGCCGAGCAGATCTCCGGCGAGCAGCTGGACGACCTGTTCGACGTCTGGATCTTCACGCCCGAGAAGCCGCCGGCCTCGGCGACGACGGCGGACCTGAGCCGTGCGGCGCAGCCCTCGGCGCAGGCCGGCGCCTGCGCGGATCGCTGGCTGGACGACGTCCAGCGCCGGCTGCGGATCGGCCGCTACTGAGGTCGTCGGCGCTCACTGACGGTTGAGCGCGGCCGGAACTCCGCCCGGCGGCGCCGCCGCTTCCTGCCCTCGGGAGCCGTGCCGACCCCGCGCGGCGCGTGCCTTCGCCGCGCGGCTAGCGGTTCGCCCGCACGAAGCTGCGACGGACCGCGCCCGTCCTGATTCGCTGCGGGTGGTCGCCGACGTCGATCCGAGCGATCTCCTCGCGTGTGCGGTAGGAGATCACCGAGATCTGGTCGGTACCGCTCCAGGAGACGTAGCAGCGGCGACCGTCGGCGCTGGTCGTCGACCAGTAGGGCTTCTCCCCGGCCTCGATCAGCTCGTAGCGCAGGCTCTTGCGTGAGACGATCGCCGCGTAGTCGGACATCGTTCCGGCGACGCAGAGGCGATCGCCGTCGCCGCTGAGCGCGATCCCGTGGTGCGCCGAGTCGAGCAGGTAACCCTCGCGGGGGATCTGATGCGCCTCCTCGCTGATCGGCAGGTTGGCGACCCGGGTGACGCGGTCGCGCTTCAGGTTGTACTCGACGAAGCCGTGGAAGAACGAGACCTGAAGGTAGACCTTGCGCTCATCCGCGGCCAGCGCCATCGGCCGCACCGCCGAGCTCATCTCCGGATAGCCGGCCTCGGCGAGCTTCTCGCCCATGTCGATCCGCTCGATAATCCGGTTCGAGCTCGCGTCGACGATCTGGAACCAGCGGTCGCCCTTGGTTGCGTCGGCCGCCGGCTGGTCGGCCGCGGTGTAGACGAGCCCGATGCTGGCGTGGTAGATCCGTTCGCCGTCGGCGGAATAGGTGTTCTCGTGCGGCGAGTCGCCGGATTCGAACTTCCCGACCTCGGCCCCGGTCCGCGTGTCGAGGATGTGCACGACGTTTCCGGTCGAGGCCGAGACCGCGACGTGGCGGCCATCGGGCGAGAGCGCCATGTGATCGGAGCGCTGGCCGTCGACCACGAACCGCCAGGCGATCTCGCCGCTGCGCAGATCGAGCCCGACGACGTCGGCCAGGCTCGGCCTGGAGACGATCAGCAGCCGCCCGTCCTTGGACGTGTACATGTCGTCGACGTACTGGTCGTTGCCCTCGCCGACGAGCTCGCGGATGGCGAGGAAGTACCCCATCCGCACCGGGTCGGCGGCGATCTCGGCCAGCCGCTCCTCGATGTCCGGGATGACGTTGACCCGGGCGATCCGCCGGAACCTCCCTCGCGAGCGGATCACATCGGCGGTCCCCTCCCAGTTGTTGCCGACCAGCAGGACCTCACGCAGGTCGCGCTCGGCGCTCGGGGACTGACCGCCGGTCGAGGACTGCGCCGAAGCGAGGCCGGACCCGGCGATCGAGGCCGTGAGGGCAAAGGCGATCGCCGCGACCACCCCCCGCCCGATCGATGTTGCGCGATGGCGATGCGACATCCCGGCCGATTCTCCCACCCGGACGCCGGAACCGGCGAGCGGCGCCCGCAGGCGCCGCTCGCGTGCCCCTTGATCCGGCTCCGCTCAGCGAATGAAGCCGACGTAGACGTCCTCGTCGGTCGCCGGGTTGCCGGCGCTCGTCTACTTCGTCAGCGTCGCGGCGTCGGTGAGGGGCGCCGCGCGTGATCACGCCCTCGGCGAGGTCCACGGCCTTCACGTCCCCCTGGCCCTGAGGATCACTTCTCCCCTTTCAACCCGCGGCCCCGGCGAGAGGTTGCGGGGCCCGAAAGTGGTGCGCGAGGCCGCACCTATAATGGCCCGGAGGGCCGCCGCGGACGGCCCGAGCAGTCCCCCGAGGCCCCGAAGGCGAGATCCCCAGCCCACCATGCAGCAGATGCAGATCTACGGCGTCAGCTTCGACATGGTCGGCAAGCAGCCGATCGTGCTGCTGAAGACCGTGGACGGCAATCGCTTCCTGCCGATCTGGATCGGCCATCCCGAGGCCGCGGCGATCCTGATGAAGTTGCAGGGCGCACAGACGCCGCGCCCGATGACCCACGATCTGCTCAACGACCTGCTCGAGCAGCTCGAGGCGAAGTGCGAACGCGTCTCGGTGACCGAGCTTCGCGACAACACCTTCTACGCCTCGATCACGATCTCGGTCAACGGCTCGGAGATCGAGATCGACTCCCGCCCCTCGGATGCGATCGCGCTCGCGGTCCGCTGCTCGGCGCCGATCTTCGCCGCCGAGGAGGTGATCGAGGAGTCCTCGATCGAGTTCGAGCACGAGGTCGAGGACCAGGAGGAGGTGGTCGAGAAGTTCAAGGACTTCCTCGACGAAGTCTCCCCCGAGGACTTCGCCTCCGGCTCGGACTAGCGCCCCGCCCGGCGAGCGAGAGCCGGCCCCTACCCAGGGATCGCTCCGCGATCGCTCGGGTTGATCCCCAATAGTCACGACTGGGCCGTGACGACGCCCGTAGCGAGCGACGCCACGGCCCAATCATCGATCTCAGGCGGCGCGCTCGGAGGCCTGCGAGTAGCGCAGCGAGCCCGGCGTGTCGAGCAGTTCCCCCGTCTCCAGCAGGGTCTTGAGGCCGGAGAGGATCATCGGCCAGCCGCCGTAGAGCTCCGGGTTGGCGTCCTCGGCGAGCTGGTCGTGGGTCACCGTCAGCTGGCATGAATCGCCGACCGGGGTGATCTCCCAGGTGACCCTCGAGGTCCCCGCCGCCCTCACCTCGTCGCTCCACAGGGCGTTGAAGCTCTGCACGAGCCGGCGGGGCGGATCGACCTCCAGGTTCTCGCCCGTGGCGATCTCGACGACCCCGGGAACGGAGGCCTCGTAGCTCGAGCCGGGCGCCCAGTCGGAATGGGTCTCGACGCCGAAACTGTACTTTGCCCTCAGCTCGGGATCGGTGATCGCCTCCCAGAGGCGCTCCGGCGTCGTCTTGATGTAGATCTCGAACACCGCCATCGCTCCCTCGCCTTCGGGATCGGGGCTGAGTCGCAGCCGGTGTGGGACATCGAACGCTTCCATCGTTTCCTCCTCGAGTTCTCGCTTCAGCCCGCTAAGGCCAGCGGCCCAGGGCTCGGCGTATTTGCTCACCCAACGGTCGTGGACGAGCCGGATCGGGACCGGGTTCAGGAAGTGGAGCTTCTCGCGCCCACGCCGGCGCGTGACCACCAGCCCCGCCTCCTCGAGCACCCGCAAGTGCTTCATGACGCCAAAGCGCGTCATCGGCAACCGCCGCTCGAGCGCACTCAGAGTCTGCCCGTCGCTCGCGAACAGCTCGTCGAGCAGGCTCCTGCGCGTCGGGTCGGCGAGCGCCTTGAACACCGCGTCCATGGATGGGAGTATAGGTGACCATATGGTCACATGTCAACTCGGGCTGCGGTTCAGACGGGCGCGCGCCGATCCTCGCGCTCGAGGGCGAGCTCGAGCAGCCGCTCGCAGAGGCGCTCGAAGCCGAGCCCGGCGGCCTCGGCCGCCATCGGCAGCAGCGAGGTGTCGGTGAGCCCCGGGATCGCGTTCGCCTCCAGCACCTGGGGTCCGTCGTCGCCGAGGATCAGGTCGACGCGGCCGAAGCCCTCGAGGCCGAGGGCGTCCCAGGTCCGCAACGCGGCGTCGAGCACCGGGCCCTCGGCGGCTCCGAGCTCGGCCGGGCAGACGTACTCGGTGCGGCCGATCTCGTAGCGCGCCTCGTAGTTGAACCGATCCTCGTCGCGCGGGCGGGCCTCGACCGCGGGCAGCGCGATCCCGGCGAGCAGCGAGACGGCGAGCTCGCGGCCATCGACGTGGCGCTCGAGTAGCACCCGGTCGTCGTAGGAGAAGGCTGCGACCAGGGCCTCGGGTACCTTGCCGGCGCCGGCGGCGAAGCGGACGCCGAGCGAGGAGCCGCCGGAGGCGGGCTTGACCACGAGCGGGAAGCCGAGCCTGTCCTCGATCTCGCCCAGCGCCTCGGCCGCGCCGAGCTCGCGGAAGGCCGTGGAGCTGAAGGCGACCCAGTCCGGGGTGGCGACTCCGGCGGCGAGCAGCGCGTGCTTGGCGGCGACCTTGTCCATCGAGCGCCGGCAGGCGGCGACGCCGGACCCGGTGTGCGCGATGTCCAGGATCTCGAGCAGCTCCTGGACGGTGCCGTCCTCGCCGCCGACGCCGTGCAGGGCGACGAAGGCGACCTCCGGGCGCTCGGCCTTCAGGGTCGCGACGAGCTCGGCGCCGACGTCAATGGCGAGCACGTCGTGGCCGAGCGAGGCGAGCGCGTCCGCGACCCGCGCCCCGCTGCGAAGCGACACCTGGCGCTCGAGCCCGCGGCCGCCCTTGAGCACCGCCACCCTCATTGCGCGTGACGTCGAAACGGCAACACGTCGCCAGGCCCGTCGGCAGCCCCGCCTTCACCCGGCCCGGCCCTTCCGGGAGGCCGAGCCGAGGAGGCGGGCGGAACGCTGGTTGTTCGGTGCTCGCCGGTGATCGTTTCAAACAGCTGGACCTGCTCGTCGATCACGCTCCCGATCCTCCGGATGCCCTCGCGGATCTCGTCCTCGCCGGAGGCCGAGAAGTTGAGCCGCATCGCGGAGCCGCCGCGGCCATCCGTGTAGGCGGCCGCCCCGGGGACGAAGGCGACGTTCTCGCGCAGCGCCTTCGCCAGCAGATCCGTCGTGTCGATGTAGCCGGGCAGCGTCGCCCAGCAGAAGAGGCCCCCATGCGGGCGCGACCAGGTCGCCTGTCGCGGGAGGAAGCGCTCGAGCGCCTCGAGCATCGCATCGCGTCGCGAACGGTAGATGCCGCGAAGATCGTCGACGTAGTTGAGCCAGTTGCCTTCGGCGAAGTACTCGCGGACGAAGTACTGGGTCAGGGTCGAGGTGCACAGGTCGGCCGCCTGCTTGCCGAGCACGATCTTCTCCATTACCGGCGGCGGGGCGCACAGCCATCCGAGGCGGATTCCCGGCGAGAGGATCTTCGACAGCGTCCCGAGGTAGATCACGTAGTCGCCGCCCTCGAGCTTGTAGAGGGGATCCGGCGCCTCGCCCTCGTAGCGCAGCAGGCCGTAGGGATTGTCCTCGACCACCAGCAGCTCGCGCTCACGCGCGATCTCCACCAGCCGCCGGCGCCGCTGCGCCGACATCGTCACCCCGGCGGGGTTCTGGAAGCTGGGCACCGAGTAGATGAACTTCGGCCGTCGCCCGCCGGCGGCGAGGCGGTCGAGCAGGGTCTCGAGCTCGTCGACGCGCATCCCCTCGTCGTCCAGAGGGACCTGCAGCGTCTCGGCCTCATAGGAGCAGAAGACGGGCACCGCACCGGGATAGGTCGGCGCCTCGGCGATGACGACGTCGCCGGGGTCGACGAGCGTCTTCGCAACCAGGTCGATCGCCTGCTGGCCGCCGGTGGTGACGATCACGTCGTCGGGATCGGGATCCATGCCCTCGGCCCGCATCACCTCGCGGACGCACTCCTTGGTCTCGGCGAACCCCTCGGTGGGCCCGTACTGGAGCGCTTCCGCCGAGCTCTCCTGCGCGATCCGGGTCATCTGCGCGGCGAAGCTCTCGGGCGGGAACGTAGAGGTATCGGGGAGCCCTCCGGCGAGCGAGATCACCTCCGGCCGGGCGGTGATCTCCATCAGGTCGCGCATCGCCGAGGAGCGCATCACCCGGGTGCGTTCGGCGAATAGGCCCGCATAGCGCTCGAGGTCACGTGCCCGGGTGTGGGCGCGCCGGTGCGCGGCTTCCGTCGGCGCGCCCTCGGACGGCATCCCGCGGTCGTGCGTCTCGGTCACGGCCTCAGTCTGTCGTAACTCCCGCCGTGTGGCACCGCGGCCGCTCAGCTGTCGAACCCGAGCCCGAGCCGGTCGAGGGCGCGCAACCAGAGCCCGCGGCGGCCGCGGTGCGATCGGCGGCGGCGAGCCCCCGGCGGGTGAGCTCGATCGCCGCCCAGCGAAGCGGCTCGGGCGGAAACGGAACCGGGCGCGACCGGATCGCGCGCAGCCGGGTCGCGTCGGTCTGGCGACCGGCGATCAGGTCGAGGGCCACCGGTAGAAGGCCCGGCTGAGAAGAAAAGGCCCCCGTTTCGCCCGCTCGCGGCGTTGGCGATTCGATCGCCTTCGAGCACGAGCACCTCGCGGTCCCGCTCGTCCTGCTTCGCCAGCAGCGCCGCCCACAGTCCGCTGAGCCCGCCGCCGATGATTGCCAGCTCGCAGGCGGCCTCGCCCTCCAGCGGCGCCCGGGCGACGTTGTCGAGCCTGTACGGGACGCTCGCCGCATCGGCGTAGGAGCGGCGTTGATCCGCGGTCGGCGGCCCCTCCCACCACGGTCCGTGTCCCGCCCCTTCGCCATCGAGCCGCAAGATGGATCCTCTAGCCTGCCCGCGCGATGGACTTCTTCCTCGCAGCCTGCCAGGGCGCGGGCCTGGCGCTGGCGGCGGGCGCCCTCGGCGGCGCCCCCGGTCGGCGCGAGCGGATCGGAGCCATGCTGCTCGTGATCGCGATCGTCGTCGGCGCGATCATGTTCGGCGTCTCGCTCGAGGAGGAGGGCCATGCCGCCTGGCCGGGATGGCCGGTCGGCGCGGCCCTGGCGGCGTTCTCGTTTGTCGTCATCCGCGACCTCGCCGAGGGAGCGGCGAGGCGGGCGGAGGGCGGCGGTTTCATCTCGGTGCTGATCGTGTTCGCGGCCTTGGCGGTCGCCGCGCTCTCGGTGCTCTTGAAGCCGCTCGGCCTGGTGGCCCTCGCCGGCGTGATCTGGCTCTACGCCGGTCAGCGCCGGCGCGCGGCGCGCAAGTACGAGGGCCTCAGGACGCTGCGGTGAGCCACCGCAAGCTTGTCCTCTGCGTCGTCGACTCGCTGCGCACCGAGATGCTGACCGAGGCGGCCCGGGGCGGCGCGGCGCCGACCTTCGCCGAGCTGCTCGAGCGCGGCTCGCTGATCTCCGATTGCGTCGCCTCGTTTCCCTCGGTGACGCCGGCATGCAGCTCGGAGATCGTCACCGGCGTTCGCCCGGACCGCCACTGGATCAGCGGCAGCAACTGGTATCACCGCTCTGAGGGACGCTATGTCGAGTACGGCAGCTCGTTCGAGGCAACGCGGGCCTTCGGCCTCTTTCGAAGCCTCTACGACATCGTCTACAACATGAACATGTCCCACCTCTCCCACGAGGTGGAGACGATCTTCGAACGCCTCGGCGACCAGGGCGTGCGCAGCGCCTGCACGCCCTTCCTCATCTACCGGGGCCGTACCCGCCACGAGCTCGGGCTCGAGGGCCTGCTGCGACGGGTCGCGGTCGCGGCGAGCTTCCGTCACGCGACTTGGGGTCCCGACGAGCTCTTCTACGGAGAGCTGTACTCGAGCCGGGTGGTCGACTGCAGGCCGACGCTCGCCCGTCCGGGTACGCGGGACGAGTACTCGGCCTGCGTCGGCCGCGAGCTGGTCGCGAACGATCTCTACGACTTCCTGCTCTTCTCGCTTCCCGACAACGACCACCATTCGCACAAGTTCGGCCCCGAGGCCCAGATCGAGTCCATTGCCCGTGCCGACGCCGCCTTCACCGAGCTCGCCGACGCCGCCGGCGGGTTGGACACGTTCCTGGACCAGAACGCGGTGATCCTGCTCGCCGACCACGCCCAGACCCGGGTCGAGCATCCGCTGCCGCTGGCCGAGGCGCTCGGCTCGCAGTGGCGGGTCCTGCAGCCGAACGGGGACCCTGCCGGCGCGGAGCTCGCCGTCAGCCCGATCGCCCGCGCCGCGGCCGTCTACGTGCTCGGCGAGCGCCGCCGCGCGGCTCGCCGGCATGCTGAGGTGCGGGCGCGGCTGCGCGAGATCGACGGCGTCGAGCTGTTCGCCTGGCTCTCCGGTGACCGGGCGGTGGTCGAGCGCGACGGCTCCGAGCTGCGATTTCGCCGCGGGTCCGGCGTCGTCGACCGGCGCGGGGTCGGCTGGGAGGTCGAGGGCGACCTGGCCGCGCTCGAGGCCGAGGTTTGCGCCGAACGCTTCGATTCGCAGGTCTACCCCGACGCGCTGGCCCGCCTGTGGTCGGCTCTGCGGGCGCCCTATGCCGGCGACCTGCTGATCTCCGCCGCGCCCGGGTACGAGCTCGTCGACTGGGGCGGGGTGACCCACTGCCCCGGCGGCAGCCATGGAGCGTTGCGCGCCGACGACTCGCTCGCCCCGCTGGTGCTCTGCGGGCTGGAGCCCGGGACCGAGGCGACCCGCGAGCAATGGGCGCTCTGCGACGTCGCCGACCTGGTGCTCGACCACTTCGGCATCGGTGAGCGCCGAGACTCGCTGCGGGTTCACCGGCCGGCCGGCACATGGCCGGCGTTCGAGGTCGGGGGATGACCGGGATGGGCGCCGATGAGGCGATCGCCGAGCGTGCCTGGGGTCTCGTGCGACGCGTCCATCTGGGAACGCGCAAGCCCGACAACTGGGTGCAGCTGGTCAAGTTCGGCCTCGTCGGCGGCTCGGGCTACGTCGTCAACCTGGTCGTCTTCGCGCTGCTCTCGGAGCTCGCCGGCCTGCACCACATCCCAGCGGCCGTGGGAGCGTTCTGCGTCGCCGTGTCCAACAACTTCCTCCTCAACCGCCACTGGACCTTCCGCGCCCGCGACGGTCACGCGGGCTTTCAGGCGGCGCGCTTCTTCACCGTCAGCGTGGTCGTGCTCGGCTTCAATCTCGTCGTGTTGGAGCTGCTCGTCTCCGCCGCCGAGCTGCCCGAGCTGCCCGCCCAGGCAGTCGCCGTGGCGCTGGCGATGCCGGTGAACTTCATCGGCAACAAGCTGTGGACCTTCGACGGGCGCTAGCGCTAAGCGGCTCGATCCTCATCCTGCTGGCGCCGGGGCGAGCGATCGCGGCGGAGCCGCCACCGCTCCCGCCGAGCCGGCTGCCGGCCACTCCCGAGCGCTACGCGATCGACGCCCGGGAGGCGCTGCGAATCGCGGCAGGCGACCCCACGGTCGCCGAGCAGACCGAGCGCTACGGCCGCCTCGAGGCCGCGATCGAGATCGACGACGGCGACGCATGGCGGGTCGGCTACGAGAGGCGGGAGGGGTCCGAGGTCGCTCTGGTGATCGTCGACGGCGTCACCGGCGGGGTGCGGGAGGCGTGGACGGGTCATCAGGTCGCCTGGCCGATGGCGCGCGGGTATCAGGGCCAGTTCGGACACGTGCTCAACGCCCCTTACGTCTGGATCCCGCTCTGCGTGATCTTTCTCGCCGGCCTCGTCCACTGGCGCCGGCCGTGGCGGATCGCGCATCTCGACCTGCTCGCCCTGCTCGGCTTCGGGCTCTCCCATGTGTTCTTCAATCGGGGTGAGATCGGCGTCTCGGTGCCGCTCGTCTACCCGATCCTCGCCTACCTGTTGGCGCGGATGCTGTGGCTCGGTTTGCGCGGCGGCGCAGCCCTGCGACCGGCGGTCCCCGCCGCCTGGCTCGGAGTCGCGGCGGTCTTCTTGATCGCTTTCCGGCTGACGATCAACATCGCCGACTCCGGGGTCATTGACGTCGGCTACGCGGGGACCGTCGGCGCCGACCGGATCGCCCACGGCCAGCCGATCTACGGCGAGGGCGAGTTCCCCGAGGACAACCCGTTCGGTGACACCTACGGCCCCGCGAACTACTACGCGTACGTCCCCTTCGAGCTGGCGCTGCCCTGGAGCGGCGAGTGGGACGAGCTCGCCGCCTCGCACGCGGCCGCGATCGCCTTCGACCTGGCCACGGTGCTGGGGCTCGTTGCCTTCGGTGTCCGGTTACGACCCGGGCGCCCCGGACGCGAGCTCGGGATCGTGCTCGCCTTCGCCTGGGTCGCCTACCCGTACACCGCCTTCGCTCTGCAGTCGAACGCCAACGACTCGCTGGTCGCGGCGTTGCTCGTTTGGTCGCTGGCCCTGTTCGCCCGTCCGCTCGCGCGTGGCGCGCTGCTCGCGCTGGCCGCGGTGGCGAAATTCGCACCGCTGGCGTTGGCGCCGCTGTATCTCAGCGGCGAGCTGGGGCTCCCGGAGCGGCGCGCGGAACGCGATCGGGGCGCCTCGAGTCTGGCGTGGTTGCGCCCGGTGGGCGGCTGTGCCGCGGCCCTGGTCGCGGTCGTGGCGCTGATGCTTGCCCACCCTGCGATCGACCCTGGCCTGGCCACCTTCTGGGAGCGCACGGTGGCCAGCCAGCTCGAGCGCAGCTCGCCGTTCAGCATCTGGGGTCAGGTGGACGGGATCGGGTGGCTGAAGACGGCCGCGATCGCGCTCGCCGCCGCGCTCGCGGTCGCCGTCGCCTTCGTCCCGCGACGCCGCTCGATCGCCCAGGTCGCCGCCCTCGCCGCCGCCGTCCTGGTCGCGGTCCAGCTCGCCGCCGAGCACTGGTTCTATCTCTACATCCCATGGTTTCTGCCGGCGCTGTTGATCGCGCTCGCGATCGCAGCGCCGGTTCGCGTCGCCCGCAACGGGTAGCGGACCGGCAGTGTCATCAGACCCTGGAGGAGGACACATGGAGACCACCCCGAGCGAGGAGCCTCAGTTCGAGGAGACCGAGAAGGGTGCCGAGGAGCCGGCGTTCGAGGAGGAGGAGCAGGCCGGCGACACCGGCGAAGAGGAGTCGGCCGGCCTCGACGCGGCCCCGACCGGCCCGTAGCAGCGGTCCCGACGCCGCTCGAGCGGCGCCGCTCAGTCCGGTGCCGCTCAGTCCGGTGCCGGCTCGAGCACCTGCGTGATCGACTCGGCTAGGCCGTCGCCGCCGATTTCGACCACGACCGCGTTCACCCAAAGATCCTCGTCGGCGGTCGTGAAACGCACCGACATCTGGGTGCGGAAGCTCTCCAGCGCCTGCTCCCATCGGACCCCGAGGACGCTTGCCCGCGATCCGGTCATGCCGACGTCCGAGATGTAGGCGGTCCCCCGCGGCAGCACCCGGGCGTCAGCGGTCGGCACATGCGTGTGGGTACCGACCACCGCCGCGGCGCGGCCGTCGAGATGCCAGCCCATCGCCACCTTCTCCGAGGTCACCTCGGCGTGAAAGTCGACGAAGAAGGCATCCGCGCGGCCGGCGAGCCGGTCGAGCAACGCCTCTGCCTCGCTGAACGGCGAGCGTGCCGCGCGCAGCTGGATCTGGCCGATCAGGTTGATCACGCAGACCCGCATGCCGCCCGCCTCGACGATCGTGTGGCCCCGGCCGGGGTTGCCCGCCATGAAGTTCGCCGGGCGGATCACGCGCTCGGAATCGTCGAGATATGCGTGGGCCTCACGGTGGCGGAACGCGTGGTTGCCGAGCGTGATCACGTCGGCGCCGGTGGCGAACAGGTCCTCCGCCGTCTTCGGCGTGATCCCGAGGCCACCGGCAGAGTTCTCGCCGTTCACGATCACCAGCGCGGGCGCATAGCGCTCGCGCAGCCCGGGCATTGCCCTGTCCAGCGCGGCGCGTCCGGGCTTGCCGACGACGTCGGCGATGAACAGCACCTTCATTCCGGCGAGCAGCGTATCCGCGCGGCCGAGCGGGAGCGACCACTAGCTTTCCCGCGGTGGGCGGGACCTCAAAGGACGGCGCGCCGGTGATCGAGGCGCAGGGGCTGTCGAAGAGCTTCGGCGAGCAACGGGCGCTCCACGAGGTCTCCTTCTCCGCCCGCCGCGGCGAGCTGCTGGGCGTGATCGGGCCGAACGGGGCCGGGAAGACGACCCTGCTCTCGATCCTCGCCGGGATCCGGGAGCCCGACTCGGGCTCGCTCTCGGTGCCGGGTCAGATCGGCTGGGTGCCCCAGCTGGCGGGGCTGTATCGGCGGCTCACAGTGGTCGAGAATCTGCGCCTGTTCGCCCACCTCGAGCGGGTCGCCGACGTCGACGCCGCGATCGAGCGGATGCTCGACCAGACGCGTCTCGGCGAGCGCCGCGACGACCGGATCGGGACCCTCTCGGGCGGCAACCAGCAGCGGGTGAACATCGCGATCGGGCTGCTCGCGGAGCCGGCCGTGCTGCTCCTCGACGAGCCGTCGACCGGGCTCGACCCGCGCCAGCGCGAGCGCCTCTGGGAGTTCGTTCTCGACCTCGCCGGCTCCGGGACCACGGTGATCTACTCGACCCACCACCTGCTCGAGGCCGAGCGCTACGGCAACCGCCTGCTCGTGCTCGCCGACGGCGAGGCGGTCTTCGACGGCACCTCGGACCAGCTCCACGACGCGGTCGGCGGCAGCGAGCGCGACTTCGAAGCGGCCTTCGTCCGTTACCTGCGCGAGCGGGGCCACTGATCACCTGATGGGCTGGCTGCTGCTCAAGGACCTGCAGATCCTGCGCCGCTCGCCGCTGGTGGTTGGCCTGCTGATCGCCTACCCGGTGGTGCTCGGGGTGCTGATCGGCTTCGCGCTCTCCGGCGATGGCTCGAAGCCGCGGGTGGCGTTCCTGAACCTGGTCCCCGACACCGAGCAGTTCCAGATCGGGGGCGAGGACGAGGGCATCGATCGGGGCATCGCCCGCGATGAGCTCTGCTCGCGGGTCGAGTGCGTCGACGTCGAGTCGCGTTCCGAGGCGGAGCGGAAGGTCGAGGACGGCGACGTGATCGCCGCCCTGATCCTGCCCGACGACCTGCTCGACGAGCTCGAGTCGCTTGCCAGCCTCAACCCGCGCCAGCCCACGGTCGAGGTGCTGGTCAACGAGGACGATCCGGTGAAGGCGAGCCTGGTCGACGATCGGATCTCGGCGCTGGTCACGGAGGCGAACCTGATCCTCTCCCGGCGGATCTCCGACGAGGCGGCGACCTACCTCGACCTGCTGATCGAGGGCGGCGTCTTCGACCTTCCGTTGATCGGCGAGTTCGACGTGCTGGGGCTCGAACGCAGCAACGCGATCCTGAGCGCGGTGCGCAGTCAGCTCCCGACCGGCAGCGCGGGTCGCGAGGCGCTCGACCGGGTGATCCGTTTCGGCCGGCTGGCCGGCGAGAACCTCGACTTCGCGCTCCCCCTGCTCGGTGCCGTGGCGGAGCCGATCTCGGTCGACAAGACCGTTGTCGCCGGGGACAGCTCCGAGCTCGACACCTTCGCGATCGCGGTCGCCGTGACCGTGACCCTGATGTTCGTGACCGTGCTCCTGGTCGCCGGCTCGCTGGCGCTGGAGCGCGAGGAGAACGCCTTCTCGCGGATAACCCGCGGGTTGGTCGGCAAGACCGGGCTCTTGGTCGAGAAGGTGACGCTCGGGATCGCCGCCTCGGTGGCGGTCACACTGCTGCTGCTCGCGGCGCTCACCATGCTCGTCTCGATCGATTGGGGGCGGGCGCCGTTGATCCTGCTCGCGATCCTCGCCGGCGGCGCCGGCTTCGCCGCCTTCGGGGCGGCGATCGGCAGCTCGGCGAAGGAGGTCCGGGCCAGCTCGCTGCTTGCGTTCATGGTGTCGCTGCCGATCGCGTTTCTCTCGCTGGTGCCGTCGGGCACGGTCAGCGGCGGCGTCTACGACGCGATCGAGGTCTTTCGTGCCCTGTTCCCGTTCGACCCGGCGCTCGACGCGATGGAGGGCGCACTCGAGGAGGGCGGCCCGGACCTGCTCGTGGCGCTGTTGCACACCGCCGCAATCGTCGCCGCCTACGGCGCGCTCGCGCGGCTCGCGCTGCGCCGCTTCGCCTAGCCCAAGGCGAAGCCACCGTTCGGCTGGGTGCCGTCATCTCGCCGCGGCGAAGCCCCAGCAAGGGCGCGCTCGGGGCGACTCTGGAAAGCTGAGCCGGTGAACCTGCGCGCGCGCGCAAGAGCGAGCACCCCGGCGACGAAGGCTCGCCTGGCGGCGGCGCTGGCGCGTGTCCGCGCGCACCGCAACCCGGCCGTGCGGCCGCTGCGCCGCGCGCTTCGCGATTCCCTGCTCGGCGCGATCCCGCCCGAGGAGCGGACCTGGGGGGCGCGGATCGAGGCCCGGCGCGCCGCCCTCGCCGCGGAGGCGGACGCGTCGCCGCTGCCCACCTTCGAGGCGGGCGACGGCGGCTTCGCGATGATCGAATCCGCCGCCAGCGTTGGAACGGCTTCCGCGATCATGAGCCTGCCGCCGAGCTGGTGCGCTTTCGCGATGAGGCTGATCCGCGAGCTCCGGCCGCAGGCCTGCCTCGAGCTCGGCACCGCGTTCGGGATCTCGACCTCCTACCAGGCCGCCGCCCTGGCCCTCAACGAGCGCGGGCGCCTGACCACGCTCGAGGGCTCGGAGGCCTGGGCCGCAAGGGCGCACGAGACCCTCGACAGCCTCGGGCTCGGCGACGTCGAGGTCACGGTCGGGCCGATCCAGTCGTCGCTGGTCCCGGCGGTCGAGCGGCTGGGCGTCCTCGACTTCGTCTTCATCGACGCCGAGCACCAGGAGGACGCGACCGTCGGGCACTTCGACGTCGTCGCCCCGGCGATGCGAGAGGGCGCCTACCTCGTGCTCGACGACATCGACTGGCCCGAGATGCAGCGAGCGTTCACGAGGATCGCGGACGACGCGCGCGTCGCCGCGACGTTCCGGCTCGGACGGCTCGGCGTAGCGGTCATGGCGGGCGAGCGGCGGCCAGCCGCTGGAGCGCCGGGCGGGTGAGGCGATCCCCGCGGTTGGCCCTCACCCGAGCCGGGTAGGCAGGCTCCATGGATCGCACGGAGGCGACGCCCGAGGACCTGCCGCCGCTGGAGCTGCGAAAGCTTCGCGATCTCGATGTCGCTCGGGATGACGACGACGAGCGCGATCCCTACATCTACGCCGCCTCGGCGGTCGTCCGTCGGGGCGATTTCACCTACGTGATCGGCGACGACGAGCTCGACCTGGCGATCTTCCGCCTCTCCGCCGGCGAACCGGGAGAGCTGCGGCAGGTGCTCGCCGGCGATCTTTCGGACGACGAGGACGAGCGCAAACGCCGCAAGCCCGACCTCGAGGCGCTGACCGCGATGCCCCCGTTCGAGCGCGCGCCCTACGGGGGCCTGCTCGGCCTCGGGTCCGGTTCAAAGCGCAGCCGCGACCGGGGCTTCTTCTGGAAGCTCGCCGCCGACGGGTCGCTCGATGGCGAGCCGCGGCAGATCGACCTTCAGCCGCTCTACGAGGCCCTGCGCGGCGAGATCGAGGAGCTCAACATCGAGGGAGCCGCGGTGCTCGGCGGGCGCTTTGCGCTCTTTCACCGCGGCAACGCCGCCGAGAGCGAGAACGCGGTCGCAGAGCTCTCGCTCGAACGGGTGCTCGACTCGCTCACGGGCGACCAGGACCTCGATCCGCACGAGCTCGAGCGCATCGCCGCCTACGATCTCGGCGAGCTCGACGGGGTGCGGCTCTCGTTCAGCGACGCCACCGCGCTCACCGAGGATCTCGTCGTCTTCACCGCCTCGGCCGAGGGCGGCGGTTCGGGCTCCGACGACGGCAAGATCCACGGCTCGGTCGTCGGCACGCTCGACCCGAACGGGACCATCCGGCGCCTGCGCACGATCGACCGGCGGTGGAAGGTCGAGGGCGTTCACGCGGCGCTCGATGCGGGCGTGATCGACTTCGCCTTCGTCTGCGACCAGGACTCCGAGGATGAGCCGTCGCCGCTGCTCAGCGCAACGATGCCGGCGGCGGAGGGCCTCGAGTGATCGGCTGAGCGGGCGCGCGGTGGCCCCGCGCTGGTCTCGAGCGCGCCTCACTCGTCCCAACAGCGTTCCATCCAGCTTCGGCACCGCCACCCGGCGATCTCCGGATCGGCGGGATGTACCGGCTCGTCGTGCTCGAACACGCTCAGCCCGCAGTTCTCCGTTCGCAGCTGCCAGAGCCGCCTCACGTCGCGCACCCGAAAGCCCTCGCCGAGCAGCGAATCGGCGAAGAAGAAGCGGATGAAGATCCCGTGCGAGACGCAGAGCACCGCCTGCCCCGCCTCGCCCGCCTCGAGATCGGCCTTCAATCGCCGCACCCGCGCGAGCACCGTGTTGAACGACTCCGCGCCCGGTGGCGCGTGCTCGGGGTCGTCGGCGTGCTCGCTCATCCACTCCGACCAGCGGCGCAACCGCTGCTCCTCGGGCGAGAGCGTGCCGAAGTCGCCCCGCTCGCGGAGCTCGTGGATGCCCGGGTGCGTTTCGACCTCGAGCCCGAGCTCGGCGGCGACGATCGCAGCGGTCTGCTGCGCGCGCCGCATCGGGCTGCTGAGCAGCCGCGTCGCGCGGCGGCGACGCAGCGCGACCGCCGCCGCGCGCGCCTGCGCCTCCCCCCGCGGGGTGAGCATGTCCCCTTGCTCCTCGGGCAGGCTGGCCGCGCGTGGGTGCGCGTTCGATGCCGATTCGCCGTGACGGAGCAGGAGCAGGCGCAACCGCTCCATCCTGACCCGATCGGGTCGCGGATGTCGACCGTGCCCGGAATCTCGCGTCGGGCGACCCCGCGTCCCGGTTGGCTGTGCGCGCGGGTCGGTTCGACGGGTGCCTAGAATCTCCCGAGTGAGCTTCCCCGCTACGCGCATGCGGCGCCTGCGGCGGACGAAGGCGCTCCGCGACCTCGTGCGCGAGACGGAGCTCTCGCCGCGGCACCTGGTCCAGCCCCTGTTCGTCGTCTCCGGCGAGGGCGTTCGCGAGCCGGTCGAATCGATGCCCGGGATCGAACGTTTCTCGATCAACGAGCTCGTCGCCGAGGCGTCGGAGCTGCAGGCGAGCGGGGTCGAGGCGGTGGTGCTGTTCGGGATCCCCGCCGCCAAGGACGAGACCGGGTCCGGCGCCTACGACGAGGAGGGTGTGGTCCAGCTGGCGGTACGGGCGCTCAAGGAGGCTCACCCCGAGCTCACCGTGATCACCGACGTCTGCCTGTGCGAGTACACCTCGCACGGCCACTGCGGATTCGTCCGCGACGGCGAGGTCGACAACGACATCACCGTCGAGCTGCTCGCCAAGACCGCGATCTCGCATGCCGACGCAGGTGCCGACGCGGTCGCGCCCTCCGACATGATGGACGGCCGAATCGCCGCCATCCGCCACCAGCTCGACGAGGAAGGCCATCCGAACACACCGGTGATTGCCTACTCGGCGAAGTACGCGTCGGCGTTCTACGGGCCGTTTCGCGAGGCCGCCGAGTCGACGCCGGAGTTCGGCGACCGGCGGGGGTACCAGATGGACCCCGCGAACGCGCGCGAGGCGCTGCGCGAGGCCCGTCTCGACGTCGAGGAAGGCGCCGACATGGTGATGGTCAAGCCGGCACTTCCGTATCTCGACGTGATCCGCGCCGTGCGCGAAGACCTCGACGTGCCGATCGCCGCCTACCAGGTCTCGGGCGAGTACTCGATGCTGAAGGCGGCGGCGCATAACGGCTGGCTCGACGAGCGCGCGGCGGCACTCGAGGCACTGACATCGATCCGACGCGCCGGCGCCGACGTGATCCTCACCTATTACGCCAAGGAGGCGGCGACGTGGCTTCGGTGAGGCCGAAGGTTCGCTCGCGCACCGGCGGCGCCGCGATCCCGCTCGATGACACCGACAAGCGGCTGATGAACCTGCTGCAGTCGAGCTTCCCCCTCGCCGCGGAGCCCTATGCGGCGCTCGCTCCACAGGCAGGGCTCGCCGTCGACGAGCTCATGGGCCGCACCCAGCGGCTGCTCGACGAGCGGATCATCCGCGAGATCACCCCGATCTTCGATACCCGCGCGCTCGGCTACTCCTCGATGCTGGTCGCGGCCAAGGTCGATGCCTCCAACCCGCACCGGGCGGCGAGGATCATCAATTCGCACCCGGGCGTCTCGCACAACTACCTGCGCACGCACGACTTCAACCTCTGGTTCACGATCGCCACCCCGCCCGACTCAGAGCTCGGACTCGATGGCACGCTCCAGGTGCTCCAGCGGCTCACCGGCGCCGAGTCGATCCGCCAGCTGCCGACGCTGCGGCTGTTCAAGATCAACATGAACCTGGAGATGGAGAAGGGCACCGAGGCGCTCGCGGCCGCGGCCGATGCCGCGCCGCCGCGCGAGCTCGAGCCGCAGCCCTACGACGAGGCCGACATCGCGGTGATTCGCGCCCTGCAGGGGCCGATGCCGGTCGCCGACCGCCCCTACGACGCGGCCGCGGCCGAGGCCGGGATGAGCACCGAGACGCTGCTCGGGCACCTGCAGGGGATGGTCGAGCGCAAGATCCTGCGCCGCGTCGCGGCGATCCTCTATCACCGCCGAGCCGGCTTCTCGGCCAACGGGATGGGTGTCTGGCGGGTGCCGGAGGACGACATCCTCGCGGTCGGCTCGCGGATGTCGGCCGTGCGCGGAATCTCGCACTGCTACCAGCGCCCCACCTATCCCGACTGGCCCTACTCGGTGTTCACGATGGCCCACGGCCGCTCGAAGCGGGAGTGCGACGCGATTCTCGACTCGATCGCCGACGAGCACCGGCTCCACGGCGACGACCGCGCGACCCTCTACTCCTCGACCGAGTTCAAGAAGATCCGGCTGCACTACTTCACCGACGACTACGCGAACTGGGAGCGCGAGCACGCCGGTGGCTGAGCAGACGGCCGGGCTCGATACCCGCTCGTCCGAGGTGATCTACGCGCGGGCCGTGGGCCTGCTCCCCGGCGGCGTCAACTCGCCGGTGCGGGCGATGCGCTCGATCGGCCGCACCCATCCGATCTTCGTCGAGCGAGCCGATGGCTTCGAGCTGATCGATGCCGACGGCAACCGCTACATCGACTGGGTCTGCTCCTGGGGCCCGCTGATCCTCGGCCACGCCGACCCCGAGGTGGTCGAGGCGGTGCGGGAGGCGGCCGCGCGCGGGACGAGCTATGGCGCCCCGACCGAGGGCGAGGTCGAGCTCGCACAGCAGGTCTGTGACCGCTTCGCCTCGGTCGACATGGTCCGCATGGTCAACTCGGGCACCGAGGCAGCGATGAGCGCGATACGCTTGGCCCGCGCCGTAACCGGGCGCGAGCAGCTGGTCAAGTTCGCAGGCGCCTACCACGGCCATGTCGACGGCCTGCTCGCTGACGCGGGCTCGGGCCTGGCGACGCAGGGGATGCCGGCAAGCCCGGGCGTGCCCAGGGCGCAGGCCGCGGCCACGATCGTGGTGCCCTGGAACGATCCGGACGCGGTCGCCGCCGCGCTCACCGAGCACGAGGTGGCGGCGATCCTGGCCGAGCCGGTGCCCGCGAACATGGGTGTGGTGCCGCCGGCCGACGGCTTTCTCGAGCGCCTGCGCGAGCTCGCGACCGCCGACGGCGCCCTGCTCGTGCTCGACGAGGTGATCACCGGCTTCCGCGTCGCCCGCGGCGGCGCCCAAGAGCGCTACGGGGTCGAGGCCGACTTGACGATCATGGGCAAGGTGCTCGGCGGCGGGCTGCCGGCGGCGGCCTACGGAGGCTCCCGGGAGCTGATGGACCACGTCGCCCCCGCGGGCGACGTCTATCAGGCGGGCACGCTGGCGGGCAATCCGCTCGCCGTCGCCGCCGGGCTGGCGACGCTGGCGAAGCTCGATCCTTCCGCGTACGAGCGCCTCGGCGCGCTCACCGACCGGCTGGCCGCCGGCCTCGCGGCCGCTGCGGGCGAGCACCCTGTCAGCGTCGTCGCGGTGCCCGGGCTGGTCACCCCGTTCTTTGCCGACGAGCCGCCGCCCGACTTCGCCCGCAGCGCCGCGAGCGACCTCGCGGCGCATGGCCACTTCTGCCGGGAGCTGCTCGACCGCGGGATCTATCCCCCGGCCTCGCAGTTCGAGGCCTGGTTCGTCTCTCTGGCCCATGACGAGGCTGCGATCGACCGCACCTGCGAGGCGGCCGCGGACGCGTTCGCGGCGGCTTTCGCGTGATCCGGAGCGCCCGCGCGTGTTCTGAGCACTGAGATGGCAATTTCGGACTTCACCGCGACGCGGGTCGCGATCGTGTTCGCTGTGGGCGTGCTCGGGGCCGGCACGGCGGGCCTCGTCGCCTGCGGCGAGGACGAGCAGGAGACGACGACAGTGACCGAGCGGGCGACAACGCCCACGACCGGCGACACGACCACCGGCGAGGCGACGACCACCGAGGCCGAGGACGTCTCCGGCAACTGTGACGAGGCCGAGCACGCCGACGACCCGGAGTGCTCGGGCGGCATCGAGGCCGAGGACGACAACTCGGGACCCGGGTCCTCGGGCTCGGGCGGCAGCGGCTCCGGCTGAGCGCCCGACCCGGCGCCCGGCGGCGCCGGGGCCTATCCTCGCCCGCCCGTGATCGTTCCCGACGACGTCCTGCGCCTACTCGCCGCCTCGCTTCGCGACGAGGACTCGGTGATCAGCCGGCACGTCGCCGAACCGGGCGGGGCCGCGCCCGGCCTCGGCCTGCTCGCCGCCGCGGGGGGGCGTGCCGCGGCGGCTCCGGGCGAGTACTCGCTCGTGGTCGAGTCCGTGCGCGAGGGCTATCTGCTCCACTACGGGCGCGGTCGCGTGGTCAGCGGTGAGGATCCCGACCTGGCGCTGCTCGCGGGCGACTATCTCTACGCGCGCGGGCTCGAGCGCCTCGCGGCGCTCGGCGATCTCGAGGCGGTGCGCGAGCTCTCCGATCTGATCAGCCTCGCGGCCCAGGTCCACGACGGCAGCCGCCCGCCCGAGCGCACCGCGCGCGAGGCGAGCGCCCTCTGGCTCGCCTGCGCCGCGGCGATCAGCGCCGGCGCTTCGGCCCGCCACCAACGGGCGAAGGCCGGTCTCCGCTCGGGCTCGAGCGACGCGGCGGAGGCGCTCTGGGCGGCGGCCTCGGCGACCGCTGCGCAAGCGGGCCTCGAGGACGAGCTTGGGCGCGCTGCCGACGCAATAGACTTCCGTCTAGACCCCCTCTGAGACTTGGCTGAGCCGGCGGACAAGAAGCGGGGCGCGACCCCCGAGAAGCCCAAACCCGCGGGCTATTTCGAAGGCGAGACCATGACTCGCCGAACCGTGTTTGCACTCGCGGGCCAGGCCGCTGGGGGCGTCGCGGTGGCCGTGGTCGCACTGCCGGTGGTCGGCTTCGCCGTCGCGCCGATTTTCGACCGTCCCGAGGAAACCTGGGAGGGCGTCGGCTCTCCCGACGACTTCGCCGACGACACCTACCGCCAGGCGGTGATCACGATCGTCGACGGGGTCGGCGATTCGGGCAAGACCACCGTCTACATCCGCCGCGGCAGCCCGACCCTGGACGAGGACCCGAACGAGTTCATCGCGATCTCGACCCGCTGCGCCCACCTCGGCTGCCCGGTCCGCTTCGTGCAGGCCGCCGGTAACTTCATCTGCCCCTGCCACGGCGGGGTCTATGACTTCGAGGGCCTGGTGATCGGCGGACCGCCGGTGCGCCCGCTCGACCGCTTCCAGACCCGCGTCAACGGTGACACGGTCGAGGTCGGCCCCCGTTACAGCGTCACCAACGACCTCGAACCGGTTCGCGCCCGCGACCCGGGCGAGTTCACCGGCGGAATCTGGGAGTACCTGTACCCGCCGCGCCCGACCACGCCCCCGCCGCCGAGCTGAGGCCGACGATGCCGAAGCTCCCATCAGCACTGCGCAAGCCGTCGAAGCCGGGTGAGCGCGGCAACGGCGCGCGGCGCGACGGCGGCGGCGCGAACGGCGTCGAGGCCGAGCCGCATCCCGTCCGCGAGAAGACCAAGGAAGGCGCGATCGACGTCGTGGGCTGGGTCGACCAGCGCACCGGCGCCTCGCCTTTCTTGACCGGACTGCTGCTGCGCAAGGTCCCCAAGGGGACGAACTGGTTCTACACACTCGGCTCGGCGACCCTGTTTGCATTCGTCGTCCAGGCGCTGACCGGGGTCTTTTTGGCTTTCTACTACGTGCCCTCGGCCACCGAGGCCTACGACTCGATCTCGCATCTGACCAACGATGTCTTCCTCGGTGAGTTCGTTCGCGGCCTGCACAAGTGGGGCGCGACGATGATGATCATCCTGATCTTCCTGCACATGGGCAGGACCTTCTTCTTCGGCGCCTACAAGTACCCGCGCGAGCTCAACTGGGTGATCGGCGTCGTGCTCTTGATCCTGACCCTGGTCATGGGCCTGACCGGGTACTTGCTCCCGTTCGACAACCGCTCCTACTGGGCGACGATCGTGGCGATGAACATCACCGCTTCGGGGCCGGTTGTGGGGCCGTATCTCGCCGACTTCCTGCGCGCGGGCTCGGAGTTCACCGCGACCACGCTGCCGCGCTTCTACGCCGTCCACATGCTCCTGGTGCCGGGGTTGATCATCGCTTTGATCGGCGCCCACCTCTACCTCGTGGTCAAGCTCGGGACGACCGCGCCGCCATGGCTGCGCGCCGAGGCCAAGCCGAAGTCGTCGCGTGAGGAGAAGGTCGGATGAACCGCGCCGAGCAGGAGGCGTACCTGCGCGAGTACGAGGTGCTGAAGAAGAAGGGCAAGCCCTTCTTCCCCTACGCCGTGCTCAAGGACTCGGTGATGATGATGATCGTTGCCCTGGTGATCGTCGCGATGGCGATCATCCTCGGCGCCGAGCAGGGACCGAAGGCCGACCCGACGACGACCACCTACGTGCCGCGGCCGGAGTGGTACTTCTTCTTCCTCTTCGAGCTCCTGCGGGTGATCAAGCCGCCGGAGCTGGTGCCGATCGCGACCATCGGTATCCCGACGATCTGCATGGTGCTGCTCCTGTTGTTGCCGTTCTACGACCGCAACCCGGAGCGGCGTCCGGAACGACGGCCGGTGGCGATGACGGCGGGGATCCTGACCATCATCGCGATGGCCTACCTGACTTTCCTCGGCGCCTCGGCGGGCTCGCCGACCGAGATCGAGGTCGAGCCGCCGCCGCAGATCGCGGCCGACACGGCGGCGCGGGAGGAGTTCGAGTTCGGCGCTCAGGTCGCCGCGCAGTCGGGATGCCTCGCCTGTCACAAGTTCGGCGAGAACGGCAACGACGGCCCGGGCCCGGAGCTGACGGAGATCGGGGCGAAGATCCCCGCCGAGGCGATCTCCCGCTCGCTCGTCGCGGCGCCTGGGATCATGCCCGCCTACGGGGATCTGCCGCCGAGGAAGTTCGACGCCCTGGTCGAGTTCCTCGCCTCGCTGCGATGAGCGCGTAGGCGCCCGATGACGGGCACGGTGCAAGAGGAGGCCTTCGCGGGGCAGATCCGCGGCATGTTCGACCGCATCGCCGGCGTCTACGACCTGATGAACAGCGCGATGACCGCCGGCCTGCATCATCGTTGGCGCGAGCGCGCCGCCGACCGCGCCGAGCTGGGGGCGGGCGACTCGGCGCTCGACGCCTGTTGCGGCACCGGTGACCTCGCCTTCGAGCTCGCCCGCCGCACGGGCCCGTCCGGGCGCGTGATCGGCGCCGACTTCTCCGAGCGGATGCTCGATCTCGCGCGCAGCAAGGCCGCCGCGCGAGGCGCTGCGGGCGTCCGGTTCGAGTGGGCGGACGCGGTCGGGTTGCCCTACGACGACGAATCCTTCGACGCGGTCACGGTCGGCTTCGGGGTCCGCAACCTCGCCGATCTCGAGGGCGGCGTCGGCGAGCTGGCGCGGGTGCTGAGGCCGGGTGGGCGCCTGGTGATCCTCGAGATCACCCAGCCCCGCCGCCCGCCGCTATCGACCTTCTTCGGGCTCTGGTTCGACCGCGTGGTGCCGCTGCTGGGGGCGGTCGCGGGGAACCGTGACGCCTACACATACCTGCCGGAGTCGGTGAAGCGCTTCCCGCCGCCCGAGGGCCTGGCGCTGATCATGGACCGGGCCGGCCTCGAGCGGATCGGCTACATCGTGCTCGCCGGCGGCATCATCGCGATCCATTCGGGCGTGCGCCCGAGCTGAGCCGCCAGGTTCCGTGAACCGATCAGCCGTGCCACCCCCGGTGACCGTGGTCCTCGACGCCGCCGAGGCGTGGCTGCCGCGCCGGATGGCGGCCGTCGAGCAGCGCCTGGCGGCGCTCGTCGACGGCCACGGTCGCGGGCTCGGCGACGAGGCCGGGGCGACCCTCGCCGCCGGCGGCAAGCGGCTACGACCGATGCTCGTGCTGCTCTGCGCCGGCCCGGGCGCCGGCGAGGGCGCGGTGCGCGCCGCGACCGCCGTCGAGCTCGTGCACATGGCGACCCTCGTCCACGACGACGTGCTCGACGCGGCGCCGCTTCGTCGAGGCCGCCCGACGGTGGTTGCCCGGGCGGGGCGCGCCGCGGCGACCGCGGTCGGCGATCTGCTCTTCTCGCGCGCCTTCGCCGAGCTCGCGGCGTCGAACTCGGCCGCCGAGCACCGCGTGCGGCTGCTGGCGGCCGCCTCGGTCGGTCTCGCCGAGGGGGAGCTGGCCCAGCGGCGCGACGCCTTCCGGCTCGAGATCTCTGCCGAGCGCTACCTGGAGCGCTGCCGGCTGAAGACCGCGCGGTTGTTCGAGTGCGCCTGCCTGATCGGCGCCGAGCCCGAGCCCGGCGGCGGAGAGCGCGAGGCCCTGGCCACCTACGGCGCCCAGATCGGCCTCGCCTTCCAGCTTCTCGACGACGTGCTCGACGTGGCTGGACCGGCCGAGCGCACCGGCAAGGCGCGGGGGGCGGACCTCCTCGACGGCACCGTCACCCTGCCGCTGATCCTCGCCCGCGAACGCGACCCGTCGCTCGCCGGTTTCGATCTGCGGGCCCTCGACCCGGCGGCGGCCGAGGCGGTCTGCGATCGGATCGCCGCCACCGGGGTGCTCGAGCAGGTCCGCGCCGACGCCCGCGACCGGGTAGAGCGGGCCAAGCAAGCGCTCGATTCGACCTCGCTCGACGAGCAGCGCCGTGTGCTGCTCACCCTGGCGGCCGACGGCGTCGTCGAGCGGTACGCCTAGAACGCCGGCGACGGCGATTCGACGCCTGAGCACGGCCCCGAGCGTGAATAGACTGCCGCTCCCATGGTGCTTTCGGACCGCACGATTCGCGAGGAGATCGACGCAGGACGGATCGTCTTCGACCCCTTCGACCCGAGTCTGGTCCAGCCCTCGAGCGTCGACATGCGCGTCGACCGAAAGTTCCGGGTCTTCCACAACGCCCGCCACCCGTTCATCGACGTGCGCCAGCCGATGGAGGACCTGACCGAGCTCGTCGAGGTGAGCGGCGACGAGCCATTCATCCTGCATCCCGGCGAATTCGTGCTCGGACAGACGCTGGAACGGGTGACGCTGCCCGACGATGTCGTTGCGCGATTGGAGGGCAAGAGCTCACTGGGCAGGCTCGGCCTGCTGATCCACTCCACCGCCGGATTCGTCGATGCCGGATTCGAGGGCAACCTGACGCTCGAGCTCTCGAACGTCGCCAACCTGCCGATCACGATCTATCACGGGATGCCGATCGGCCAGATCTCGTTCATGCGCATGGATTCGCCGGTCGAAAGCCCCTACGGGTCGCACGAGACGGGCTCGAAGTACCAGGGCCAAGCCGAGCCCACGCCCTCGCGCTTCTATCTCAATTTCGATCGCGAGTGACCAAGCCGCGCCGGCCGAGTACCATTGCGGTAATGGATTTCTCCATCTGGCAAGTTGCGATCGTTCTCGTCATCGCCCTACTGGTCTTCGGGCCCAAGCGCCTCCCCGAGCTCGGCTCTTCGCTGGGCAGGGGAATGCGCGAGTTCAAGGAGTCGATCACCGGCAAGGGCGGCGACGATGAGAAGGCCGAGCAGGCGAAGCTCGAGATGTCGGCCTCTCAGCCCCAGCCCGAGCCGGGCTCCGAGCCCGTCGAGGGCGAGGTCGTCGAGAACCGCACCTGAGATGAGCGTCCGCGTCGCGCGGGCGCCGGTGACGCCGTGGCGCGCCTGAGGTCGGCACGCGCCCGCTTCGACGATCGGCTGACGCTCGTCGACCACCTCGATGAGCTCCGCAACCGGCTCATCGTCGCCTTGCTGGCGCTCGGTGTTGCCTTCGCGCTCTGCTTCTGGCAGAACCCGCTGCTGCTCGACATCGCCAACGACCCGCTGCCCGCCGATACCCCGGTGCCGATCACCTTCGGGGTGACCGAGCCGTTCTTCACCACGGTCGAGGTCTCGGCCTACGGGGCGATGATCCTCGCCCTGCCCGTGGTCCTCTACCAGCTCTACGCCTTCGTCCTGCCGGCGTTCTCGCCCCAGGAGCGGCGGACGATAACCCCGTTCTTGATCGCGATGCCGATCCTGTTCATCGTCGGCGTCGCCTTCGCCTACTTCGTGGTCATGCCGGTGGCGGTGAAGTTCCTGCTCAACTTCAACGACGCCGAGTTCGACATCAACGTCCGGGCGCGCGACTACTACAGCTTCTTCGGGCTGATGCTGATGGCGATGGGCATCCTGTTTCAGATCCCGATCGCGATCCTCTCGGTTACCCGGCTCGGGATCGTGCCGCCGGAGTGGTTCGTCGAGAACCGCCGCTACGCGATCTTCATCATCGCCGTTGTTTCCGCCGCCGCGCCCGGGGGCGACCCGGTGAGCATGTTCATGATCATGATCCCGTTGCTGCTGCTCTACGAGGGCAGCATCGCGGTCGCGAAACGGTTCGGGCGCCCACGCGAGGAATCCCTCAGCACCGAGGTCTCGCCCGGCGAGGCGGGATGACCGGCTGAGTCCCTGAGTCCTCTAGCCTTCGCCGCCCGATGATCTTCGATCTCAAGAGCGGCAAGCGCCGGCGCGTGATCCAGGTCGTGTTCGGATTTCTCGCCTTCATCTTTTTCATCAGCTTCGTCGGCTTCGGCATCGGCAGCGACGTCAGCGGCGGCATCTTCGACGCGATCGGGCTCGGCGGCGGCGGCAGTGCTTCCACCCCCGAGTACGAGCAGCAGATCGAGGACGCGAACGAGACGCTGGAGACCGACCCCGAGAACGAGCGCGCGCTGCTCGACCTTGCCGGCGCCTACTTCCGCTCCGCCACCGAGACCGGGATCACCGTGAACCCGGAGACCGGGGTGATCGAGATCAGCGAGGACTCGAGATCAGACCTCGAGCAGTCGATCGCCGCCTGGGAGCGATACCAGGAGACCAAGCCCCAACGGGTGGACACGACCGCCGCCGCGCAGGCCGCCGAGTCCTACCGCTATCTGCTCGATGCCGACGGCGCCGCTGAGGCGCAGCGGATCGTCGCGGAGGCGCAGGACAGCAGCTCCGCATACGCCCAGCTCGCGATCTACCTCTACGCCGACGGCCAGATCAAGCAGGGAGACGCCGCCGGCGATCGGGCGGTCGAGGCCGCAGAGCAGTCGCAGCGCCAGGCGATCCGCCGCAACATGGACGCGCTCGCCGAGCAGGCGCGCAAGCAGAAGCAGCGACTCGCAGAGCAGCAGGCGCAGGGGGGCGCCGAGGGCGGCGCCGGGGCCGCCGCGCAGGGCATCGAGGATCCGTTCGGCGGCCTCTCCGGCGCCGGGGGAGCAGCTCCGCTGCCAGCCCCGGCACCCTGATTCGAACGCCGCCGGCGGGGGCAGCCCCGGCGCTACGATGCCCACCCTGGGCCGTTAGCTCAACTGGCAGAGCAGGAGACTCTTAATCTCAAGGTTGAAGGTTCGAGTCCTTCACGGCCCATGGCTTAGGCAAACGTGCCCGCCCGGTTATTCAGTTGCCAGCGGCGCGGGTTGACCGTTCCTCAGGCGTTCGGCAACCGCTGGGGTCGATCACCTCACCCCCTCTCCCCGAAGGGTGACGTTTGGCGCGCGGGCGGCGAGGCAGACGTACCCCTTGCCTTCGTGCCGCTCGCGCGTCTCCTTCGCATAGAAGTGTCCCCCGCGCCGGCGCCGGACGAATCCCCAGTTTCCATCCCTGTTGCTTCGTTGATGGTCGACCTTGCGATCGGCCCCAGGCTGCTTCTTGAATAGGACCACCCGTCGCCCACGCTCGCACTTCCTGACCTTTGACTCGACGGAGCCGTGGTAAATGACACCACGCTCCGTGCGGCCGTTGTCCAGCGACGTGTCGTACTTGACGAGGCCCGCCGATGCTGCCGTCTGCGCCCCGAGCGCCATCACGCCGGTCGCAGCCACGCCGATCACAATCGCGAATCGCTTACCCATCTTGTCCTTCCCTTCCGTGGGGCCCTCATTTCGGGCCTCCTTGGTGTCTGGCCTCGGACCTGGGCTCTCGATGAGGCGAGGCTCGGTGCCGGTTGAAGCCAGAAGGTTCCACACGGCGGTACACCCTCGGTATACGCGGGCCGCTCTGGGCGTGGTCTAGGCGTGCGAAGGCTCGGCGACGAGCTGATCGCGGCCAGTCGCGGTCAATCATCTACCGCAAGCCCTCAAGCGCCCGTCGAGCGGTCAGCGCGCTGGTTGACCTGCTCGACCTCGCCTTGCTCGAGATCGATCATGAGCTCGCGCGGGCGCAGCAGGGGCAGACGCTTGCCGACGATGCAGCCGAGGATGATCCGGAACGTGTTCACGGCGAGCCCTGCGCGCGGGCTTTCCCGCGCGCAGCGTGCGGGTAGCCGCTGCGCGTTCATGATCGCAAAGCGGGTATCGAGCTGCCGCTGCGACCAGTCGCTCAGCGGGCGGTGGAAGTCGATGCCGAACTTCGGGCCGTGGTCACCTTGGATGACGATGATCGCGTTCGGATCCTCCGCTTCGATCCCGTCGATCGCGCGGAGGAGGCTGCGGTTGACGCATTCGATCGCCTGGCGGTACTGCTCACCCCCCTCCCCCGCCGCCTCACCCCAATAGTCGATCTCGGGCTCGGTGAGATCCTCGCGCAGCCCGCAGCCCTCGAGGTAGCGGTACGGCGGGTGCGGGGTGAGCAGATGGGCGTAGGCGAAGAGCGGTTCTCCTGAGCGCTCGCGCGCGACCTCGCGCACAACGTCCTGTGGCGAGAGGTAGCCGCGCAGGGGGCTGAGATGGAGGCCGAGCGCCGGCAGCAGCGTCGCGAGCGGCGTGGCGCCGAGGATCGCCACCTCGCGCTCGCCGCCGACGCCCTCGATGCCCGCCGTGCGGGGCTCGATGCAGAGGTCGACCTGCTCGCCGCAGTCAAAGGACGAGTAGTCGGAGGCGAAGGCGAACTCGTAGCCGAGGCGGTGGAAGGCATCGACTACCTCGTTGTCGCCGCCGACGGCGTCGAAGAAGGGAGTGTGGTCCTCGAGCTCTCCGGGCGCGGCCGGATAGCCCATCGACAGCGTCGCGGCGAGCGAGAGGAAGGTCACCGGGTAGGCAGCCGCCGCCTTTTCGTGGACCTGGAAGCCGCGCCGCGCCAGGGCGCCGAGGAAGGCGGCATTGTCGAAGCCGATCGTCTGCTCGAGCTGGTCGGCCCGGCCGTAGCCATCGAGGAGGAAGAAGTAGACGTCGGGGGCTTGTGCGCCAGGGCGCGAGAGTTGTGTCGGGGTGGCGGAGGCGCCGAGATCGAAAGCCGGCGTCGTGGCCCGGAAGTGCGCGTACTGGACGACCGGCAGCGCCAAGAGCAGGGCCCCTGCCACGGCTGCGTAGTTCCAGGCCAGGGAGTGGCGGGAGATGCGGATCGCGAGCACCACCGCCGCAGCGAACAGCGCCACCCAGATCGCGACGGCGACAGGATCGGAGTCGAGGCCGAAGACGTCAGCCAGCGAGCGGGCGAACTGGAACTGAAAGAGGACGAAGGCCGCCGCCGCGAAGACGACCGCGGCGCGCTCGCGGGCGACCGGGCCGCGGCGACGGTCGGCGACGATCAGCACCACGACGCCGGGGACGAACAGGACGAGCGCGTAGAGGCCGAGGATCGCGTCGAAATCGAGGTCGGCGCGGTTGGCATTGAGAAAGACCGCGAACGGCAGTGCCGAGAACAGCGCCACCGTGAACACGGGCCGCCACCGGGTCGCGTTCACCGCGGGCGGGCCTCGAACAGCATCCGGCTACCGAGCTGCTCACGGCGGGCGACGGTGAAGCGGCGTGCGAGCAGAGCATCGAAGTTCTCCAGCCCGTAGTCGGGGTGGGCGTCCTCGCGCTTGCGCGAGAGCAGGCGGACGACCATCGGGTCCTCGCGGGCCGGAAACTCGATCACGAGCGCCGCGCCGAGGTCGGCGAGCCAGTCGACCACCGCAGCAAGCGGGACGTTTGCCCCGATCGCGAGGTGGTGAACGAGCGCCAGGGCGAGGACGAGATCCGGCCTGCCCCTCTCCTCAAGGCGCTGGCGCTCGCTGCCGCGCCACCCCATGCCCGGCGAGGAGTCCACGAGGTCGAGGGCGAGCGGCAGGATGCGCTCGCTCCCCTCAACTCGAAGCTCGCGGTAGAGGCGGTCGACCGCCACCTCGTCGCCATCGACCGCGACGACGTAGGCGCCCTCACGGGCGGCGATGCGGCTGAAGCGCCCGTCATTGGCGCCGAGGTCCCAAACGAGCTTCGGCGCGGTCGTCGCGATCGCGGACTCGACGAAGGCCTCCTTGTCGCGGAGCTCCTCCTCGTCGTAGGCGGAGATCTCGCGGTAGTCGGACCATTCCGATCTACCCGGCTTCCAGTCGAGCCTTCGCACCAGCCGCGCCAGGCGGCCGACGTTCGCCTTGATCAGCTCAGGCTTGAAGCCGGCGCGCTTGAGCTCCTGGCGGGCCTCGGTCGCGCTGCGCTGCGAATGACCGCGCTCGAGTCTGGCGTGAAGGACAACATTGGTGAGCACGCCGCGGCGAAAGCGGTCGCGCAGCGAGAGCAGGTTGCGCATCTGCTCGGGCGCGATCCCCTCGAGCTGTCCGCGAAGCAGTGGCCGGTACGGGACCTCACGATAGCTCTGCAGCATCAGCGGATAGAGGCACTGCATGCAGAACTGGCGGTAGCCGAACCACGGCTCCCCCTCGCGCAGGCGCTCGAAGGAGCCGACGTCGATGAAGACCGGGGTGGCACCGCGCCACTGGACGTTGTACGGGGTGCCGTCCTTGAGGATCAACCCCTCGTCGAGGGCGTTCTCCATCAGCTCGAGCATCAGCAGCGAGGCGTCCTTGAGCATCGAAAAAGGCCACTCGAACGGCCAGGACAGAAAGGGGATTCGCTCGTGGCGAAGGACGGCGGCGAAGCCGGCGGGCGGCTTGCACTGCGGGGGTGGGAGGAAGTCGGCGAGGAGCTCGGTTTGCACCACAGCCCCTGATTCCTGGGCCTCGGAGAAGAAGCGCGAAGCGGCGAGGGCCTCATAGTCGGCGAGCGCGGCGGGACTGAGGCTGCGGAGGATCTGGCCAGCGGTCGAGAAGACGCGGCTGTCGTAGTCGCGAAACGAGCCGCTGACCCAGCTTGCCTCTGTGGTCGTAGCGTCGGACACGCGGGGCGCCGAGTGGCCTGCGGCCGAGCGCTGCCTAGCTTTGGGCGGGCCCCGAGCCGGGCCCCTCGGCCTGCGCGTCGCTGCGGGAGCCGCGGCGGAAGATCGAGGTGACGCGCCGCCACCACAGCTTCGCCGTCACCGCCGCAGCCGCGACCCCGCCGAGGATTGCCTGCAGGATCACGCTCCCGGTGCCGGGGTCCAGATAGCCGATCAAAATGCGGGACATCGGATCCTCTCGGTCGCGCCCGGCTCTCCCTGCGCCCGGGGACGGCGGCGAATATAGCAGCGCCCACGGCCACGCAGGCAGCTCCGGAGGAGAGCGCTCCTCGGGCGGCGGGCCGCTCGACGGGCAGCGCTTAAGCGAGAAAACCGCCTCCCGGCGGCCGCGGGCGGGGCAATTCGGTGATAGTTCGCGGGTCCTAACCGGCCCGCGCCGGGTAGCGAGAATCCGGATTTGCGATTGAGCCGCAGGCAACCACGACCATGCCGCGCGCCGGTCAGGTGACCCGGGGGCTTGCCCTCGGCCCTTCCCTGCTCGCCCGATACCGGCGGGCGGGCGCCGATCCGCCGTTCGGCGATCCGGCCCGCGACCACGGCGCGCCGTTCGAGGGCTACTACTGGCGGATCACCGACGCCGACAGGGGAAGGGTGGTGATCGCGCTTTGCGGCGTCTGCGTCCTGCCGCGGCGTCGGTGGGCGGTGCTCGCGCTCGCCTCGCATCCAAGCGGGCGCGTCCACACCGTGATCACCGGCCGCGCGGCTGGCGATCCGGCCCGCTTCGGCGTCCGGGCCGAGGGCATCGGCGAGGGCTCGGAGCGCGAGTTGCGCCTGGCGCTCGGCCCCGATGCGGCGCTCGAGGTCGAGCTGCGGGATCTGGTCGGCTGGCCGCGCCCGGCGCTGGGAGGGTCGGGGCCGGCCCACCTCCTGCCCGGCCTGCCGCAATACTGGCACCCGTGGGCGATGGGTGGCCTGGTGGCGGGCGAGGCGAGGATCGGCGGGGAGTCGGTACCGCTCGACGGGGCGCGCGTGTACATGGAAAAGAACTGGGGCCGAGCGTTTCCGAAGCGCTGGTGGTGGGGGCAGGCAGACGCCTTTGAAGCCGGCGACGTCTGCGTGGCCTTCGCCGGGGGCCCGATGCGCGTCGCGGGGGTGCGGTTGACACCCACCCTCGTCGCGCTTCGGGTGGGCGAGCGCCTGATCACCCTCGCGCCGCCACTCGCCCGCACCGTTGCTCGCGTCGGCGGCGGCGCCTGGGCGGTGCACGCGAGGTCGGCCGCCTACGAGGTCGAGCTCGAGGGCGACGAGGCCGGGAGCGCCGTCGCGCTGCCGGTGCCGCTTGCTGACCGCGTCGCCGCCGAGCCACGCTCCCGGCAGGCCCTCGCGGGGCGCCTCGGGGTCGTCGTTCGCCGACGCGGGCGAACGCTGCTGCGGGCCGAGTCTTGCCTCGCCGGTCTCGAGCGCGAGCGTGAGGAGGGCGATTGCGCCTGATCCAACACAAGAAGGAGGCCTACTGGTTCTACCGCTTCCTCTCGATCACCTATGACCGCTGGGTCAACCCGCTGTTCTGGACGCCGCAGATGCGCTCCCAGGCGCTGCGTCTCGCACGCTTCGATCAGCCCTCGCTCGCCACGGTCGACGTCGGCGCGGGGACGGGCTTCACCACCGAGGGCATCGTCCGCCAGGTGGCGCCGGAGAACGTGACCATGCTCGACCAGAGCCCGCACCAGCTCGCCCGGGCCGCCGCCAAGCCCCCGCTTCGAAGTTGCCGGCGTCTCGAAGGCGATGCGGAGGCGCTCCCCTTGGAGACCGACAGCTTCGACCGCTACGTGTCCGCGGGCAGCATCGAGTACTGGCCCGAGCCCCAACGCGCGGTGGCCGAGGCCTACAGGGTTCTTCGGCCCGGCGGAGTCGCCGTGTTTGTGGGGCCGCTTCCTCCCGCGAACCGGATCTTGAGTTGGTTGTCGAAGCAGTGGATGCTGTTCCCGCGCGAAAGCGACTACCGCGCCTGGCTGGCCGCCGCCGGCTTCACCGAGATCGTCACCGCCTATGTCGCGCCCGGCTGGCATCGCGATCGTCGCTCGCCCTATGGCCTGGCGATCGCAGGGACCAAGCCGTCGCCCGGGCCGTCGCCGGTTCGACTGCCGGCGCCCCGAGAGCGGCTCGACGAACCGATGACGCCCGGACGCCGCCTGCGCTTCGCCGCCCGCTTTCTCGCCGGGTCGGCGGCGGGAGCGGCGTTCGTCCCGATCGCAGCCGCGCTCGCGCTGCGCGAGAGGCTCGGGAGGAGGTCGTGAGCACGGCCGGGACACGGGGGACTGCGCTCGCTTCCGGCGCGCGTGCGATCGGCGCCCACGCCGGCGGGCTGTGGCGCTTCTCACGCCCGCACACGATCGTGGGCACCACGGTCAGCGTGATTGCCCTCTACGCGATCGCGGCGGCCGCCGGTCATGCGAGCGGCGCGCTCGATCTCGCCGCAACGCTGCTCGCCGCCTGGTGTGTGAACGTCGCGATCGTCGGCCTCAATCAGATCGAGGACGTCGAGATCGACCGGGTCAACAAGCCCGATCTGCCGCTCGCCGCAGGCGAGCTGAGCGCCGCGGCGGCCAAGCTGATCGTCGGCGCGACGGCGGTGATCGCCGCGACGATGGCGATAACCCAGGGACCGATCGAGCTCGCCGCCGTGCTCGCCGCCCTGTTCGTCGGCGCGGCCTACTCCTCGCCGCCGCTGCGACTGAAGCGCTTCCCCGCCGTCGCGGTGATCAGCATCAGCATGGTGCGCGCGTTGGCGGTGAACCTCGGGGTCTACGGTCACTTCGCCGGCTCGCTCGACGATCTTCCCGCCGCGATCTGGGCGCTGACTATCTTCGTGGTTCCCTTCAGCGCCGCGATCGCGCTGCTCAAGGACGTCCCGGACATCGAGGGGGACAGGCGGTACCGCATCCGCACCTTCAGCGTCCGGCTTGGCGCACGTCGCGTATTCGCGATCGCGCTCGGCGTGCTCTGCGCCGCGTATCTCGGCATGGCGATCCCCGTGGCGCTCGAGCTCCCGCACATCAGCCGGCCCCTGTTCGCAATCGGACACCTCGGCGCCCTGGCGGTCCTGCTCGTCTCGGCGAGGCGGGTCGATCCGGACGACGCCGTCGGGTTCACCCGCTTCTACATGCTCGTCTGGCAGCTGTTCTTCTTCGAGTACGTGCTCGTGGGCATCAGCTTCCTCGCCGGATCCACTCCGTGACACCCCAGCGTGGGTGCCGGCCCGACGCCGGGCGCGAATCGGCCTTCGCACATTTCCGACCAAAGCCCGCAAATTCCGACAATCGGCTCAGGTCCCGGGTAGCCTATCCGGGCAGCTCTCAAGGAGGGTCCAGTGGCGCAGCAGACGAAGAGCAAGAGCACCCGAAAATCCAGTAGCGGCAGATCGAAGCCCGGCAGCTCGTCGACGAAGACGCGGACCACGAAGTCGCGATCCAGCTCAAGTCGCCCACAGAACAGCCGCAGGGCGCAGAGCAGGGCCGGGTCGACGGCGCAGACGGCGCGGAAGCGGTCGGGCTCATCGAGTTCATCGAGCAACAAAGGTACGGTCGAGAAGGCAAAGGACGCATCCGTCAAGGCTGCGACCAGCGCCGGAGACACGGTGGGGTCGACCGTCAAGAAGCTGAGGACTCCGGCGTTGGTCGCAGGAGCGGGCCTCGCTGGTCTCGCCGGTGGGGTCGCGCTTACGCGCAGCCGACAAAGGAAGGTGCTGGGCGTTCCGTTGCCCGGGCGCAGCACCACCAAGAATTTCGCCGGCGCTGCGAAGAACATCGGGGCGCTCGCCGAGCGCACTGGTCATGTCGCCGAGCAAGTACGAGCCGTCAGCGAGGCGCTCGGCGGTAACGATGTTCGCCGATCCCCGATCGAGGTCGTCCTCGAGGGCCTAACGAGACGGTCCCAGCCAGCAAAGTCCGACTAGCTAGGGGGCCATGGCTTAGAACGCAGGAAACGGCGCCCTCGGGCGCGCCGCCTCGTGCTGGCGGAATCTCAACCAGATCGGCGCCCCGATTGGTGCCTACGGGATGGAAATGTTGTTGTCCTCCAGGGTCTCGATCTCGGCGTTCGTGGTCGAGCCGTCGACTAGCGTCTCACCGTTGACCACCACGGTGCCGGTCGCCACCGCGTCCCGCAACTTGCCCTTGAAGCGGCCGGTGAAGCCGGGGAAGGTCGTCGTGTTGCTCGTCGTCTCCGTCTCGCCGGTGCCTTCCCAGATCATGTCGACGGCCACCGAGCGACCGTCGCGGGTGGTGATCGTCCCGACCACGCCGGCGCTTTGCAGCGAGGGCGAGAAGACGAAATCCGCCGGCCCGGAGCCGCGGTCGTTGACGAAGTTGCCCGCGCAATCGGTGCCGCGAATCAGCACGGTGAGGAAGTCGCTGTCGAGCTTGCTGACGCCCGACTCCGACTCCTCCTCATGGCCCCCGATCACGCTCACCAGCTGCCGAGCTGTCGTCCCGTCCGAGCATTGCTCATCGACGGCGTAATTGGCTGTCGCGATCGCCTCGAAGCGATGAAACGTCTCCACGGCGGCGCCGGCCCATGCCGGCACACCGAGCATTCCGAGCACCACAAGCACCGAGATCCCCCACGCAAGGCCCCGGCGCGCCGGCCGAGGATCACGTGCATCCATCAGATTTGCCTCCTGTTGACAGCTTCCTTCCCTCCAACCCGGCCGAGCGGCCAGGATCACGGGGTGGGGGGCGGCTGCGCGTGCTGTGGCGATCGTTCGACTTGAAAACGATCGGCTCCACGGTGGGCTTTAGGCGGTTCGACCCGTGTACGACTCATCGAGGCGGTTGCTTGCCCGACCGGTCGGGTGTACGGTTTGCCGGAGAGGGGGTAGTTGGCCGTAGAGATCCACGTCCTCGGCCGTGTCGATGCACTCGTCGACGGTCGGTCGCTTCCACTCAGAGGAAGCAAGCAGCGAGGTGTGCTCGCGATGCTCGCCCTGCGCGCCAACCGGACGGTTAGCGCCGAGGAGCTGATCGATGGCCTCTGGGCCGAGCGCCCGCCGCAGAGCGCGGCCAAGAACGTCCAGCTCCACGTCTCGCGGCTGCGAAAGGCACTTGGCTCCGACGACTGCGGGGCGAGCATCGTCACCCACGGTCGCGGCTACGAGCTAAAGCTTCCGCAGGAGGCCGTCGACGCGGTGCGCTTCGAGCAGCTGGTCGAGCGGGCGCGGCGCGAGGCCGAGCAGGGGATCGCCGACGGCGCGGCCAGGGGCGCGCTCGAGCTCTGGCGCGGGGCGCCGCTTGCTGACGTCGCCTCCGAGCCGTTTGCCGGACCAGAGATCCGCCGGCTCGAGGAGCTTCACCTGCGCGCGCTCGAGCTCTCGATCGACGCCGAGCTCGCCGCCGGCCGCCATGGCGAGGTGATCGGCCGCCTCGAGGCCCTGCTCGCCGAGCATCCGCTCAACGAGCGCTTTTACGCCCAGCGGATGCTCGCCCTCCACCGGGCCGGGCGCCGGTCCGAGGCCCTGGATGCCTACCGCCAGGCCCACCGGACGCTGAGCGAAGAGATCGGGATCGAACCCGGGCCCGAGCTGCGCCGCCTCCAAGAGCAGATCCTCGCGCAGGACCCCGCGCTCGAGGCGCCGGTGCCGACCGAGGAGCTACCGCCCCAGCTCGAGGGGGGCTCGCCGCTGCTCGCCGGGCGAGAGCGCGAGCTGGCCTGGCTGCGAGCACGCTGGGCGGAGTCCGCGTCGAGCCGGCCGCGGATTGCGTTCGTCTCGGGCCCTGCCGGAATCGGCAAGACCCGGCTCGCCGCCGAGCTTGCGGCCACGCTTCGCCGCGCCGGGGCGACGGTCCTCTATGCCGGGGGCTCCGGGGGCCCGGACGCCGCGGTGCACGCGATCCGCCGTGCGGACGAGTCAGAGCGCCCGACGCTGCTCGTCTTAGATGACGCCGACGACGCTTCGCCGGCCGTCCTCGAGGCGGCGGCGGAGCTCGCCGCAAAGCCGCAAGACTCGCCGCTACTCATCGTCGCCCTTCACCAGGACGAGCGGGAATCGCCGGCGCTCGCGGAGCTCGCGCGGGCCGCGGCCTCGCGCCTCGCCCTGGATCGGCTCGGGGTCGAGGCGGTCGCCGAGATCGCCGCCCTTTATGCGCCCGCCGACGGGGTCGCGATCCCGGTCGAGCGACTGATCGCCGAGAGCGAGGGGGTGCCCCTGCGCGTGCACCGGGCGGCGAGCGCCTGGGCGCAGGGGCAGGCGGCCGAGCAACTGGAGGGCGCGGTAGGCAAGGCTGTAGTCGACCAGAGCGGGCTGCGCACGGCCCGGGCGAAGGTGGCCGGAAGCGTCGCCGACCTCCAGGTCGTCCGCGAGCGCACCCAGCTCTACGCGGTCTCCGAGCCACCCGACCCCTCGACGCCCGAGGTCTGTCCGTTCCGTGGCCTGGCGCCGTTCGAGGCCGGCCAGGCCGAGTACTTCTTCGGCCGCGAGCGGCTCGTCGCCGCCCTCGTCGCGCGGCTCGTCGGCTCGGCCTTGCTCGCCGTGTTCGGACCGTCGGGGAGCGGCAAGTCCTCGCTGCTTCGCGCCGGGCTGCTGCCGGCGCTTGCGAACGGGGTGCTGCCGGGCTCAGAGCGCTGGCGCCAGGTGCTGATCCGACCGGGCGCGCACCCGCTGGCGGAGCTCGGGCGGGCGCTGGAACGCCTCGCGCCCGGTCAGAGGGAGAACAACGATGACCCCCTCGCCGCAGCGCTCGGCTCGCTCGCGCCCGACGAGCGCCTGATCCTCGCCGTCGATCAGTTCGAGGAGCTCTTTACCGCCTGTCGCGACGAGGGCGAACGCGCCGGCTTCGCAGAGGCGCTCGTCAGCATCGCCGACGACCCCGACCAGCGGGCGGGCGTCGTGCTCGCGATCCGCGCCGACTTCTACGGCCGCTGCGCCGACTACCGGGAGCTCTCGGCGCAGATCAGCGCCAATCAGGTCCTGGTCGGGCCGCTGACCCGCGACGAGCTGCGGCAGGCGATCGAGCTTCCGGCCCAGCGGGCCGGCCTGCGGGTGGAGCCCGCCCTCGTCTCGGAACTTATCGACGACGTCGCCGACCGGCCCGGCGGCCTGCCGCTGCTGTCCACCGCCCTGCTCGAGCTCTGGGAGGCGCGAAGCGGGCGCACCCTGCGCCACGCGAGCTATGTGGCGAGCGGCGGCGTCAGCGGCGCCGTCGCCCGCCTCGCCGAACGCGCCTACCGGGGCCTTAGCGAGACGCAACGCGAGCGGGCCCGAGCGATCCTGCTTCGTCTCGCCGACGCCGAGCAGCCGACGCCGGTCCGCAGGCGGGTCGCGCTCGCCTCGCTGGAGGCAGAGCGAGACGAGGACGCCGCCGGCGCCCTTGCGGCGCTGACCGAGAGCCGGCTCGTCACCGTCGACGAGGACACGGTCGAGGTGGCCCACGAGGCGCTGCTTCGCGAGTGGCCGCGGCTGCGCGGCTGGCTGGAGGAGGACGCCGAGGGCCGGCGCCTTCACCAGCACCTGATCCAGGCGGCCGAAGAGTGGGAGGCTTCGGGGCGGGACCCGGCCGAGCTGTACCGCGGGGCTCGGCTGGCGTCTGCGCTCGACTGGGCAGCGGGCCACGACGCCGAGCTCAACGAGCTCGAGCGCGACTTCCTCGATGCGAGCAACGAGGTGAGCGAGCGCGAGGCCGAGCGCCAGCGGCGCACGAACCGGCGTCTGAGAACGCTCCTGGCCGGCGTCGGCGTGCTGCTCGCCGCCGCGATCGTCGCCGGGGTGATGGCGCTCTCGGAGCGCCAGGGCGCGCGCAGCGCCGCCACCGTCGCCGACGCCGAGCGCCTCGGCGCCCAGGCCCTCAGCGAGGAGCGCCCCGACCAGGCGCTGCGGCTCGCGACCGCCGGCGTCGCCCTCGACGACTCGGTCGCCACCCGCGCCAGCCTCCTATCGACGCTGCTTCGCCGGCCCGCGGCGATCCGCGTCCTCACCCCTACCGGCGACGAGCTCCCTGCGCTCGCGCTGAGCCCCGACGGGAAAACCCTCGCGGCCAGCGACGCAGACGGTACCGTGACCCTGTTCGACACCGATACCTACGAGGTAGTCGGCGAGCATCAGGCGCCCGCAACGGCCTTCGTCATCGCCTTCGATCCGCAGGGCGACTCGCTCGCCGTCGCCGAGGACTCCGTGGCAACGGGAGGAACGCTGGAGATTCTCGACGCGGCTACCGGGCGGGTGCGCAGCTCGACCTCGCTTGCCGCCGGCCAAGGGTTCGCGCCCTTGGGCATCGTCATCTACGCTCCGGACGGACGAAGCCTGTTCGTCCCCTACCACCGCGGTCACTCCTTGTTCCTGCGTCGGTACGACGCCCGCCGGGGCACGCCGCTCGGAAAGCCCGTACGCGTCGGGGCGATCAATCAGCCGCCGGGCGTGACCCCGGACGGGCGCCTCCTGGTCGTCGCCGACCGGGGGGTCAAGGCGCTCGACGCGGAAACGCTTCGCGTGATCCGCCGCTACCCCTTCCGCGGCGACCCTGGCGCCGTCAGCCCCGATGGGCGCACCCTCGCGATCGACCACCCCGACGGGAGCCTTAGCCTGCTCGACCTCGCCTCCGGAAGGGTGCGGACGCTGACCGGCGCGGGGGCGGGCACGCCCAAGGCCTTCAGCCCCGACGGGCGTATCCTCTCGACCGCCGAGGACGACGGGAGCGTGATCCTGTGGGACGTCGAGGAGGGGGTCCCGATCGAAACCCTCGAGGGCCACAGGGGCGTCACCGAAACGCATGCCTTCAGCCCTGACGGACGCATCCTGTATACGGCCGGCAACGACGGCCGCCTGATCGTCTGGGACGTGGCCGGCAACCGCCGGCTCGGGCGCCCGTTCCCGAGGGGATCGGGCGGCTGGGAGCACGATTATTCGCCTGTGTTCGCGCTCAGCCCCGATGGACGCGCCGTGGCCGTCGCGAGGCTCGACGGCCGGGTGGAGCTGATCGATGCCGAGACCCTGCGCAGGACGGCGAGCTTTAAGGCCTTCCCCGGCAGGTCGGCAGTGGCGATCGATTACTCGGCCGATGGACGTCGGCTGGCGGTGGCGGGAGAGGGGGGCGGCGTCGGGGTCTGGGACGCCGAGTCGGGAGAGCGGGTGGGCGTGCTCCTTCGCGCTCCCCGAGCACCTCGCCCGGCCAACCCGCGAACCGTCGGGGCGCTCGCCTTCGGCCAGGGCGATCTGCTCGCCGCGGCGGAGGTTGGGGGCGCGGTGCGGATCTGGGACGTCGGCCGGCGCGAGCTGCTTCGATCGCCGCTGCGCCTGCCTGCCTCCGTGTACGGGCTGGCGTTCAGCCCGGATGGCTCGCAGCTGGCGATTCCGTTCGGTGCTGACGCGGACGAAGGTCCCAACGGGGTCGAGATCCTCGACGTCGCAAGCGGCGAGCGGGTTGCCAGGCTTTCCCCCGACGGCGAGGTCCGTTCGGTTGCCTTCTCCCCCGACGGCGGCCTGCTCGCGGGTGGCATGGTCGACGGCCGCGCGCTCCTCTGGGCGAGCGACGGCTGGGGGCGGGTGGGAGGTCCGCTCGCTCGCCAGACCGCGTCCACCCTCGAAGTGGAGTTCTCACCGGACGGGCACACGCTTGCGACCTCACACTCCGACCACTCGGTGGCGCTCTGGGACGTCGCCTCGCAGGAGCCGATCGGGCCCCCCCTGGGCAAGTCCTGGGGGGAGGATATCGGGGTGACGGCGCGATTCACCCCCGGCGGCGCCCACCTGTTCGTGCTATCCGACCCCGGGGAGGGCAGGGCATCGGACCTCGGGCCCGCGATCCGCTGGGAGGTCGATCCCGAGCTCTGGCTGCAACGCGCGTGCGCTGTCGCCGGCGGCGGCCTCAGTCCCGAGCAGTGGGAAGAGGTCGTGCCCGAACAGGACTACCGGCCGGCCTGCCCCTCGGGCTAGCGAGCTCGACCGGGGGCCCGCGTAAACCGCGCCCGTACCGGGCGTATACCGAGCCTGTACCGCCGTGTCGGAGCCTGCGCGCTCGCGCTGAGCCTCGCCCGTCGCGCTCGTGGTCACAGGCCGCAAGAACAAGAAGACTGGCTCGTCGAGCCGGCTCGGGTGCTTGGGCTTGCCCTGATCGCGGCCCAGAAGCCCGCGACTACGTCACCCGCGAGCGGCTTCGTGGTCTTCTTGGCTCCACCCGTTCGCGTCTCCCTACTGCTGTGGTCCAACTGTTGTAGATCGCCCGAGTCCGTGAGGGCCCCGTGCCCGCT
>JAJNAZ010000073.1 GCA_021155855.1 Solirubrobacterales bacterium
GACGCGAAATTGACAGCGACCCTATCATAGGATAATAATCCTATAACCTGAGCATTGGAGGGTGCCTGCTTGTACGACGGTTTCGAGGAGGGTGTGGCCACCTTCCGCTTCTCGCCGGATATCAGGATCTGTCAGAGACAGGAGAAGCCGCTCGTTCGGCCATACGATCGGCACGCATCCTTCATCGAACAGCTCGCGAGTGGCGAGGTGAACGAAGATGATGAGCTCCTCATGCCCGACGAGCTCTTCAAGGAGGGCTGCTTGGACGCCGAGCAAACCTTAGATCTGCTCACGACGGCGCAGATAGCCGCGGCTGGCGCGTGATGATATAACGCTACTGGACGGTCGGTGCGGACGGCGCAGATGCGCTGCTTGATCGCAGGCAGTTGCTTGAGGTAGCCGTGCTCGTAGGCGACGATCTGCAAACGGCCGCGGACCATCTCGAGCAGCTCGCCGGGTAGCAGGAGGAAATCGGGATTGGTCGGGCGGCCGAAGGTCTCGTTGCCAAGCGCGAAGGTCTCGTAGAGGAGCACGCCGTTGTCGTCGACGGCATCGACGATGCGAGCCAAGAGCGGCCGCCAGAGGTAGTTGACGACCACCACGGCGCCGAAGCGGCGGTCTGCGAGCGGCCAGGGCGAGCCATCCTCGAGGTCGGCCTGGACGAGCTCGAGGCCGCGCTGTCCCGCGACGTCCTCGAGCCCGCTCAGGTCGCGGTCGATCGCGGTGACGGGGTGGTCGCGGGCCAGGAACAGCCGGGTATGGCGGCCGCTGCCGCAGGCCAGGTCGAGCACCGGCGAGCCCGCCGGCGCGAGCGGCGCGAAGCGCGCGATCCAGGCTGACGGCGGGCGAGGTTCCGGCATGGCGCGGGGCGCTGCGTCGGCCGACCTCAGCGGCCGCCGCTGACCTCGACCACCGTGCCGGTGACGAAGCTCGCGGCATCCGACAGCAGCCACATGATCGCCTGCGCGACCTCGTCCGCGGTGCCGACCCGGCCGAGCGGCGTCGCCTCGACGATCGGCGGGTAGCGCGCGTCGCCGCCGAGCGGCGCGTGGATCTCGGTGTCGATCAGGCCGGGCGCGACCGCGTTGACCCGGATGCCGTCGGGCCCGACCTCGCGCGCGAGGCCGAGGGTGAACGCGTCGACCGCGGCCTTGGATGCGGCGTAGTGCACGAAGACGTTGGCGCTGCCCATCCGGGCCGCGATCGAGGACAGATTGACGATCGCCCCGCCCTGGCCGCCGCGCTTGGTCGACATCCGGCGGACCGCCTCGCGGGCGCAGAGAAAGCAGCCAACCACGTTGAGCTCGAACACGGCCCGGAGCGCGCTCGCCGCGACGTCCTCGACGCGCCCGACCGGGCCTACGATCCCGGCGTTGTTGACCAGCGCGGTCGGCCGCCCGAGCTCCTCGTCGACCCTCTCGAACAGGCGCAGCACGTCGGCGTCCTTGGCCACGTCGCCCTGCACGGCGATCGCCCGCACGCCGTGGCGGGTGGCATCCGCGGCGACCGCCTCGGCCGCCGCCTGGCGCGAGCGGTAATTGATCGCGACGTCGTAGCCCGCGGCCGCAGCGCGCCTCACGGTCGCGGCGCCAATCCCACGCGAGCCGCCGGTGACCACCAGAATGCCTCTCATCGCGCGCTCTCCCCTACGCCTTCCGCCAGGCGCTGCCGGGCGGCCTGCAAGGTCTCGAGCAGCGCCAGCAGCAAGGCGTCGCGCTCGGCCTCGAGCTGCGCGATCGGCCGCGTCTCGCTCGCGCCGAACGCGGCGACGAGACGGTCGATCACCGCCGGCGAGAGATCGGGCCGGCCGAGGTCGTTCCACCAGCGCTCGATGCCCGGCCCGATGTGCTCGAGCAGGTGGCGCAGCCCGGCGCGGCCGCCGGCCAGGTGGTGCGCCCGATGCGGCCCCATCAGCGCCCAGCGCAGCCCCGGACCGTAGGCGATCGCGGCGTCGACGTCCTCGATGCTGGCGACCCCCTCGAGCACCAGGTGGATCGCCTCGCGATAGAGCGCCACCTGCATCCGGTTGGCGACGTGGCCCGGCACCTCGCGGCGGACGGTGATCGGCCGCTTGCCGAGCGCGGCGTAGAACGCCGCGGTCCAGTCGACCACCGCCGGGTCGGTCTGGCGCCCGCCGACCACCTCGACCAGCGGGATCAGGTGGGGCGGGTTGAAGGGGTGGCCGACGACGTAGCGCTCGACCGAGGCGCCCCGCCTGGAGCTCGCTCGGCATCAGGCCGGAGGTGCTCGAGGCGACCACCGCGTCGGGCTCGAGCGCTGGCTCCAGCTCCGCGAACAGCGCCCGCTTCGCGTGGAGATCCTCCGGCCCGTTCTCCTGGACGAGCTCGGTGCTCTCGACCGCCGCGGCGGCGTCCTTGTGGAGCGTGAAGCGGGTCGGATCGGCGTTCGGCGCGAGGCCGAGCCGCTCAAGCGTGGGCCAGGCCCGCTCGATGAAGGCGCGCACCCGCTGCTCGGTGTCCGGCGCCGGGTCGTAGACCCGCACCGCCCGACCTTGGGCCAGGAACAGCGCGGTCCAGCTCGCTCCGATCGTGCCGGCGCCGAGGATCGCGACGCGCTCGACGTTGTCCGGGTCGGGACGTGGCATCGCGGTCCCCCGAGCTAGCGCAGATACTCGACGTTGCCGTCGACGCCGATGATCTGCCCGGAGACCAGCCGGCCGGCATCCGAGCACAGGAAGAGGATCATGCTGGCGATGTCCTGCGGGCCGATCATCCGGCGCATCGAGGCGGTCGCGGTGTACTCCTCGTACATCGCCTCGAAGCTCGTGCCGCGCGCCTTCGCCTTGGCGGCGATCACCCGGTTGATGCGGTCGCCCTCGACCGCCCCCGGGCAGATGGCGTTGACCCGGATCTGGTCCGGGCCGAGCTCGATCGCGAGCGCCTTGGAGAGGCCGACCACGGCCCATTTGGAGGCGCAGTAGGGCGTGCGGAGCGCAAAGCCGAAGCGCCCGGCGGCCGAGGAGAGATTGACGATCGAGCCGCCGCCCGCGGCCTTGATCAGCGGCACGGCGCGGCGCGCGCATAAGTACTGGCCGGTGACGTTGACCTC
>JAJNAZ010000048.1 GCA_021155855.1 Solirubrobacterales bacterium
TCTACGAGTACGAATCACGCCGGATCGTCGAGCGAGCCGGGATCCCCGTCACCGACTACGGCTTCTGCACCACCGCCACCGAGGCCCGCGAGGCGGCCGAGCGGATCGGGGGGCCGACCGTGATCAAGTCGCAGGTCCTGACCGGGGGCCGGATGAAGGCCGGGGGGGTCAAGTTCGCCGACACCCCGGCCGAGGCGGAGGCGCACGCGGGAGCGATCCTCGAGCTCGAGATCGGTGGCCACATGCCGGTCGGGGTGCTGGTCGACCCGCGGGCCGAGGTCGAGCAGGAGTACTACGCGGCCGTGCTCTGGGACGGGCGCGCAAAGCGCCCGATGATGCTGTTCAGCGACATGGGCGGGATCGACATCGAGCAGGTCGCCGCCGAGCATCCCGACCACGTCGGCCGCGGCCGGCTCTCGAACCTGCTCGAGGTCGCCGACTTCGAGGCCAAGCAGGTCGTCTCCCGGGTCGGGATGACCGGCTCGGAGCTCAATCGCGCGACCGCGGTGCTGGCGCGACTGGCCCGCCTCCAACGCGACTACGACATGACCCTGGCCGAGATCAACCCCCTGGCCCGGCTCGCGGACGGCTCCTTCGTCGCCCTCGACGCCCACATGGAGATGGAGACCGAGGCGGTCGGGCGCCAGCGCAAAGTGCTCGCCGAGCTCGGGATTGAAAGCGACGAGCCGCGCGAGCCTTACGAGCCGAGTGAGTTCGAGCGCAACGTGAAGGCGATCGACGCCGCTGACCATCGCGGGGTGATCCAGGGCAAGGACCATGGGTTCCACGGCGACCTCGGGCTCGTGATCGGCGCCGGCGGAGGATCGCTGACGCTCACCGATGCGGTCCGCAGCCAGGGCGGCCGGCCCGCAAACTACGCCGAGATCGGGGGCAACCCGTCGGTCGCCAAGGCGAAAGGCCTGGCGCTGGAGGTGCTGCGCAAGGACGGCGTCGAGAAGATCGCGGTGATGATGTCGATCGTCTCCAACACCCGGGTCGACATCGTCGCCCGCGGCGTGATCAAGGCCTGCCTCGAGCTCGGCAAGGATCCCGCCGAAACGATCGCGATCTTTCGCATCCCCGGCGCCTGGGAGGAGGAGGGGTCCAGGATCCTCGACCGCTACGGGGTCGAGCACAGCGATCGCTCGGTTTCGATGTGGGAAGCGGCCGGGCGGGCGGTGGCGAAGGTGCAGGGAGGTTCCTAGCGTGTCGATCCTGCTCTCCGAGAGCTTCACCTTCATCGTCCAGGGCATCACCGGCCGCGAGGCGGTCAACCTGACGCGTGAGTGCCTGGACTACGGCTCGCAGGTCGTCGGCGGGGTAACGCCGGGGCGCAAGGGGCGCGAGGTCCACGGGGTGCCCGTCTTCGACACGGTCGAGCAGGTGGTCGCCGATCACGGCTCGCCTCCCGACGGCGCCGTGGTCACGGTGCCGCCCGCGTTCACCAAGGACGCCGTGCTGGAGGCGATCGAGAACGGGATCGGGCTGATCGTCGTCGTCACCGAGAGGATTCCGCGCCGCGACGTCGCCCAGATGGTCGAGCTCGCGAACCTGCGCGGCGCTCGAATCATCGGCCCCAACTGCCTCGGTCTGATCGTGCCGGGAGTCTGCAAGATGGGTGGCATCGGCGGCCCCGCCAGGGACGCCGCCAAGGCCTACACCGCCGGCCCGGTCGGGGTGATGTCGAGGTCCGGGGGGATGACGACCGAGATCTCCTCGACCCTGACCGCCGCCGGGCTCGGGGTCTCGACCGCGATCTCGATCGGCGGCGACGCGATCATCGGCTCCACCTACGCGGAGCTGATGCCCCTCTTCGACGCCGACGAGCAGACGGAGGCGATCGTGATCTACACCGAGCCGGGCGGCCGGATGGAGGCCGAGCTGGTCGACTGGCGCGAGCGGGCCGGCTCGGAGCTGCCGATCGTCGCCTTCATGGCGGGGAGGTTCATGGACGACGAGGAGATGCAGGGAATGAGCTTCGGCCACGCGGGCACGATCGTCGAGGGCAAGGAGGACTCGGCGACCGAGAAGATCGCCCGCCTCGAGGCCGCCGGAATCCCGGTCGTCGAGCGCATCGACGAGATCCCCACCGCGGTCAAGCAACGTCTGGGCGTCGCGGCATGACCGAGCGACGAGCGACGAGCGACGAGCGGCTCGATGGAGTCTTCATCGACGTCTACGTCTCCGACGAGGTGGCAAACGACCCCGAGCTGGCGCGGAGGCTGGAGGAGGTCTGCCCGGTCGACATCTTCCGCGCCGCCGACGGCAAGGTCGTGACCGTGGCCGAGAACCTCGACGAATGCGTACTCTGCGAGCTCTGCCTCGAGGAGGTGCCGGCGGGGGGCGTGGTGGTGAAGAAGCTCTACGACGGCACCGAGCTGCGGCGCTCCTGAATGGACCCGATGAGCCTTCCCCGCAACGACCCGTGGCTGCGAAGGATCGCCGCGGCGGCCCTCGTGCTCGCCGCCGCGACGGCGTCCGGGGCAGCCTGGGCGAAGCCCGACGACACGCCGAAGCCGAAGCCGAAGCCGAAGCTCGAGCTGCTCACCGCCAGCCAGGAGGAGGCGCTGCTCAAGGGCGCGGTCAAGGTCGAGGTGCGCTCGAAGCGCGGCGACGAGGTGCGCGTCAAGGCCATCCTGGTTGTCGACGGCTTTCCCGACGACTTCACCTTCAAGCTCGGCCCCGAGTCGAAGGGGCTGCGCGACGGCCGCGCGAAGGTGAAGCTCGGGCTCAGCGCCCGCAAGCGCGAGGTGCTCGCATTCGCCGCTCAGGCGTGCGACAAGGCGACGCTCGAGATGGAGGCCCGCGCCGCGCGCACGACCGGACGCCTCGAGGCGACCCTGCGTTCCGAGAGCTGCTAGTCGGTTCGCGGTGCGGCAGACTGCTGCGCCCGTGAACTTCATCCAGGACGTGCTCGAGCGCTTCGCGGCGTCGACGCCGGCGCTGCTCGCGATCTCGCGCGACGGCGAGCGTCGCGTCTGGCACTTCGGCGAGCTGATCGCGATGTCGGCCGGGCTCTCTGGCGCGCTCGCCGCCCGCGGCGTGCGTCGCGGCGACGTGGTCATGACGTTGGTCGGCAACCGACTCGAGTGGGTGCTGGCAATGCTGGCCTGCTGGCGGATGGGCGCCGTGGTGCTGCCGTGCAATACGCAACTTCGTCGCCGGGACCTCGAGCTGCGTGCCAGGGCGGCGAACCCGGTGCTGTGCATCGGCGACGAGGACCTGCTCGGCGAGCTCCCCGACGCGATCCCGTATATGACCCTCGCCGACGTCGCCGCCGCCCTCGACGAGGACACGCCCCAGGAGCCCCCGGCCGCCGTCGCCGACCTCGCGCCGACCGATCCGGCGCTGATCGTGTTCACCTCGGGCACCACCGGCGAGCCGCGCCCGGCGCTTCATTCCCAGCGCTACCTGCCGGGGCAGCGCGCGCAGGCCGAGCGCTGGCTCGGGGCCCGCAAGGGCGACCTGGTCTGGTGCACTACCGCCACCGGCTGGTCGAAGTCGGCGCGAAACGTCTTCGTCGCCCCCTGGCTGTGCGGGGCGGCGGCGTTGCTCGTCGATGGGCGCTTCGACGCCGCCGAGCGGCTCGAGCTGATCGAGCGCGAACGGGTCGACGTGCTCTGCCAGGCACCGACCGAGTACAGGGTGCTGGCGAAGCGAACCGGGTTGCGGGCGCTGCCGTCGCTGCGGCGCATGGTCTCGGCCGGGGAGGCGCTCAACCCGGAGGTGATCGAGGCGTGGCGCGAGGCGACCGGGCTCGAGATCAGCGACGGCTACGGACAGACCGAGACCGGTCATCTGACCGGCAACCTCGAGGGCGAGGAGGTTCGCGACGGATCCATGGGGCGTCCGCTACCTGGATTCGAGCTGCGGATCGTCGACGGGGAGCTCCAGGTGCGGGTCGAGAGCTGTCCGACGTTCTTCGACCGCTACCTGGACGCCGAGCCCTTCGCGGGCGATTGGTGGCCGACCGGAGACGTGGTCCGCGAGGATGCCGACGGATACCTGTGGTACGAGGGGCGCAACGACGACCTGATCGTCTCAGCCGGCTATCGGATCGGACCGTTCGAGGTCGAGTCCGCGCTGCTGACGCACCCCGCGGTCGCCGAGGCGGCGGCGGTCCCGGCCGCGGACCCGGAGCGGGGCGCCGTGGTGCGCGCGATCGTCGTCCTGCGCGGCGGCGAGCCGACGGAGCAGCTCGCGCGGGAGCTCCAGGAGCACGTCAGGTCGGTGACCGCGCCCTACAAGTATCCGCGGATCGTCGAGTTCGCCGATGAGCTGCCGAAGACGACCAGCGGGAAGATCAAGCGGGCCGAGCTGCGCTCGCGGTGACCGGCGCGCCCGAGCGCCGAGCGCTCACTCCTCCTCGCCCTCGCTCGCGCGTCGCTTGACCACCTCGTCGAGCTCCTCGACCACCTGTGGGTCGCGCAGCGTGGTCACGTCGCCCAGCTCGCGGCCCTCGGCGATGTCGCGCAGCAGCCGGCGCATGATCTTCCCCGAGCGCGTCTTCGGCAGGTCATCGGCCCAGACGACCCGCTTCGGGCGCGCGAGCTTGCCGATCCTCAGCGCCACACGCTCGCGGATCTCGGCGACGAGCTCGTCGGTGCCCTCGAGATCGCCCTCGAGGGTGACGAAAGCGCAGATCGACTGACCCGTGTCCTCGTCGGCTTGGCCGATCACCGCCGACTCGGCGACCTTGGCGTGCGAGACGATCGCCGACTCGACCTCGGCGGTCGAAAGCCGGTGCCCCGAGACGTTGATCACATCGTCGACCCGGCCGATGATCCAGAAGTAGCGATCGGAGTCGCGTCGGGCGGCGTCGCCGACGAAGTAGGTCCCGGGCCCGAACTTCTTGAAGTAGGTCTCGACGTAGCGATCGTCCTCCTTGTAGAGCGTGCGCAGCATTCCGGGCCACGGCTTGCGCAACGCCAGCAGACCCTGCCCGCCCTCCACCTCGTTGCCGTGTTGATCAAGCACCGCGGCGTCGATCCCGGGCAGGGGGGTTCCCGCCGAGCCCGGCTTCGTGGCCTGCGCACCGGGGAGGGTGGTGATCATGATGTGGCCGGTCTCGGTCTGCCACCAGGTATCGACGATCGGGCAGCGCTCACGCCCGATCACCTTCCAGTACCAGAGCCACGCCTTCGGGTTGATCGGCTCGCCGACCGTGCCCAGCAGACGCAGCGCCGAGAGATCGTGGCGGGCCGGGTACTCGGCGCCCCACTTCATGCAGGCCCGGATTGCGGTCGGCGCGGTGTAGAAGACGGTCACCCCGTAGCGCTCGCAGAGCTCCCACCAGACGTCCTTGTCGGGGTAGTCGGGGGCGCCCTCGTACATCACCGAGGTGACACCGTTCATCAGCGGCCCGTAGACGATGTAGGAGTGGCCGGTGACCCAGCCGACGTCGGCCGAGCACCAGAACACGTCGGAGTCGGGCTTCAGGTCGAAGACGAGCCTGGTCGTCCAAGCCACGCCGGTGAGATAGCCGCCGGTCGTGTGCAGGATCCCCTTCGGCTTCGCCGTCGATCCGGAGGTGTAGAGGATGTAGAGTGGGTGCTCGGCCTCGAGCTCCGCCGGCTCACACTCCGCCTCGGCCGCCTCGATCGCCAGGTCGTAAAAGAGGTCGCGGCCGTCGGTCATCGGCACCTCGGCGCCGGTGTTGCGGACCACGATCACGGTCTCTATCGACGGGACCTCACCGAGGAAATCATCGACGGCCGGTTTGATCTGCGCGGTCTTGCCCTTGCGGCGCGCCTCGTCGGTGGTGATCAGCGCCTTCGCCTCCGAGAACTCCATCCGATCCTTGACCGCCTCGGGCGAGAAGCCGCCGAAGACGACGTTGTGTGGGGCGCCGATCCGCGCGCAGGCAAGCATGGCGACGGCGACCTCGGGGATCATCGGCAGGTAGATGCCGACGACGTCGCCGGCTCCCACCCCGCGCTCTTTGAGCACATTGGCGAGCCGCTGGGTGTCGCGGAATAGGTCGGCGTAGGTGATCTCGCGCTCCTCGCCCTCCTCCCCGTGCCAGTGGAACGCGACCCGGTCGCCGTTGCCGGCCGCGATGTGTCGGTCGAGGCAGTTGACCGAGGCGTTCAGGGTGCCGTCGGCGAACCACTTGAAGAACGGCGGATTCGAGTCGTCGAGCACTTCGGTCGGCTCGCTGAACCAATCGAGCTCGGAGGCAAGCTTCGCCCACCAAGCGCTGGGGTCGCGCGCGGCCTCCTCGTGCAGGGACTGGTCGCCGACCAGCGCCGCGGCGACGAAATCCTCGGGCGGCTCGAAGCTCTCGCGTTCGAGCAGCTCGCCGAGCTCGGCCTCCAGTCGCTCCTGTGCCTTGCCGGTTGCGGCCTCCATCAGCCCTCCTCGGTGTTGTCGGAATCGTTGGGCCGCGGGCCGTTTGGAGCCCGCGGCCCGATTCTCCTACCTCCGGGGGTGCCGGCGCCTCCTCCTACCGGGACCCGCTCGCGCGTGCGACGTGTCGGCGTCGGTGCCAGCCCCGCGGGAAGATGGCGCTCGCGGCGACCTCGAACCCAAGCCGACCATGTAGGAAACGTCGTTCCAGGTATTGATTCAGGCATGACGGCGCTCGCAGCCCGCTTCACCCCAGCTCGCATCGCATTCGCCGGCATCTTCGTCGTCACCGGGCTCGGCCTGCTCTCGGTGGGGGCGACGCTGCCGGTGCTGCCGCGCTACGTCACGGGCCCGCTCGGCGGGGGCGACCTCGAGGTGGGGATCGTCACCGGCGCCTTCGCTATCACCGGGCTCGCCTGCCGTCCCCTCGCCGGCCACCTCGCCGACCGGCGCGGCCGGCGCCGGGTGGTGATCCTCGGCTCGCTGGCGACCGTGATCTCTGGATTGCTCTTGTTCGTCCCGGCTGGGGTTCCGGGGCTGATCGTCTCGCGGCTGTTCCTGGGCGCCGGCGAGGGCGCCGTCTACACGGCCGGCTCGGCGTGGATCGTCGACCTCGCGCCACCCGAGCGGCGCGGGCGGATCATCGGCCTCTACGGACTCGCGATCTGGGGCGGGCTGGCGCTCGGGCCACCGATCGGCGAGCTGATCCTGCAGGCGGCGAGCTTCGAGGCGGTGTGGGTGTTCGCGGCGCTCGCGCCGCTGCTGGGTGCCGTGGTCGCGCTCAGGATCCCGGAGCGCTTTCGGCCCCGCGCCGGCCTCGACTACGAGCGCTCGCTGCTCGCCCACGAGGCGCTGCGTCCCGGCCTCGGCCTCTCGCTCGCGATCGTCGGCTACGCGGCGATGGCGGCGTTCGTGGTCCTCCACCTAGACGAGCGCGCGGTCGGCCACGGCGCGGCGGTGTTCGCCGCCTTCGCCGCCACCGTGGTCGCGACGCGGGTCGTCGGCGGGTGGCTGCCCGACCGCTACGGCCCGATCCGCTGTGCGGTCGGCGCCGGATCGATCGAGTGCGCAGGGCTGCTGACGATCGCCGCCTCGGAGAGCCTCGCGGGGGCGCTGGTGGGGGCGATCGCGATGGGCGCCGGTTTCTCGCTGCTATT
>JAJNAZ010000026.1 GCA_021155855.1 Solirubrobacterales bacterium
AATCCGGCTGACCCGCGCCGCAGTCCCCTCAACATCGCGCATGAGCACATAGACCGCAGCGGCAAACAGCGGGATGAAGATCAGCATCCCGATGTGGACCACGAGGAATCGATCCACCACGTCTTGCAAATTCAGATAGATCGTGTCGGGCTCCCCGCCGGGATGGAAGAGGAGGAGGATCGCCCACGCCGCTGGCACGCCCAGAACGAAGGCGACTTCACCGCGGCTCAGAGGTCGGCGCGACATGCCCGAGGACACTCTATCCCCGTGGTTGACCACTTACCGGTGTGAACATGCGGCTCTCGCTTTCGCGTGAGAGCGAGCGCCAGCGGCGCGCCCTCGCTATCGATCGACTCGCTCCCGCAATGGACAAAAAGCGTCACTCAGGCCCTGAAGGCGCACCAACTGGCGCATGGTTGTCAATCGTGTCGATCACCAGCCGGGCAGCCGGCTATTCCGGCCCGGTCGTCCGACTCCCAGTCGGCGCGACTGTCCCGGCTGTTGTCCCACCAGCGACCCAAACCGCTTGACTAAGCGGTAATCGGGGCCCTGAGCGGCATGTACTACATCTAGTAATAGGTCCCGGAAATGGCTAGGTTCGGTCTGCGTAAACGTTCCAGCGCACGACCACCTCGTCGCGGATCGTGAACTCGTACGCGTTCCGCACCGCGGACTGGAACCCCGCTGCCTTCCCCCTCAGCCGTGACGTACACGAAGACCAGCACGCGTTCGTCATCGACGTCGAAGAACCGCTCGGGCTCGATCTTCACCGAGCGACCCCATGGCATCGAACCCGGGTAACCGCGCCAGGATTCGAGCCCACGGAGGATGGGCCCATCCGGGTGTATGGCGGAGAAGGTCGAGCTCGGCGTCGGGTGCCACCAACATCAACCGGAAGGCCTCTTAGAGCGCCTCCGTCGCCGTCGCGTAGTCGTCAAGGGCGGCGAACGCCCGGCGGACGATCTCGACGTTCTCCTGCGACATCGCCTACTCCGACAGTCCGGCGGCTTCGAGCGCCGCCTGCCTGTCGCAGAAGACCATTCGCCTGATGATTCCCCGGTCACAGTCGAAGATGACCCCGACCTCGGCCTCAACTGTCGCCCCGCTTTCCTTTCCGCGCCCTCGGAGGTGATTGAGCGCGACGACTTCCTTGCCGGCATCGATCACATCCTCGAATTCCATGCTGAACTCCGCCCACGCCTCGAGCCAGCGTCTCCACGCATCGAGCGCAACGCGTCCGCCGCGGTAGGTCCCTGCGTCAGGGAACGCGCTGCTGCTGTAGACCACCTCGAGATCGGGAGCGAAGAACTCCGCACTCGCCGCCCAGTCGCCTCGCTCCCAGGCGGCGCAGGTCTGGCGCACCACCTCGATGTTCTCCTGCGACATCGCCTACGCAGTATCCCCGAGCGAATGCCAAGATGGCGCCGCTGCTCGCTGGTGAGGTTATTGGCCCTCCGGGCACTCCGAACGTTCCGAATTCCGGATCGGGTATTTCCACCGCAGGACCCGATCACGCCAACTCGATCTGCGTCTTTTCCGGTCTCAACGACATGATCGTCGGCGAGGGTCCCAAATCAGCCCGCACGTGTTCAACCCTGCCGTCGCATGCCGAGGGAAAGCAACTAACTCGTCTGTGATGGGAGGGCGACCGTGCGCGGCCCACGCACGGCTGGCCCCTCCCTAGGCCGCCACGTTCGACTCAGCGGAACCGCGCCCGAGTCCCAGCGCTCCAGTCCGCCTGGCCGGCTCGACGAGTTCTCTCGGTGTGAGAACAACTCGGCGCGGCTTGCCGTTACCGTGCGGCTCACATGGCGACGCGACAAAGACTGGAGCGCGTCGGGGTCGAGGCGTCGGCGGTTGTCGGCCAGACGCCGCTCGTCCAGCTGCGCCGGATGGGCCGGGGGCTCGGGGCCAAGGTCGTCGCCAAGCTCGAGTATCTGAACCCGGGCGGCTCGGTCAAGGACCGGATCGGGGTGGCGATGATCGATGCGGCCGAACGCGAGGGCGCGCTCGAGCCGGGCGGAACGATTGTCGAGCCAACCAGCGGCAACACCGGAATCGCGCTGGCGATGGTCTGCGCTGCGCGCGGCTACGAGCTCGTGCTGACGCTGCCGGAGGGGATGAGCCGCGAACGGACGAAGCTGCTGCGCGCCTACGGCGCCGAGGTCCATGAGACGCCCTCAATGGGCGGCATGGGCGAGGCGATCGAGCTCGCTGACCGGATCGTCGCCGAGCGGAGCGCGTTCATGCCGCAACAGTTCTCGAACCCGGCCAATCCCGAGATCCATCGGACGACGACGGCGGAGGAGATCTGGCGCGATCTCGACGGCGAGGTCGACGTGCTCGTCGCCGGCGTCGGCACCGGCGGCACGATCACCGGCGTCGGTCAGGTGATCAAGGAGCGGCGGCCGGGCTGTCATGTGGTCGCGGTCGAGCCCGCCGCCTCGGCGGTGCTCTCCGGTCGAGGCGCCGGACCGCACAAGATCCAGGGAATCGGGGCCGGCTTCGTGCCCGAGGTGCTCGATCGCGAGGTGATCGACGAGGTGATCCCCGTCGACGACGAGGCCGCCCTCGAGGCCGTCAGGGAGGCGGGGCGGCGCGAGGGCCTGTTGGTCGGGATCTCGGCCGGCGCCGCCTTCACGGCCGCGCTCGAGGTCGCGGCGCGCCCGGAGATGGCGGGTAAGCGGATCGTCACGATCGCGGCCGACGGCGGCGAGCGCTACATCTCGCTGCCATTCTTCGTCACCAACCAGTGATGTTCGGGCTCGAGACATTGCGGCGCGTGGCGCGCGAGATCGGCTGCGACGTGGCCTCGGCCCGCGACCGCGACCCGGCTGCGCGCGGGGTGGGCACGTTCGAGATCCTCTCCAGCTGGGCGGGGGTCCAGGCGTTGCTCTCCCATCGCGTGGCCCACGCCCTGTACGAGGCCGGCCTGCCGCTCGCCCCGCGATCGATCGCTTTCGCCAGCCGTGCGGTGACCGGGGTCGAGATCCATCCCGCGGCCAGGATCGGGAACGAGTTCTTCATCGACCACGGCTCCGGGGTGGTCATCGGCGAGACAGCCGAGATCGGCGATCGCGTCACCCTTTATCAGGGCGTCACCCTCGGCGGCACCGGGTTCGCGCGCGGCAAGCGGCATCCGACGATCGAAGACGACGTCACGATCGGCTCCGGGGCGAAGCTACTCGGGCCGGTGATCGTCGGCCATGGGGCCAAGGTGGGTGCGAACACCGTCGTGATCGAGGACGTGCCCGCGAACTCGACCGTGGTCGGCAACCCGGGCCACCCGGTTCGAGTCGAGGGGAGACGGCCGGAGGGGCCCGATGCCGACTGGATCCACCTGCCCGACCCGATCGCCGACGCGATCAAAGCGCTTTCGGAACGGATCGGCCAGCTCGAGCGGCGACTGGCCGAGCTCGACGGGCGAACGGCGTCGGGCGAAGTGAAGGAGCTGCGGGCGAAGCAGGGCCCGTCGCCGACCGGCGGCTGAGCCGGCCCGGCCGCGACCCGGCGGTTACCGGCGGCGATATCGTTCGCCTCGATGGGCGAGCGAACGAGCTACGCGCCCGGCACCTTCTCCTGGACCGACATCGCGACCAGCGACTCCGCCGGGGCGAAATCCTTCTACGGGGGGCTGTTCGGCTGGGAGTTCGAGGACATGCCGGTCCCCGACGCCCCTCCGTACGCGATGGCGAGAATCGGCGGCAAGGCGGTCTGCGCGCTCTATGAGCGGTCCGCCGAACAGCCCGGACCGCCCGCATGGCTTTCATACGTCACGGTCGAAGACGCCGACGCGACCGCGAGCCGCGCTCGGGAGCTCGGAGCGACCGCGATCTCGGAGCCGTTCGACGTTCTCGAGGCGGGGCGAATGGCGGTGCTCCAGGACCCGACCGGGGCGGTGTTCGCGATCTGGCAGCCGCTCCAGAGCATCGGCGCCGAGCTGGTCAACGACCCCGGGGCGGTGACGCTGAATCAGCTCAACACCGGTGATCCGCAGGCCGCCGAGCGCTTCTATTCGGAGCTCTTCGGCTGGAGATTCGATGAGGTCCCGGAGGCCGAGACCGGCGGCGAGCAGCGGTACTGGGGCATCTTCAACGGTGAGCGTCTGAACGGCGGCATGATGCCGCTCGAGCAGGCGGGGCCCGGCGCGCCGCCCGCCTGGCTCGTGTACTTCACTGCCGCGGACCTCGACTCGAGCGTGGCGCGGATCGGCCAGCTCGGCGGCCAGATCATGCTCGAGCCCACGGCGATCCAGTCGGGCAGGATCGCTGTCGCGCAGGACCCGCAGGGCGCCGTGTTCGCCCTGTTTGAGGGCCACGTCGACCCCTGAGCCCAGGTCGGCGCCCGCCGCGCCCGGGACTATCCTCGATCCCGTGAGCACCGACGCCATCCACGGCGCCCCGATCGCGCCCGGCGCCGACCGGGTCGAGCGCCTGCTCGCCGACCTCAACCCCGCCCAGCGCGAGGCGGTCACACACGGCGATGGCCCGCTGCTGGTGCTGGCGGGGGCGGGCTCGGGCAAAACCAGGGTGCTCACCTACCGGATCGCCTGGCTGCTCGCCACCGGACAGGCCCGCCCGAGCGAGGTGCTCGCGATCACGTTCACGAACAAGGCCGCGGGCGAGATGCGCGAGCGGGTGGCGAGCCTGATCGGCGGGGTCTCGCGGGCGATGTGGCTGATGACCTTCCACTCGGCGTGCGCCCGGATCCTGCGCGCCGAGGCTCCCCGGCTCGGCTATAAGCGGGCGTTCACGATCTACGACGAGGCCGACTCGCTGCGGATGGTCAAGCGCTGCATGGAGGAGCTCGAGCTCGACCCGAAGCGCTATCCGCCGAGGGCCATCCGAGCCCAGATCTCGAGCGCGAAGAACCAGCTCACCGACGCCGCCGACTATGGCGGGGGCGCCGGATCGTCGTTCGAGGAGGCCGTCGCCGACGTCTACGCGCTGTTCGAGCGCCGCATGGTCGAGGCGAGCGCGATGGACTTCGACGACCTGCTGGTGCGGACGGTGAATCTGCTCGAGCTGTTCGCCGACGTGCGCGAGAAGTACCGGCGGATCTTCCGTTGGGTGCTCGTCGACGAGTACCAGGACACCAACCGGGCTCAGTACCGGCTGCTGCAGCTGCTGGCGGATGAGCACCGGAATCTGACCGTGGTCGGAGACGATTTTCAGGCGGTCTACTCGTTCCGCGGCGCGGACATCCGCAACATCCTCGAGTTCGAGCGCGACTTTTCGGACGCGACCACGGTGCTCCTGGAGCAGAACTACCGGTCGACGCAGACGATCCTCGACGCCGCCAACGGGCTGATCGCACATAACGAGAGCCAGAAGGCCAAGCACCTGTGGACCGCGGGCGCCCGCGGCGAGCGGATAGTCGTCGCCGAGCTCGACGACGAGCACGCCGAGGCCCGCTACGTCGCCTCCGAGATCACCCGACTGGTCGAGGAGGGGACGCCGCGCGACCGGATCGCGGTCTTCTACCGGATGAACGCGCAGAGCCGGGTGCTCGAGGACACCCTGGTCCGCTTCGAGATTCCCTACCAGGTGATCGGCGGGACGAAGTTCTACGAGCGGGCGGAGATAAAGGACGCGGTCGCCTATCTGCAGTTGCTCGCCAACCCGGCCGATGCCGTCTCCTTCGCGCGAATCGTCAACTCCCCGCGACGCGGAATCGGCCAGCGGACCCAGGCGCGGATCCTCTCGCACGCGAACACCCTCGGCATCGACGTCTCTGAGGTGCTCGCCAATCACCAGGGAATCCCGGGGCTCGGCTCGGCGGCGCTGAGGTCGGTCGGGCGCTTCGCCGAGACGATGGCCGCCCTGCGCCGTCGCGCCGAACGCCGGGGTCCGGTGGCCGAGCTGCTGGAGGCGGTTCTGCACGAATCCGGCTACCTCGAGGCGTTGGAGGCCGAGCGCACGATCGAGGCCGAGGGCCGGGTCGAGAACCTCGAGGAGCTGGTCGGCGTCGCGGGCGAGTTCGACGCCAACCGCGAGCTCGAGGGCGAATCGGAAGTGAGGCGGAGCGAAGCGGAGCCGAGCCGCGCCGCCGTTGAGGCGCCTGAAGTGAGGCGGAGCGAAGCGGAGCCGAGCCGCGCCGCCGTTGAGGCGCCGGAGGTCAGCCTGTTGGAGGAGTTCCTGGCCCAGATCTCGCTGATCTCCGAGCAGGACAACCTGCGTGACGAGGAGAGTCTCGCAACCCTGATGTCGCTGCACAACGCCAAGGGGCTCGAATACGACGCCGTCCTCGTGATCGGCTGCGAGGAGGGCGTGTTCCCGCACTCGCGCTCCCTCGAGGAGGGCAACCTGGAGGAGGAGCGCCGGCTCTGCTACGTGGGCGTCACCAGGGCCCGCGAGCGGCTCTGGATGACATTCGCGCGGCGTCGGGCGTTGCACGGATCGGCGAGCTGGAACCTGCCCTCGCGCTTCCTCGACGAGCTGCCGGAGGAGCTGGTCGACCGCCACGTCGCCACCGATCCCACTGGCTGGTCGCTGGGTGGTGGCGACGCCCGCCGGCGCGCGACCGGCTTCGGCGAGCGACGCGCAGGCGGGTTCGCGGCGCCGCCACCGAAGCAGCCGGCGCCGCCGCCGGTGCCCTATGCGGTCGGCGACGACGTCGTCCACGCCAGCTTCGGCGAGGGGGTGGTGACCTCGGTCGAGGCGGGCTCGGTGGTGGTCGTGCGGTTCGCGGGGGATGGGGCGGAGCGAAAGCTGATGGCGGACTATGCGCCGTTGAAGAAGGTCGCTTGAGCGCTCGGGTGATCGACGGCACGGCGGTGGCCGCGGGGGTGCGGGAGCGGGTGGCCGAGGGTGTGCGCGAGTTCGTCGAGGCACGCGGCGGCGATGTGCCGGGGTTGGCCACGGTGCTCGTCGGCGACGATCCCGCCTCGCAGGTCTACGTCGCCAGCAAGCGCCGACAGACCGAGGAGGTGGGGATGCGCTCCATCCACCACGGCCTCGGCACGGCGACGCCGCAGGACGAGCTGCTCGAGCTGATCGCCTCGCTCAACGACGACGAGACCGTCGACGGGATCCTGGTCCAGCTGCCCCTGCCAGAGCAGATCGACCAGGACGCGGTGATCGCCGCGATCGACCCCGCCAAGGACGTCGACGGGCTCACCGCCGCCAACGCCGGGTTGCTCGCGCAGGGTCGCCCGGGGCTCGTTCCCTGCACCCCTCGGGGGGTGCTCGAGCTCCTTCGTCACGCCGGGACGGAGATCGACGGCGCCGAGGCGGTCGTGCTCGGCCGTTCGATCCTCGTGGGCAGGCCCCTCGCCGCACTGCTATTGGGCGCCGACGCGACGGTGACCGTCTGTCATTCGCACACCCGCGACCTGACCGCGGTCTGCTCGCGCGCGGACATCCTCGTCGCCGCCGTCGGCTCGCCGCGACTGGTGGGGGCGGAGATGATCAAGCCGGGGGCGACGGTGATCGACGTGGGCACGAACCGCACCGACGACGGCCTCGTCGGCGACGTCGACTTCGAGCCCGCGAGCGAGGTCGCCGATGCGATCACCCCGGTCCCGGGGGGCGTAGGGCCGATGACGATCGCGATGCTGCTGGCAAACACCCTGCAAGCGGCCTCAGAGCGTCCGCTGTAGCCGTATAGGCTGCCGCCGACCACCGCCCCCCAGCTCCAGAGGGAGACTCTGATGGATCCAGACAGGTTGAGGACCGGGGAGCTGATCGCCGCCATATCCGCGGTCGCGCTCCTGATCATCATGTTCGCCTTCAGCTGGTACGGGCTCGAGGATGCGCCTGCCGGAACCGGAGGCCTCAATGCCTGGGAGTCCTACGGATTCATCGACATCATTCTGTTCGTCACCATCGTGGTTGCCATCGGTCTGGCGATTGCCACAGCGATGGCGCAGACGGTCGCTCTTCCCGTGGCGGCGAGCGCCGTGACTGCCGGGCTGGGGATTCTTTCGACGCTACTGATCCTGTTTCGCATCATCGCGACCCCGGACCTAGGGGGCGAGTTTGCCGGCGTCGACTTCGAGATTGAAACGAGCGTCCAAGTCGGGGCCTTCCTCGGTCTGATCGCGGCAGCCGGCATTGCTTACGGCGGCTGGCGGGCGATGCAGGAGGAGGGCACATCGTTCGGCCGTGAGGCCGACCGGGCGCGAGGCGAAGGGGAGCCGCCGCCACCCCCGCCGCCGACGTCGCGGGGGCCGGCGGCCTGAAACATGTAACCCGAGCGGGGAGCTCGGGAGGAGAGGTGAACGCGACGGCCGCCCCATGGGGCGGCCGTCGATCATCTCGCACCGGACCGGGAGGCCCGCAGCTGGTACGCGGACCCCGAGGGCAGTCGAGGCGCGCTGCGCGCGTCGGGTGCGGGTTGACCGCTCAGCGCTCAGGCGGTTGCGGCCGCGATCTGGCCCGCCACCCGTGAGGCGATCGCGATGATCGTGATCATCGGGTTGACCCCGAGCGAGCTCGGCAGCAGGCTGCCGTCGGCGACGTAGAGGCCCGCGGCGCCGTGAACGGCGCCGTCGGTGTCGGTCACCCCCCGCCGCGGGTCGGCGTCCATGCGCGCCGTGCCCATCGGGTGGAAGGCCTCCAGCCGCAGCGCCCGGCGGGGCGGGGGAGCCGCCTCGAGCTCGGCGATCCGCGAGCGCGGCAAGGTCGCGATGCCCGAGACCTGCGGATAGACCTCCCGCGCCCCCGCGGCGTAGTAGAGCTCCGCCGCCCGCGCGATGCCGAACACGAGCCTGCGGGAGTCGTCGCGCGTGAGCTGGTAGGTGATCCGCAGCGATCCGTCGCCGGCAAGCCCGACGCGGCCGGAGGAGCGGTCGGAGAGGTGGACCCCGGTCGAGGCGAGATGGTCGAAGGCGAGCAGGCGCTGCTGGTGCTCGGCCCCGGTGCCGGGCAGCCACTGGCCTCCGAAGGCGAGCGGAGTGAAGGTCGCCTCGAGCAGCACTCCCTGCGCCTCCCACTCGCTGACCGCGTAGCTCTGCATGATGCCCTCCCAGCCGCGGACCTCCTCGGCGAAGCGGGCCCCCACCCAGCAGGCGGGATGGATGCGCAGGTTGTGCCCCAGCTCGCCGCTCGGGGAGCGAAAGCCCGAGCGCAGGAGCAGCTCGGGCGTGCCGAACGCACCGCCGGCGAGGACGACGCCGCGACGTGCGCGGACGCTGAAGGGGCGCCGCCCACCGGCGCTCTGGTCGGCGACGCCCGCGTGGCACTGGACCCCGACCGCGCGCCCCCGCTCGAATGCGATCCGACGCGCCTCCACCCCGGCACGCAGCCGGGCGCCGGCGGCTACCGCGCGCGGCAGGTAGGAGACGTGCATCGCCCGCTTCGCGTCGAGCCGGCACCCGTTCGGGCAGGAGCTGCACTGCACACACGCCCCGGCGTTGCGCCGAAGCGGCGCGTGCTCGACGCCGAGCGCCGCGGCGCCCTCGCGCAGCAACTGGCCGTTGCGACCCATGCGTTCGGGGTCGACGGGTCTCACGTCGAGCATCTCCTCGATCTCGGCGAAGTCCCGCTCGAGCGCTCGCGCCCACTCGATCCCGTGCTCCGTGGCCCAGCGCTCCAGCACCGGCTCGGGGGTGCGAAAGCAGGTGCCCGAGTTGATCACTGTCGTGCCGCCGACCGCGCGGCCGACCGGGGTCGGCACCGCGGGCCGGCCCATGGCGACGGTCAGGCCGGCGTCGCGGTAGAGCGAGGTGATCGCCGCGATCGGCTCCTCCGGATAGGAGGTCCGGTCGAGGTACGGGCCGGCCTCGAGCACGACGACCTCGAGCCCGGCCTCGGCGAGCACGGTCGCCACCGCGGCCCCGCCGGCGCCCGAGCCGATGACGACGAAGTCGCACTCCTCCTCGCTGCCGCTCGGCTCGAGTCCACCGAGGGGCGGCCGCATCGGGGTCGGCGGCCGCCCGGCCGCGTCTTCGGCCTCTACGGCGCAGGTCGCCTCGAAGCCGACCGCCGCCTGGACGCGACGGTCGCTGCCGTAGCCGATCCCGCATAGCACCTTGAGAAAGAGGAGCAGGTCGCGGCTGCTCGGCGAGCCATCGGCCTCGACCCGGCGCAGGAACTCGCGACGGGCCTCGGGGCTCGAGCGCGAGAACCGCCACGGGAACGGCAGCCAGTCGAACACCCGCAGCCCGAGCTTGATCCGGGTCACGGTCGATCGCGGGAGCGCGGCGAACAGCGGCGCCAGCTGAGTTACCGGGTCGACCGCTTCGGGAGCGGGCTCGGGGCCGGCGCCGGGCGGGAGCGGCCCCAGTCCCGGGGCCATCGCCGCGGCGAAGGCCCTGAGGACGCGCTTCTCGGCGGCCCCGAGCCCCGGAGCGCGCCTTCAGAACGCGGCAGCCGGATCGCCCACGCGGCCGGCCATCGACCAGAGCAGCACGGCGACGCCGACCAATAACCCGTCGACGAGGAAGTTGAGCAGGTAAGCGAAGACGTCCGCGTCGAAGAGGTAGAAGCCGAGCGCGGTGAGCGAGGAGGCGGCCTTGCCTGCCGCGAGCACCAGCAGCAGCGGCCGGTAGCGGACGATGTCGGTGGAGACGACGAGGCAGATCCCGGTGATCACCGTCATGTAGGCGAATCCGAGCGCGAGCCAGAGCTGCTCGGCGGTCTCCGGCGCGGGCGCGAAGTCGCCCAGCGGCAGCCAATCGCCGAAGTCGTCGAGCGCGCTCAGAGTGCCGTCGGGCGCGATCAAGAACAGCAGGCCGACGATCGCAAAGCTCGCGGCGAGCAACCTGAGATTGAAGACGACGAATCGCTCTGCGGCTGCCCCCGTCATCGGCGGGGCATCCTAATCGCAGCGCCTATCCCGCGCGCCGAACCCGGGGGCGAGTCCTAGAATCGGAACCATGATCGACCGCGAGCAGGTCCTGCACGTGGCGCGCTTGGCGCGTCTGGAGCTCTCCGAGGCGGAGCTCGAGCGGATGTCCGAGGAGCTCTCGGGAATCCTCGAGCACCTCGACCGGATCTCCGCCCTCGATCTCGACGGTGTCGACCCGACCTCGCATGTGGTCGCGCTCGAAAACGTCCTCCGTGCGGACGTGCCGTGGGAAAGCCTGCCCCGCGAACGCGCGCTTGAGCAGGCGCCCGACCGAGACGACGGCGCCTTTCGCGTCCCCTCCCCGCAGGCCTAGCGGGTGGCCTCCCCGACGACGAGCGAGCTGCTCGAGCTCACCGCCGCCGGCGCGCTGCGCCGGATCGACGAGGGGGAGCTCCCCGCCGACGAGGTCTTCGACGCCTACGCGGAGGTGGCCGCCGCCGAGGAGCTCAATGCCTATCTGTGGCGAGCCGAGCCCGGCACGCGACCGACCCCGCCGTCCGCCGACGAATCCGAGCAGCTTCGCGGGCTGCCGGTCGCGGTCAAGGACCTGTTCTGCACCGAGGGGATCAAGACCACCGCGGGCTCGCGCATCCTCGAGGGTTACCGCCCGCCGTACACCGCGACCGCCGTGCGCCGGCTCAGCCAAGCCGGGGCACGGGTGCTGGGGAAGACGAACATGGACGAGTTCGCGATGGGCTCCTCGAACGAGAACTCCGCCTACGGGCCGGTACTCAACCCGTGGGACCGGGCCCGGGTCCCCGGCGGCTCCTCGGGCGGCTCGGCGGCGGCCGTCGCCGGGCGGCTGGCGCCCTGGGCGATCGGCACCGACACCGGCGGCTCGATCCGCCAACCCGCCTCGCTCTGCGGGATCGTCGGCCTCAAGCCCACCTACGGGGCGATCTCGCGCTATGGCATGGTCGCCTTCGCCTCCTCGCTCGACCAGTGCGGGCCGCTGACCCGCGACGTCACCGACGCGGCGCTGCTGCTGCGGGCGATGGAGGGACGCGACCCTCTGGATTCGACCTCGGTCGGGATCGACGGCGGGGTGGAGCTGCCCTCGCGCGAGGACCTCGGCGGACTCCGCGTCGGCGTCGCGCGTGATTTCTCCCATCACGCCGAGGGGGTCGAGCCCGGTGTCGCCGAGACCTTCGAGCGCTCGCTGGCGACGATCGAGCAGCTGGGGGGATCGATCGAGGAGATCGAGCTGCCCCATGCCGAGCACGGGATCTCCGCCTACTACGTGCTCGCCCCGGCCGAGGCCTCGGCGAACCTCGCCCGCTACGACGGGGTTCGCTACGGCTTGCGGGTCGACGGGGTGGCGGACCTGGTCGCGATGTACGAGCGAACCCGCGCCCGGGGCTTCGGCCTCGAGGTCAAGCGCCGGATCATGCTCGGCACCTACGCGCTCTCCTCCGGCTACTACGAGGCCTACTACGGCAGCGCCCAGAAGGTGCGAACGCTGATCGCCCGCGACTTCGAGCGCGCGTTCGAGCGCTGCGACCTGGTCGTCACCCCGACCTCGCCCTCGGTCGCCTTCGAGCTCGGAGCGCGGACCGCGGATCCACTGGCGATGTACCTCTCCGACTACTTCACGGTGCCGATGTCACTGGCGGGGATCCCGGCGATCTCGATTCCCGCGGGCCTTGCCGAGCCTCCCGGGGGAGGAACGCCGCTGCCGGTCGGGCTGCAGCTCGCGGCGCCCGCGTTCGCCGAGTCGAGATTGCTCGACGCGGCCCACGCGCTCGAGCTCGCGATCGACTTTCAGGAGCGGCCGGCGTGATGTCGGCGGAGGAGACTCGCGACGCCGCCCTCGCGGCGCTCGACTCGCTGCCGGTTTGGGTGCACGAGGAGCTCGGCGAGGTCGCGGTGATCGTCGAGGAGTCTCACCCCGAGGGGCTGATGGGGATCTACGACCCGGTCGGCGGCCTGCAGCGGATTGTCGTATTCCGCGACGCGAACCCGAACCCCGGGGAGGTCCGCAAGACCGTCCTGCATGAGGTCGGGCACTACCTCGGCATGGACGAGGAACAGCTGCATGAACTGGGGTACGGATGACGACCGAGAACGGCTGGCGCCAGCGTTACGAGCCGGTGATCGGGCTCGAGATCCACGTCCAGCTCTCCACCCGCACGAAGATGTTCTGCGGCTGCGAGCTCTCCTTCGGCGAGCAACCCAACCTCCACACCTGCCCGATCTGCCTCGCGCACCCCGGCTCGCTGCCGGTCACCAACGAGCAGGCGGTCCGCTACGCGCTCCAGATCGCGCTGGCGCTCGACTGCGAGATCGCGCCGCGCTCGATCTTCCACCGCAAGAACTACTTCTATCCCGACAACCCGAAGGCGTACCAGATCAGCCAGTACGACATCCCGCTGGCGACCGCCGGCCGGCTCGGCGACGTGCGGATCCATCGCGTCCACCTCGAGGAGGACGCCGCGAAGCTCGTCCACGTGTCGGCATCGGGCCGGATCCACGGATCGGGCTCGTCACTGGTCGACTTCAATCGCGGCGGCACCCCGCTGGTCGAGATCGTCACCGAGCCCGACCTGGACGATCCCGCTACCGCCCGCGAGTGGCTGCAGCTGCTGCGGACGACGATCAAGCAGATTGGGGTCTCCGACGTGAACATGGAGGAGGGCAGCCTGCGCTGCGACGCCAACGTCTCGTTGCGGCCGGTCGGCGCCGACGCGCTCGGCGTCAAGGCGGAGCTCAAGAACATGAACAGCTTCCGCTTCCTCGAGCGGGGGATCAACGCCGAGCTCGAGCGTCAGGCCGCGCTGCTCGACGCGGAGGAGCAGGTGGAGCAGGAGACGCTTCATTTCGACCCCCGCAGCGGCGAGCTCACCCCGCTGCGCTCGAAGGAGTACGCGCACGATTACCGCTACTTCCCTGAGCCGGACCTGGTGCCACTGGCGCCGACCGAGGCGATGCTCAGCGAGGCCCGCGAGTCACTGCCCGAGTTGCCGGCGTCGCGGCGTGAGCGCTATCTGGCCGAGCTCGAGCTCGCCGACAAGCAGGCGACCCAACTCGCCTTCGATGCCGACCTCGGCGCCTACTTCGAGGCGGCGTTGGCCGCCGCCGACGGCACGACACCGAAGGTGATCGCCAACTGGGTCACCGGCGAGCTCGTCGCCTCCCTGCGCGAGGCGAAGGCCGACGACGCCGACCCGGCCTCGTCGCGAGTCTCCCCCGATGCGCTGGCGAAGCTCGCGGGCATGGTCGAGCGCAAGGAGATCTCGACCGGCGCCGCCCGCCGGGTGCTCGCGACACTGGTCGCCGAGGGCGGTGACCCGACGCGGATCGTCGAGCGCGAGGGGCTCGGCCAGCTCGACGACTCCGGCGAGCTGGAGGCGATCGTTGCCCGGGCGGTCGAGTCCGACCCCGAGGCGGCCGCACGCGTGCGCGACGGCAACATGAAGGCGATCGGACCTCTGGTCGGCTTCGTCATGCGCGAGACCAAGGGCCGCGCCGACGGCGGCGAGGTGACCCGCCTGATCCGGGAGCGGCTCGGGCTCGGGTGACCGGATGCGGGCATGCTCGGGCGGCCGGTCGAGGCGCTTCGCTCGTAGCGGTTGACGCTTTGTAACAAGCCGTTACAAGCGGTGCCATAATCCGGGTATGGCCTGGAACGTCGTTATCGCCGGCGGGGGATTCGCCGGGGCCTCGGCGGCGCGGCGCCTCGAGCGGCTGATGCCGAAGCAGTCGGCGCGGCTGCTGCTCGTCAACGACGTCAACTTCCTCCTCTACACGCCGTTCCTGCCCGAGGCAGCGGCCGGGACCTTGGAGCCCCGGCACGTGGTCACGCCGCTGCGCGACATCCTCAAGCGCACGAATCTTCGCCTCGGCGCCGTTTGCGGGCACGACCCCGAGCGCCGAACCGTGACCGTGCAGACCCACGAGGACGAGGTCGAAGAGCTCGCCTACGACCAGTTTCTGGTCGCGGTGGGCTCGGTCTCGCGCTCGCTGCCGGTGCCCGGGCTGCACGAGCACGCGATCGGCTTCAAGAGCCTCGCCGACGCGATCTGGCTTCGCAATCACGTGATCGAGACCCTCGAACAGGCAAACGCGACCGAGGATCCCGAGCGCCAGCGCGAGCTGCTCACCTACGTCTTCGTCGGCGGCGGCTACTCCGGGCTCGAGGCGCTGGCCGAGCTGCAGGACTTCGCCGCCGACGCGATGGACCGCTACCCGCGGGCGCGCCTGCGCGGGATGCGGTGGATCCTGGTCGAGGCGATGGACCGGGTGCTGCCCGAGGTACCGCCCGACCTCGCCGGGTACGCGCTACGCGAGCTCCGCGGGCGCGGGATCGATGTCCGGCTCGGCACCCGACTGGACGAGGCCGGGGCCGACTCCGCCCTGCTCTCGACGGGGGAGCGGATCCCGACCCGGACGATCGTCTGGACCGCCGGGGTCGCGCCGCATCCCAGCCTCGCCTCGCTGGCGTTGCCGCTCGACGAGCGCGGCAAGGTGAGGGTCGACGAGTACATGCGGGTCGACGGCCTGAGCGGGGTCTGGGCGATCGGCGACTGCGCCGCGGTCCCGGACCCGGGCAAGGACGGTCGCGGCCCGTGCCCGCCGACCGCGCAGCACGCCGTTCGCCAGGGCCCGGCCGTGGCGCACAACATCGCCGCCGAGCTCGGCGTCGCCACCAGGCCCCGGCGGTTCGGCTACCGCGCCCGGGCCGCCTTCGTGAACCTCGGCCGCTACAAGGCGGTTGGCAAGCTCGGCCCGGCCTCGTTTCGCGGCTTCATCGCCTGGTGGATGGCCCGGACCTATCACATGAGTCAGATCCCGGGCGCGGCGCGCAAGATTCGCGCGGTGGTCGACTGGACGGTCGGGTTGCCGTTTCGCCGCGACGTCGCCGAGGTCGGCTCGATCGGCCATCCGCGCCCGCTGCGAGCCGAGGTCTACGCTCGCGGCGGCACCCATCGCCCGCTCGACTGAGCCCCGCCCGCCACAATTGACCCGTGACCGGCGGCGCCTACATTTTGGTCGCGCTCAGCTTCGCCCTTGCGACCGGGATCATCGGTCGCTCGAAGGGGAGCTCGTTCTTCATCTGGTTCGTGGTCGGCGGCGTGTTGTTGGTGTTCGGCCTGATCGCCGTCTTCTGCTTTCGGTTCGAGAAGGACGAGCCGGAACGCCGCTGCCCGCGCTGTGGGACGGTGCAGAAGCTCTACGTGCAGGTGTGCCGGCGCTGCGGCGAGGATCTCTACCTCCCCGACCCATCCGACGTCCGGCCGGGCCGCGGCCGGGCTTAGCACCCGCATGGGGTTTCGTTTCGCATTTGCGAAACGAAACCCGGGGTGCCCGCTTCTCAGCGCAGCCAAGTCCTGACGATCGCGTTCGCGAACCCCATCCCGTAGCGGACCACCGCCGGCTTCTTCGAGTGGCCCGAGATCCGGCCGACGACGGTCACCGGTACCTCCTTGGCGGGAATCCCGCGCTTGATCGCCTCGATCAGGAACTCGGAGGTATGGAACTGCTCCTGGCGCAGCGCGAGGGTGGGCAGGACGTCTGCGCGCACGGCGCGATAGCCGTTCGAGCAGTCGGTGACGTGGGTGCGGGTGATCAACGAGACGACCCGGTTGAAGAACACGATCCCGGCCTCGCGGGCGGGATGGTTGCGCTCCGCCTCGCCCAAGACCCGGGAGCCGTGGGAGACCGCGACCTCGCCGTCCAGCACCGGCTGCACCAACCGCGGCATCTCCTCGGGCAGATGCTGGCCGTCGGCGTCGATCGTGACCACGATCCGCGCACCCGATTCGGAGAGCAGGCGGTAGCCGGTGCGAAGCGCGGCCCCGCCGCCCCGGTTGACCGCGTGACGGGCGACGATCGCCCCGTGCGCGCGGGCGGCCTCGCCGGTGCCGTCGCGCGAGCCGTCGTCGACGACGAGCACCGCGGTCGGTGCGCCGCAGACCTCGCCCGGGAGCCGCTCGAGCACGCTGCCGACGTTGTCCGCCTCGTTGTAGGCCGGGATCAGGATCGCGATCCGGTCGCGGAAGCGCTCCGGATGGCCGGCCGCGCGGAACTCCTCCCAGGCGAGGCCCTCGAGCGCGCCGCCGAGCTGCTGCGATACCCGCGAGCTCTGGGCGAGCGCCCGCAGCGTCAGCAAAAAGAGGATCAGGATCGCGAAGATCGCCACCCCGACGATCCGGGTGCCGTTCTCGCGCTCGAACGAGAACGCCTCCAACAGCTCGTCGGGGATCTCGGTCGCGGCGACGATCGCGAGCCCGAATGCGACCAGGAGCAGGATGAGCACGTCGGCGTTGCGGAGCTCGCGCCGGCGCCAGATCGCGAACGCGGCGATCGCGATCGCGATCGCGAGCCCCGCGGCGCGGATCGCGGTCAGCTCCGGAGGCAGGATGTCCGCCGGCGTGGTCATGGGGGGCGTCGAGGATAGGGCGGACGGTCCGGAGGTCCGGGTCCGCTGGAGGCTGGGGAAACCGAAGTTGTCGAAGAACGGGTCCAGTTTCTCCGCTACCCTCGCGCGATCATGCGGATCCTGATCCTGGGCGGTGACGGGTACCTGGGGTGGCCGACCGCGATGCGGCTCTCCGCTCGCGGACACGAGGTCGCCGTCGTCGACAACTTCTCCCGTCGCCGCTGGCACGTACAGCACTCGACCGACTCGCTGACCCCGATCGGATCGCTCGCCGACCGGCTGCAGGCGTGGCGCGAGGTGTCGGGCCGCGAGATCCACCCCTACGTGGGCTCGATCGAGGACTTCTCGTTCCTCGACTCGGTGATCGCGGAGACGCTGCCCGAGGCGATCGTCCACTACGGCGAGCAACCCTCGGCGCCCTATTCGATGAAGTCGCGCGAGGCCGCGGTCGAGACCCAGTACACGAACGTGATCGGCACCCTCAACCTGCTGTTCGCGATCCGTGACCGGGTCCCCGACTGCCACCTGGTCAAGCTCGGCACCATGGGTGAATACGGCACCCCCGACATCGACATCGAGGAGGGGTTCATCGAGATCGAGCACAACGGGCGCTCCGACACCCTGCCGTTCCCGAAGCTGCCGGGCTCGCTCTACCACCTCTCCAAGGTCCACGACTCGCACAACATCCATTTCGCCTGCCGGATCTGGGGCCTGCGCTCGACCGACCTCAACCAGGGCGTCGTCTACGGGGTCGAGACCGACGAGTCGGCGGCCGACGAGCGTCTGATCACCCGCTTCGACTACGACGAGTACTTCGGCACCGTGCTCAACCGCTTCTGCGTTCAGGCCGTGATCGGCCACCCGCTCACCGTCTACGGCGAGGGCGGCCAGACGCGCGGCTTCCTCAACATCCGCGACACGCTCCAGTGCGTCGAGCTCGCGGTCGACAACCCGGCCGAGCTGGGCGAGTACCGCGTCTTCAACCAGTTCACGGAGCAGTTCTCGGTCGCCAAGCTCGCGGAGCTGGTGAAGCGTGCTGCGGCCGAGCTCGGGCTCGAGGTCGAGGTGAGGCGGTTCCCGAACCCCCGGATCGAGGCCGAGCAGCACTACTACAACGCCACCAACACCAAGCTGCGCGCGCTCGGGCTCCAGCCGCACCATCTGGGTGAAGAGCTGGTGCGCTCGCTGCTCGGGATCATCGAGCGCCACCGCGGCCGGGTGATCGAGCGCGCGATCCTGCCCCGCACCCGCTGGAGGCCGGGTGAGCTGGTCGGCGAGTTGCCCGCCGCGACCGAGGCGGGCACGCCGTGAGCACCACCTCGGCGACCGACATCGCCCCGCGTCCCGCCCACGGTCCGGCGCGCCGCGGGAGCATCCTCGAGGCGACGGTGAGGCTCCTCGTCCGCGGCGGCCTCGCCGGCGTCACCCACCGCGCCGTGGCGCGCGAGGCGGAGGTGCCGCTGGCGGCGACGACGTACTACTTCCGCTCCAAGGAGGAGCTGCTGGGCGAGGCGCTGGCGCTGATGGTCGAGGACGAGATCCGCAGGCTCGGCGAGCGGGCCGCACAGCTCGGCGAGGGCCTGAGCTCGCCCGGCGAGTCGGCGACGGCGCTGGCCGAGGTCCTGTTTCCCGACGCGGACTCCGCCCGGGCGATGCTGGCCAAGTTCGAGGTCTACCTCGAGGCGGCGCGGCGGCCGGAGCTGCGCGAGCCCGCGGCTCACTGGCAGGACGCGCTCGCCGACCTGGCGACGATGACGCTGGCCGCGGGCGGGGCCACCGATCCCGAGCGCCTGGCGCCGGTGGTTATCGCCGGCATCGACGGGATCGTCATTCACGAGCTCTCCCGCGGGCTCGCCGGCGATCTGGACGTGGCCCGGCTGCGGGCGATGCTCGAGCAACTGTTCGCACTCGTGCTGCCCGCGGGCTGAGCCCGCAACCCCGCTTGGGAGCGGGGAAGATCCGCCTTGGGCCGGGCGGGGGCCGCGGCTACCGGGGCCGCCTGTGGCCGGCTTTGCCCCGCCCGACGCGCCGCTGCCGAGACACCTTGTGTCTCGGCCCTACAATCCTTGCCCATGCGCGCGGCCGACGCACTCTGTGAGGCATTGAAGGCCGAGGGGGTCGAGCACGTCTTCGGCATCCCCGGCGGCGCCAACCTGCCCACCTACGACGCCCTCTACGACGCCGACCTGGTCCACATCCAGGCCCGTCACGAGCAGTGCGCCGGACATGCAGCCGAGGGCTACGCCAAGGCGAGCGGGCGCGTCGGGGTGGCGATGGCGACCTCGGGACCGGGGGCGACGAACCTGGTGACGCCGATCGCCGACGCGATGATGGATTCGGTCCCGACCGTGTTCGTCACCGGCCAGGTGCGCACCGACCTGATCGGCACCGACGGCTTCCAGGAGGCCGACGTCACCGGGATCACCCTGCCGGTGGTCAAGCACTCGCTGCTGGTCACCGACCCGCGCCAGATCCCCGACTACATCCACGAGGCGTTTCACATCGCCTCCACCGGGCGCCCCGGGCCGGTGCTGGTCGACGTGCCCCAGGACCTCTCCCGGGCCGAGATCGACTACACGCCGATCGAGGGGACACCCGAGCTGCCCGGCTACAAGCCGCCGACCGAGGGCAACATCAAGCAGATCCGGATCGCGGCGAAGGCGCTCGCGAACGCCCGCCGACCGGTGATCTACGGCGGTGGCGGGATCGTCAACGCCGACGCCTCGGAGGAGTTTCGCGAGTTCTGCTCCTCCGACAGGCTCCCGGTGACGCTAACGGTGATGGGCCTCGGCGCCTTCCCTGCTCCGCACGAGCAGTGGCTCGGGATGCTCGGCATGCACGGCACCCGGACCGCCAACTACGCCATGGACGAGGCTGACCTGATCGTCTGCGTCGGCGCCCGCTTCGACGACCGGATCACCGGCAAGCTGTCGGAGTTCGCGCCCCGGGCCAAGTTCGTCCACATCGACGTCGACCCGGCGGAGATCTCGAAGAACGTCCCGGCCCACATCCCGATCGTCGGCGACGCCGCCGACGTGCTGCCGAAGATGACCCGCGAGTACCGGGCACTGAACCCCGACTCGAGCCGGCTCGAGGAGTGGTGGAAGCGGATCCGCGACTGGCAGACCACCTATCCGCTGCGCTACGAGGACTCGCCCGATTCCGAGATCAAGCCTCAGTTCATGGTCGAGGCCATGTATGAGGCCACCGACGGCGACGCGATCATCACCTCCGACGTCGGTCAGCACCAGATGTGGGCGGCGCAGTACTACCACTTCACCGAGCCCCGCCGGTGGCTCAACTCGGGAGGCCTAGGGACGATGGGCTTCGGCCTCCCGGCGGCGATCGGTGCCAAGGTCGCCCGCCCCGACGACACCGTCGTCTGCCTCGCCGGCGACGGCAGCCTGGTGATGGTCTGCCAGGAGTTCGCCACCGCGGCCTTCCACAACATCCCGGTCAAGGTGTTCCTGATGAACAACGGGCACTTCGGCATGGTCCGCCAATGGCAGGAGCTGTTCTGGGACGAGCGCTACAAGTCGGTCGAGATGGGCCCGAGCCCGAACTGGCCGAAGCTCGCCGAGGCGTTCGGCTGGACCGGGATGCAGTGCACCGACAAGTCGCAGCTGCGCGAGTCGATGCAGACTGCGCTCGAAACCGACGGCCCGGTGCTGCTCGACGTCCACGTGACCAAGGACGAGAACTGCTTCCCGATGATCCCGGCCGGGGCGGCGGCTCGGGACATGGTCGGATGATGGGTGAGCCGGGAACCCAAGACCTCGTCCGCCTGGAGGACCTGGAGGCGAGCCGCCAGCTCACCGGGCGCAAGCACATCCTCTCGCTGCTGGTCGAGAACAAGCCCGGCGTCCTCGCCCGGATCGCGGGTCTGTTCAGCCGCCGCGGCTTCAATATCGACACGCTCGCGGTGGGTCCGACCGAGGACCCCGACGTCTCCCGGATCACGCTGACGCTCGACGGCGCCGTGCACCCGATCGACCAGGTGACCAAGCAGCTTCACAAGCTGGTCAATGTGATCAAGATCCGCGACATGGAGCCGGACGGGACCGTCGCCCGCGAGATGGCCCTGTTCCGGGTCTCGGCCGCGGTCGAGAGCCGGGCCGAGATCATGCAGTTCGCCGACATCTACGAGGCGAAGATCGTCGACGTCTCGCGGCGCTCGCTGACCGTCGAGGTCACCGGCTCCCAGGACAAGATCGACTCCTTCGAGCGCATGGTCCGCCCTCACGGCCTGATCGAGATGGCGCGCACGGGCGAGGTCGCGATCACCAAGTCGCGCCCGGAGCACTAGCCGCGCGCCGATGGCGCTTTCCTCGCCCAGGGGGACGACCAAGGCGCCAATGACGGCCGGGCTTCTCGACCCGCTCGACCGCCTACTCGACCGCGCCCGGGGCAGCCGGGCCCTGGTCAGCGTGACGACCCGGGTCGAGATCGACGATCCAAGCGCCGCGGTGTTCGCTTCGCGGATGGCCGACGACCGCTGGTTCGCCTGGGAGCAGCCCGACCGCGACGGCTTCGCTCTCGCGGGTCTGGGCTCCGCGCACGAGGCGATCTCGCGCGGCGCCGGGCGCTTCGCCGACCTCGTCCACGAGTGCACCGCGATCACCCGTGGGCGGCTCGCGGCCGAGCCCGACGGCCTGCCGGCCGGAGCCGGCCCGGTATGGACGGGTGGCTTCGCCTTCGCCCCCGACGGCGCCGCCTCGCCGCCGTGGTCCTCGTTCCCCCCGGCGCTGCTGGTGTTGCCGGAGCTCTCGCTGCTGCGCACCGGGGGCGAGACCTGGCTGACCTTGAGCGCGGTGACCGGTGCCGGCGCCGATCCGGCGAGCCTCGTCGCGCGATTGACGCGACGGCTTGTCGCCCTGCGCGGGGGCGGCCTGCCGCTGCTCGACCCGGCACCGCGCGGCGAGGCCCGGATCACCAGCGTCACCCCGCCCGGACGCTACGAGGAGACGGTCGCCGCGGCCACCGAGCGGATCCGCGCCGGCGGCCTCGAGAAGGTCGTGCTAGGCCGCGAGGTTGCGGTCGAGGCCCCGGGCGCCCACGACTCGGCGGCCGTGTTCGGCGCCCTCCGCGAGCTGTTTCCGTCCTGCTTCTGCTTTTGCGCCGGCTCGCCCGAGGGTGCCTTCCTCGGCGCCAGCCCGGAGCTGCTGGTCCGGCGTCGCGGCGCGGGCGTGGCGACGGTCGCGCTCGCCGGCTCGACCCGGCGCAGCGCCGACCCGGCGGTCGACGACCACCTCGGGGAGCAGCTCCTGCGAAGCGCCAAGGACCGCTCGGAGCACGCGATCGTCTCCCGCCGGATCGAGCGGGCGCTCGCGCCGCGCTCGGTATGGGTCGAGGCCGAGGCCGAGCCGGCCCTGGTCAAGGTCGCCAACATCCAGCACCTCGCGACGGCGGTGCATGCGCAGCTCACCGACCCGCTCTCGGCCGTTGAGCTTGCCGCTCTGCTACATCCGACCCCGGCCGTGGGCGGCGAGCCGGTGGATCCGGCACTGGCGGCGATCGAGGAGCTCGAGCAGATGGATCGTGGCTGGTACGCGGGACCGGTGGGGTGGATGGACGCGGCCGAGGACGGCGAGCTCTGCGTCGCCCTGCGCTCGGCGCTGCTGCGCGACCGCACCGCGCACCTCTACGCCGGGGCCGGGATCGTCGCCGACTCCGATCCCGCCGCCGAGCTTGCCGAGACCGAGCTCAAGCTCGAAGCGCTGCTGCCACTGCTTGCGGGCTAGGCTCCGGTGCGGCTGGCTGCCGCGGTCAAGTGAGCCGACGCGCAGAATCGGGTAGTGCCAGGTGAACGATCGAACCGGGCTCGCCCGGGAGAGGAGGAGGTATGGGCAGAACCTCCGTAGTGCTCATCGCCGGACTTGCCGTCGCGCTTGTCGTGGCGGGGGTGGCGACCGCGGGAAACGGGGGTCGGCCGCTCTCGACCACCCTGACCGGGGCCGAGGAGGCGCCCGGTCCGGGCGATGCGGACGCAACCGGTGAGGCGGATCTGAGGCTCAATCAGGGACAGAACCGGGTCTGCTTCGACGTCAGCTGGGCTGATGTCGACGGACAGGTGTTCGCGGCTCACATCCACGAGGCACCCCCGGGAGAGCCGGGGGACATCGTGGTGCCGTTGTTCGAGGGTTCGTTCGCCGGCACCGACGCCGCCAGCGGCTGCGTTGAGGGCGTCGACCGAGACCTGATCAAGGACATCCGCAAGGACCCGTCGGCGTACTACGTGAATGTGCACAGCACGCCGGGGTTCGAGGCGGGTGCGATCCGCGGGCAGTTGGGAAAGTAGCCGACCAAGGCGGCCCGGTCGCGCGGCCGGGCCGCGATCGGCCTCCGACCGTGCCTCAGCCGAGGGCGTCGGCGATCGCCTTCGCGGCGACGGCTCCGAGGCGCTCGTGCAGCTCGACGTTCGCGCTCCGACCGATCGGGATCTCGATCAGCGCGGTCTTCGCGCTCACCTCGGCGAGCCGGGGGAGATCGGTCACCCGTTCGTAGGGAAGCCGGAAAAGCGCCGCCACCCGCTCGAGGTCGAGCCCGAGTGGCGTACCCAGCAGCGCCTCGAATTCAGCGCGGTCGATCTGGCCGGCCTGGGGCAGGAACTCGAAGATCCCGCCCCCGTCGTTGTTGAGTACGACGATCCGCACCGCGACGTCGGTGTGACGCAGGGCGGCGAGCGCGTTCATGTCGTGGAAGAGGCCGAGGTCGCCGGTGACGATCCAGCTCGGCCGCTCGCTCGCCGCCGCAGCCCCGATTCCCGAGGAGACGAGGCCGTCGATCCCGTTCGCGCCCCGGTTGCAGAGGAAGCGCACCGCTGCCGGGCCGCCGGCCAGAAAGGCCTCCTGATCGCGGACCGGCATGCTCGAGGCGGTGTAGACGAGCTCGCCCTCGGCATAAAGCCGGCCCAGGGCGAGGTGCACTCCTGGCTCGGTGGGCCGCTGGTGTCGGCCGAGCTCCTCCTCGACGGCGACCAGCGCCGCGGCCTCGGCGGCGAGCCAGGTCTCCGCCCAGGTTCGCTCAGCGCTGCCCTCGGGGATCCAGCCGGCGACGTCGGCGGCAAAGGCGGGCTCCGGGGCTCGAACCAGCGCCGCCGCGGTCCGGCTCGGCTCCTGCCATCCGAAGCCGCCGTCGACCACCCACTGCTCCGCTTCCAGGGCGGTGAGCCACTGGCGCAGGGGCTTGCTCGTCGGCAGGTCGCCGAAGCGCACGACCAGCTCCGGCACCAGCGCCTCCGGCGCAGCGGCGGCGATCGCTCCATACTGGGTGATCACCAGGCCGCGGTCGTGGGGACCGAAGCGCAGCTGCGAGGTCGGCTCGGCGAGGATCGGGTAGCCGCTGACTCGGGCCAGAGCGGCGAGCGGCTCCGCCAGCGCCGGGTCCGGGTAGCGCCCGGCGACGATCAGGCCCCGCGGGCGGTCCGCGATCCGCCGCGCGAGCTCACCGATGGCAGCGGGCGGCGCGGCCGCGGAGCCGGCGACCTCGGTGAGCGGGCGATCGCCTCTGCCCCCGAGCGCCGAAGCCGAGCTTGCGGTGACGTCGGCGGGCCGAGCCTCGGGGCCGAGCGGGTCGCGCCAGGAGACGTTCAGGTGCACCGGACCGGGTCGCGGATCTCCTGCGGCGGCGGCGAAGCCGCGACAGGCGACGGCACGGAAGTGCAACAGCCCCGAATCGTCGGCCTCGTGGGTACCGAGCTCAGAGAACCAGCGGACCGCCGAGCCGTATAGCTTCAGCTGGTCGATCGTCTGCCCGGCGCCGATCGCGCGCAGCTCGGGCGGGCGGTCGGCGGTCAGCACCAGCAGCGGGACCGCGGCCTCGTCGGCCTCGCAGACGGCGGGGTGGAGGTTGGCGGCGGCGGTGCCGGAGGTGCAGAGCACGGCCACCGGGACCCCGGTCGCCTGCGCCGCGCCGAGCGCAAAGAAACCGGCCGAGCGTTCGTCGACAATTACCCGGGTCTCGATCGCCGGTTCGCGCCAGAGCGCAAGCGCCAGCGGCGTCGAGCGCGAGCCCGGGGAGAGGACCGCGTCGCGCATCCCGCAGCGCGCCAGCTCTTCGACCATCGCCGAGGCGAGCGCGGTGTTGCGGTTCGTCCGGTCCACGGGCCCGGAAACGCTAGTGGGGCGCGCTAGATCCGGCGCTTCTCCAGCTCCTTCTGGTCGATCTCGACCCCGAGCCCCGGGCCGGGGGGCGGAGTGAGCAGGTCGCCGTCGAGGCTCGACTCGCGCGCGGCGATCGTCTCCGAGAACAAGAGCTGCGTCGCGAGGCCGTGGGCGAGGCCGGTTGCGGCGCCGGTGAACCTCAGGGCCTGGGCGGCATGCGCGGCCGCCGCGATCCCGAGCGGGCCGTCGAGGGCGCTGGAGAGGTAGATCGGCAGGTGCTCGGAGATCCCGTTCGCTTCTCCGATCCCGCCGACCTTGGCCAGCTTCACCGCTGCCAGGTCACAAGCGCCGGCGCCGGCGGCGCGCTGGGCATCCTTGCCGCGCTCGACGCTCTCGTCGGCGGCGACCGGGATCGAGGTCGCGCCGGTCACCGCGGCGAGCTCGCGCAGGTCGGCGACGGGTTGCTCGACCAGCTCCACGTCGAGCGGCTCGACCATGCGCAGCACGCCGCGCGCCTCGCCGACACTCCAGGCCCCGTTCGCGTCGAGGCGGATCCTCGCCTGCGGCCCGAGCGCCTCGCGAACCGCGCGCACCTGGGCGATGTCGTCGCCCGCGCCGAGCTTGAGCTTGAAGGCGGTGAACCCGCGCTCGGCCCAGCGCCGGGCATCGGCGGCGACCTCTGCCGGCTCGCCGGCGATCAGGGTCGCGTTGCAGCGCACCGGCACGACCTCGGCAGCGCCGAGCAGCGACCACACCGGCTTGCCCGACGCCTTCCCGGCGAGGTCGAAGATCGCCATCTCCAGCGCCGCCTTCGCCGGCGCCGGCAGCCGGCGCCCGGCCGCGACGTGGATGAATGCGTCCACGGCGGCGCGCAGCGGCTCGGGGCCGGAGAAGTCGGAGAGGTCGGCGCGGCGAAAACGGCGCGAGGCGCGCAGCAGCGCGCGCTCGACCGCGCCCAGGTCGGCGCCTCGACGCAGCGACAACGGCACCGCTTCGCCGACTCCCTCGAGCTCCCCGTCGCTCTTCAGCCGCACGAGGAGCATCTCGCGGCGCTCGAGTGTCCCGCGCGCGGTCACGTACGGCCGCGCGAACGGCAGCGCGAACGGGATCAGCTCGACCTCGGTGATCTTCATCAGGCGGCGATCAGCAGACCGGCCGTGAGCAGGAGGCTGAAGGCGGCGAGCAGGGTGCCCGTCTGCGCCAGGGCGTGGTTGAGCGAGGGACCGTCGGTGGTCTCGAGCACCGCTCGCGTCGGGGCGATCGCCAGCGGGGCCGAGAGCAGCACCAGCAGCGCCGGCAAGGGCGCGTCGGCCGCCGTCAGCCCCACCGCAAGCACCGGATAGGCGCCGCCGACGAGCGTCATGTAGAGCGCTCGGGTGCGCTCGCGGCCGAGCCGGACCGCGAGTGTGCGCTTGCCTGCCCGCCGGTCGGTGTCGAGGTCGCGGATGTTGTTGACGACCAGGATCGCGGTCGACAGCAGCCCGATCGAGATCGAGAGCGCGAACGGGAGCCAGTCGAGCCGCTCGACTTGCACGTAGTAGGAGCCATTGACGGCGACCAGGCCGAAGAAAAGAAAGACGAACAGCTCGCCCAAGCCCGCGTAGCCGTATGGGCGAGGGCCGCCGGTATAGAGGACGCCGGCGGCGATCGAGGCCGCGCCGACGGCGAGGATCACCGGTCCCGCGACCGTCGCCAGGTAGATGCCCGCGACGACCGCGACGGCGAATGCGAGCCAGGTGGCATCGAGGACCCGCCGGGGTGCTACCAGCCCCGACGAGGTCACCCGCACAGGCCCCAACCGGTCGGCGGTGTCGGCGCCGCGCCTGGCGTCGGAGTAGTCGTTGGCGAGGTTGGTGCCGATCTGGATGAAGATCGAGCCGACCAGGGCGGCGACGAAGGCACCCAGGTGGAGCTCGTCCGATGTCTCGACCGCCGCCGCGGTTCCCACCAGCACCGGGGCGATCGCGGCCGGCAGCGTCCGTGGCCGGGCGGCCATCAGCCATAAACGCATGCCCGCCACCCCTCCGCTACCGCGTCCGAGGGCGGCGGGACGGTTGTGGGACTGCGATCAAGGGCGGTGCGGGAACTTCGAGAAGTCCGGGCGCCGCCGCTGCTTGTAGGAGTCGCGCCCCTCCTGGCCCTCCTCGGTCATGTAGAAGAGCAGGGTCGCGTCGTGGGAGAGCTGCTGGAGCCCGGTGAGCCCGTCCTCGGCGGCGTTGAAGCTCGACTTCAAGAGCCGCAGCGAGAGCGGTGACAGCGAGGCGATCTCGCGCGCCCAGGCGACGTAGGTGCGCTCGAGCTCCGCCAGCGGCACGACGGCGTTGACGAGGCCGATCTCGAGCGCCTCGTCGGCCGGGTACAGCCGGCACAGAAACCAGATCTCCTTTGCCTTGCGGACCCCGACGGCGCGTGCCAGTAGCCCGGCGCCGAAGCCGCCGTCGAAGCTGCCGACCCGCGGGCCGGTCTGCCCGAAGCGCGCGTTGTCGGCTGCGATCGAGAGGTCGCAGACGAGCTGCAGGATCTGCCCGCCGCCGACCGCGTAGCCGGCGACGGCGGCGATCACCGGCTTCGGCAACCTGCGGATCTGCACGTGCAGATCCCCCGCGTCGAGCCGCCCGACACCCTGCTCGGCGACCTCGTCGTCGCCGATGTAGCCGTCGTCACCGCGGATCCGCTGGTCGCCGCCGGAGCAAAACGCCTCGGTGCCGGCGCCGGTGAGCACGACGGCGGCGACATCGATGTCGTCGCGGGCGACCCGGAAGGCATCGCGCAACTCGGCCAGGGTCTGGGGCCGGAAGGCGTTGCGGACTTCGGGCCGGTCGATCGTTATCCGCGCGATCGACTCGCCGCGCTCGTAGACGATGTCGGCGTACTCGCCCGCCCCGCGCCACTCGATCGGCGCGTAGAGCTCCTCGGCGGGCGGGGCATCCTTGTGCGGGCTCGGCACGGGCTCGCAACAATGCCACAGTGGTAATGGCGAGGCCCGGCAGATGAAGCTCGACAACTGGCTCTCGCAGAGGGCCGCGACCTGCCCCGACCGCTCTGCCCTGATCGCCGACGGGCTCGAGCTCACCTATGCCGAGCTCGAGCGCGAGGCCACTGCCACCGCGAGACGGTTGGCGGCTCGCGGCGCTCGCCGCGGGGCGACCGTTGCGATCGACCTGAAGCCCGGGATCGAGTACGTCGTCCTCCTGCAGGCGCTGATGAAGCTCGGCGCGGTCGCCTATCCGGTCAACTCAAGACTGGCCGCGTCCGAGCGCGAGGCCGAGCTGGAGCGTGCCCGGCCGGCCCTGACGATCACCGATGACCCCGACTTGGGCACGACCGAGGCCGACCTGCCGCTGCTCGGCGAGCACGATCTCGACGCCCTGCACTGCCGGATCCTGACCAGCGGCACCTCGGGTGGACCGCGCCCGGTCGGGCTCACCTACGGCAACCACCTCTGGAGCGCGGTCGGCTCCGCCTTCAACCTCGGCGTCGAGCCCACCGACCGCTGGCTCTGCTGCCTGCCGCTGTTCCATGTCGGCGGCCTCTCGATAATCATGCGTTCCGTGATCTATGGCACGACCGCGGTCGTGCACCCCGGGTTCGAAGTCGATCGGATCGCGGCCTCGCTGGAGGGCGACGGGGTCACCCTCGTATCGCTCGTCTCGACCCAGCTCAGCCGCCTGCTGGAGGCCGGGATCGACCTGCTGCCCCTGCGCGCGGTTTTGGTCGGCGGCGGCCCGGTGCCCGAGGCGGTGATCGAGGAGGCGATCGGGCGCGGGGCGACGGTCGTGCAGACCTACGGGCTCACCGAGGCGGCCTCGCAGGTGACGACGCTCGAGCCGGGCCAGGCTCGGCGCAAGCTGGGCTCAGCCGGCAGGCCGCTGCTGACCACGCACCTGCGGATCCAGGATGGGGAGATCCTGGTCCAGGGACCGACGGTGGCGCCCGGCACAGCCGACGAGGACGGCTGGCTCCACACCGGCGACCTCGGCCGCATCGACGAGGAGGGTTTCCTCTACGTCGAGGACCGGCTTGGCGACGTGATCGTCAGCGGCGGCGAGAACGTGCTCCCGGCGGAGATCGAGGAGGTCTTGCTTCGCCACCCGCAGGTGGCCGACGCGGCGGCGATTGGCCGCGCCGACGCTGAATGGCAGGAGGCGGTGACCGCGGTCGTCGTGCTGCGCCAACGGGCCAGCGTCAGCGCCGACGAGCTGCGCGCCCACTGCGCGTCCGCGCTCGCAGGCTACAAGGTGCCCAAACGGGTCGAGTTCGTCGCCCAGCTGCCGCGCACGGCCTCGGGCAAGCTGATGAGGAAGGAGCTGCGCTGATGGATAGGGGCGACGTCGAACGCTGGCTGGACGACTACGTATCGGCGTGGAAGAGCTACGACCGCGACCAGATCGCCGGCCTGTTCGCCGAGGACGTCGAGTATCGCTACCACCCCCACGACAAGCCCGTCCGGGGCCGCGACTCGGTGGTCGCCGCATGGCGCGGGGAGGGCGACTTTCCGGGCGAATCCAGCCGCGACGAAGAGGGTATCTACGACGGCTCTTACCGCGCCGTCGCCGTCGACGGCGATCTCGCCGTGGCGGTCGGCACCAGCACCTACACCGACGGCCCGGGCGGCTCGGTGGCCGAGGTCTACGACAACTGCTTCTTGATCCGCTTCGCCGCGGACGGGCGCTGTCGCGAGTTCACCGAGTGGTTCATGAAGCGCCCCACTCCCTAGAGTCCCGCGCCATGCCCGATAAGAAGACGTACTACGACGCCGACGCCAACCCCGATGCGCTCGCCGACAAGACGATCGCGATCCTCGGCTACGGGTCGCAGGGCCACGCCCACGCGCTCAACCTGAGCGATTCCGGGTACGACGTCGTCGTCGGCCTGCGCCCGGATTCGGCCAGCCGCCCGACGGCCGAGGCCGCCGGGCTCGAGGTGCTCGACGTCACCGACGCCGCCAGCCGCGGGGACATCGTCATGGTGCTACTTCCCGACGAGAGGCAGGGCGAGGTCTGGGCTGCCGAGATCCGCGACGGCGTCGCGCAGGGCAAACTGCTGATGTTCGGCCACGGCTTCTCGATCCACTTCGGCGAGATCGAGCCGCCCGCCGGCGTCGACGTCGGCATGGTCGCCCCCAAGGGGCCTGGCCACCTAGTGCGGCGCCAGTTCGAGGAGCGCAAGGGGGTGCCCTGCCTGATGGCGGTCCATCAGGACGCCACCGGCAATGCCCGCGAGCTTGTGCTCGCCTACGCCTGTGGGATCGGCGGCGGGCGGGCCGGGATCATCGAGACGACCTTCAAGGACGAGTGCGAGACCGATCTCTTCGGCGAGCAGTCGGTGCTCTGCGGCGGCGCCACCGAGCTCGTCCGCGCCGGGTTCGAGACCCTGGTGGAGGCGGGCTACGACCCTCGCCTCGCCTACTTCGAAACCCTGCACGAGCTGAAGTTGATTGTCGACCTGATGTATGAGAAGGGCGTCCAGGGGATGCGCTACTCGATCTCGAATACCGCCGAGTACGGGGACATGACCCGGGGTCCGAGGGTGATCGGACCGGAGGTTCGCGAGGCGATGAAGCGGGTGCTCGCCGATATCCAGTCGGGCGAGTTCGCCAAGGAGTGGATCGCCGAGAACCGTGCCGGCGCCGAGAACTTCAACCGCATGCGCGACGAGGCCTCGGGGCACCAGATCGAGTCGGTCGGCCGTGACCTGCGCTCGATGATGCCCTGGATCGATCAGGAGTTCTAGCGCCTGACCGGCCGATTCGCCCCTGCGTCCGTTGACGGCGTCCCAGTGAGCCAAGGGTCCGGTGGACGTGAGAGGATCGCTGGACCACCGGAGTCGATCAGAGGGAGACCATGGAAGCATCCACGCCCGCGCCGCCACCACCACCGCCCGCCGCCGAACCGACTCCGCCGCCGGGCGGTGATCGGTACCCGGTCCGCGTCGACGCCCAGCGCCAGGAGGAGTACCACCGCTTCCTGCCGTTGGTCAAGTGGCTGCTCGCCTTCCCGCACTACATCGTCCTCTTCTTCCTCGCGATCGGCGTCATCTTCGTCAAGATCATCGCCTTCTTCGCCGTCCTGTTCACCGGCCGCTACCCGAGGGGGATGTTCGACTACGTCGTCGGCGTCTTGCGCTGGAGCTGGAGGGTGACCGCCTACGTCTACCTGCTCAGGGACGAGTACCCGCCGTTCTCCCTCGACCCGGACCCGTCCTTTCCGGCCGAGCTCGAGATCGACTACCCGGAGCGGATCGATCGCTGGCGGCCGCTGGTCCAGTGGCTGCTCGCGATCCCGTATCTGATCGTCGCCGGAGTGCTGGTGGCGGTGGCCGGGATCGTCGCCTTCATCGGCGTCTTCGTGATCCTGTTCACCAAGGAGCTGCCCGAGGGCATGTTCAAGCTCATCCTGATCCCCTATCGCTGGCAGATGAGGGGCGGCGCGTACGCCTACTTCATGGTCGACCGCTACCCGCCGTTCGTGTGGGAGGACTAGCTACTCGCCCAGGACCTTGATCACGAGCCGCTTGCGCCGGCGGCCGTCGAACTCGGTGTAGAAG
>JAJNAZ010000027.1 GCA_021155855.1 Solirubrobacterales bacterium
GGCCAACCATGTGCCACGTCCACGACCCATAAGAGGCATCAACAAGGCCAAGCACAAGAAGCGAAGCAAGGGGTCCGTCCGCACAGTTTCCGGCGGCGGCTTCGAGTCCAATCATGGCCGGGGAGTGGCCGAGCCGGCGGAAGCCGATTCGCCAAAATCCGCATCGTCTAGCGGCAAACGAGGCACGCGCCCGGCAGGATTCGAACCTGCGGCCTCCCGCTCCGGAGGCGGGCGCTCTATCCACTGAGCTACGGGCGCCGAGCGGCCCAGTCTAGAGCCGAGGCCCTGCGCTGCGATTGGCCGAGGCCCTTCGCTGCGAGTGAGGCCCTTCGGGTCGCCTTCGGCCGCCCGGAGATGCAGGCGACGGTCGGGATGGGCGAGCTTTCGGCGCCCTGGCGCCGAAAAGTCGCCATTCGCCGCCCGTCGGTCGCCCGCTACCAATGAGCCGAGCTAGCTTTCAGGCGATGGCCAGCGAACAGGTCAGCCACCCGATCTTCGCCCGCTTCTTCGACCGTTTCGTCGGCCGCGACAAGGACCGCGGCGAGGTGGGGCTGCGGCGTGAGCTGGTCGCCGGGCTCGCCGGCCGGGTGGCGGAGGTCGGCGCCGGCAACGGGATCAACTTCGAGCATTTCCCGGCCTCTGTCGGCGAGCTGGTCGCGGTCGAGCCCGAGTCCCGCCTGCGCCGCTCGGCGGGCGAGGCGGCTCGCCGCGCCCCGGTCCCGACCCGAGTGGTGGAGGGAGTCGCGGCCGAGCTGCCGCTCGGGGACGCCTCGCTGGACGCGGTCGTGGTCGCGGGCGTGCTCTGCTCGGTTCCCGACCAGGCGGCGGCGCTGGGCGAGTTCCGGCGCGTGCTTCGTCCCGGCGGCGAGCTGCGCTTCTACGAGCACGTTCGCTCGCGGCGAGCCGGGTTCGCGCGCTTCCAGGACCGCGCCGACCTCGTCTGGCCCCGGCTGATGGGCGGTTGTCACCCGAATCGCGACACCGCGGCGGCGATCGCCGCGGCGGGCTTTCGCCTCGAGCGTTACCGCGGCTTCGGTTTCCCGGCCCACGCTCGCCTCTATCCGGTGCTGCCGCGGATCCTGGGTGTCGCCCGGAACGGGTGAGACCCGCACTAGTCTGCGCGGCGTGGACATGGACGTGGTCTTCCTCGGCACCGGGGGCTCGGTGCCGACTGCCAGGCGCTCGACCGCCTGCGTGCTCGCGCGCGTCGGGGGGGAGCGGCTGCTGTTCGATTGCGGCGAGGGCTCGCAGCGCCAGATGCAGCGCTCGACCGGCCTGGTCCAGGTCGACGAGATCTACGTCACCCATATGCACGCCGACCACTACCTCGGCATCCCTGGGCTGCTGAAGACCTACGACCTCGGTGGGCGCGAGCGCGAGCTGCGGGTGATCGGGCCGCCCGGGCTCGTCGACCTGTTCAAGTCCCTGCGGCGGATCTTTGGCAGGCTCGCGTACGAGGTCGAGGTGATCGAGCTCGGCGCCGGGGGGGCGGTGCGCCACGGCGATTACGAGGTGCGCGCGTTCGCGGTCGAGCACCGGATGACGGCCTACGGCTATGCGCTGGTGGAGGACGAGCGCCCCGGCCGCTTCGACCCCGAGGCCGCAGAGCGCCTCGGAGTCGCCCCGGGCCCCGATTTCAAGCGGCTTCAGGACGGCCATCCGGTCGAGGGCAGCTCCGGGCCGGTGAGCCCCGAGCAGGTCATGGGCGAGGCGCGGGCCGGGCGCAAGCTGGTGCTCAGCGGCGACACCGCGCCGAGCGAGATGACCGCGGTGGCCGCCCACGAGGCGCAGCTGCTCGTCCACGATGCGAGCTTCGCCGACGAGGAAACCGCGAGGGCGGCGGAGACCGGCCACGCGACCGCGCGCCAGGCCGGAATCCTGGCCGCCCGGGCCGGGGTGGACATGCTCGCCCTCGTGCACGTCTCCTCGCGCTACGACGTCGGTGCGGTGCTCGCCGAGGCGCGGGAGGAGTTCGAGGCGGCGTTTGCTCCCCGCGATTTCGATCTGGTCGAGATCCCGTTCCCCGAGCGCGGCGCGCCGCGCCTGCTCGAGGGCGGGGCGAAGCAGCGCCGGGCTCAGGCGGCGCCCCCGGTCCAGCCCGAGGTGGCCTCATGATGCTCGAAGAGCGGCATCGACCGGGCCGAGCATGGGGGCTGGCGGGTTGGAGGCGGCGCCCGGGCTAGCCCAGCGGCGCGACCTGGTCGCCGATCGCCTGGGCGACCGCCGGCGCCTGGTCCTCCTGGAGGAAGTGCTTCGCCGGGAGGAGCAGGGGGTCGTCGACACCGAGCGCCTCCTGGACGGCCGCGAGGCGATCGAGCCCGAGCACCGGATCGCGCTCGCCCCAGATGATGCGCGCTGGATAGTCCCGGTTTGCGAGGCCCTCGTAGAAGAAGCGCTGCTTTTCCGCAGTGAGCTCGAACCCGCGCATGATGTCCAGGAAGGCCCGCCCTCGATCGACCCGCTTGAGCAGGTAGTAGTAGGCGTAGAGCTCGTGTCGCGGGGTCGCGGCGCGGTCGGCGATCGTCTGGAGGTAGAGAAGCTCGGACATCGGCAGCGGCCGCATCGACGCGAGCCAGAGCTCGCCGATTCCGCGGATCGAGAACGGCTGCATCGTCCAGGGCCGGTGGAACGCGGCGACGTCGACGAATGTGTTGAGCGCGGTCAGCGAGTGGACGCGATCGGGGTTGCGGATCGCCCACTCGAAGCCGATCGGGCCGCCGATGTCGTGAACGACCAGGTGGAAGCGGTCGAGCTCGAGCGCGTCGATCGCATCCGCGGTCCAGCGCGCGAGGCCCGACCACGAGTAGTCGAAATCCGTCGGCCGGTCGGCGAGGCCGAGGCCGGGGAAGTCGAAGGCGACCGCGCGCGTGCCCTGGTCGGCGAGCTCCGGCAAGAGCTTGCGGTACAGAAACGAGCTCGACGGGACGCCGTGGAGGAGGACGACGCCGGCGCCCTCGCCCTGCTCGCGGACGAAGCTGCGCACCCCGCCGGCCTCGAACCGGCGCCCGGCGGCGCTGTGGATCTCGATCACCTGCGCGACTGAGGGGTGCATCGGCGGATCAATACCGTAGTTGCGAGGAGCGCGGCGCATTACGGCGGTCCGCGCCGAGGCCGGTGCTACGCTCAGGGGCGTCGGTTCCTTTAACCCGGTCCAGCGAGGCCAGGAAGGGGCGCGTGTAAATGGAAGGCCCGGAGAGGGTCGTGCTCGACCGCGACGATCTACGCCGCACGCTGGTGCGGATCGCGCACGAGATCGTCGAGAAGAATCCCGGCTCGGCGTCGGTGGCGCTGGTCGGCATCCACACCCGGGGCGCCGTTCTCGCCCGCCGCCTGCATGCCCTGGTCGGGGAGCTGACGGGCGCCGAGGTACCGCTCGGGGACCTCGACATCTCCTTCTACCGCGATGATTTGCCCACCCGCGAGCCCGACGCGCAACCGGTCGTGCACGCGTCGCACCTCGACTTCGATCTCGGCGGACGCACGGTGGTCCTCGTCGACGACGTGCTGTTCACCGGGCGCACGGCGCGGGCCGCAATCGACGCGCTGTTCGACTACGGGCGCCCCCAGCGTGTGCAGCTCGCGGTGATCGCCGACCGCGGCCATCGCGAGCTGCCGATCCGCCCCGACTACGTGGGCAAGAACCTGCCCACGGCCCGGGGCGAGCGCGTCTTCGTGCGGCTCGAGGAATCGGACGGCATCGACGAGGTGACGATCGACGGGGCCCGGCCCACGGCTCGCGTCGCGACCGAGGAGGAAGCGTGAAGCATCTGCTTGCGATCGAGGACCTGGACCGCGCCGACGTCGAGCGGATCATGGCGCGCGCGGCGAGCTTCGCCGAGGTCGGGCGGCGCGACATCAAGAAGGTGCCGACGCTGCGCGGTCGCACGATCGTCAGCCTCTTCTTCGAGGCGAGCACCCGGACCAGCTCCTCGTTCGAGCTCGCCGCCAAACGGCTTTCGGCCGACGTCGTCTCGATCAAGGCGGCCGGGTCCTCGGTCGACAAGGGCGAGTCGCTCAAGGACACGATCGCGACGCTGTCGGCCTACGCGCCGGAGGCGATCGTCATCCGCCACCCCTTCGCGGGGGCGGCGAAGCTGGTCACCGCCTGGACCTCCGCGGCGGTCGTCAACGCGGGTGACGGCAAGCACGAGCACCCGAGCCAGGCGCTGCTCGACGCCTACACCCTGCTCGACCGGCTCGGCTCGCTGGAGGGCAAGCGGATCTGGATCGTCGGCGACGTGCTCCACAGCCGCGTCGCCCGCTCCTGCGCGCTTTGCTTCCGGATGATGGGCGCCGCGGTGACGCTCTGCGGGCCGCCGACCCTGATTCCGCGCGGCGCGCCGGAGGCGCTCGGCACCGAGATCGCCTACGACCTCGACGGGCTCGGTGAGGCGGACGTCGTCTACGCGCTGCGGATGCAGCGCGAGCGGATGAACGAGTCCTTCGTGCCGTCGATCCGCGAGTACGCCGCGCGCTACCAGATCGACTCACGCCGGCTCGGGCCGCGTCAGCTGCTCATGCACCCGGGGCCGGTCAACCGCGGCGTCGAGCTCTCGCCCGCGGTGATCGACGGCCCGGCCTCGCTGATCACGGCGCAGGTCGAGAGCGGCCTCGTCGTGCGGATGGCGATCCTCTACGAGATCCTCGCCGGCGGCGAGCCGAGGGGCTCCGGCGGGCGTCGCGCCGACGCCGAGCTGCCGGCGCCGACGCCGATCGGAGAGCCGGCCTGATGCCGCAGAGGCGGGCGATCTCCTCGCTCGACTGGCGGGGGAGCGATGGCGAGCCCGAGCGCGACCTGATCCTGCGCGGCGCTCGCGTCCTCGACCCGCGGGAGGGAGTCGACGCGACGCACGACGTGGTCGTCCGCGGCGGCGAGATCGCCGAGCTCGCCGGGGTCGGCGAGGGGGACGCCGAGCGAGCGGAGGTGGTCGACGCCGACGGCCTTTCGGTGTTTCCGGCCTTCTTCGATCCGCACGTCCACCTGCGCGTTCCGGGGCGCGAGGACGAGGAGGACCTCGAGACCGGTTCGCGCGCCGCCGCCGCCGGGGGGTTCTGCGGGATCGTCGCGATGGCCAACACCGAGCCCCCGGTGGATTCCGCCGCCGACGTCGCCGCGCTTCGCGATCGCGCCCGCGAGCAGGCCACGGTGCCGACCGGCTTTGTCGCCTGCGCCACCCGCGGCATGAGGGGGGAGGAGCTGACCGAGATGGCCGAGATCGCCGATGCCGGCGCCGTCGGCTTCTCCGATGACGGGCTGCCGATCCGCAGCGCTCGCGTGCTGCGGCGGGCGCTCCAGTACCAGCGGCTGGTCGGCCTGCCGATCGCTCTGCACGAGGAGGACCCCGAGCTCTCCGCCGGCGGGTCGATGCACGAGGGCGCGGTCTCGGCCGCGCTGGGGATCGCCGGCGTGCCCTCGATCTCCGAGGCGACGATGATCGCTCGCGACGCGGCGGTTGCCGCGTTCGAGGATGCGTTGATCCACGTCCAGCACCTGTCGGCGGCCGAGTCGGTGGCCGCGGTCGAGCTGGCGAAGGCGTCCGGGGTAAGGATCAGCTGTGAGGCGACGCCGCACCACCTGACGCTCACCGAGGAGGAGGTTCGCAGCCTCGACGCGCGCTTCAAGGTGAACCCGCCGCTGCGCGCTGAGACGGACCGCCAGGCACTGATCCGGGCGATCCGCTCGGGGACGATCGACTGCATCGCGACCGATCACGCCCCCCATTCCTCGGACGAGAAGGAGGTGCCGTTCGAGCAGGCGGCGATGGGCATGATCGGGCTCGAGACCGCGTTCTCGGTGCTCTACACGGACCTCGTGCTACCCGGCGTCCTCGATCTGGCGACGGTCGTCGAGCGGCTTGGCGCCGGCGCCGAGGCGTTCGGCTTCACCGCGGCCCGAATCGCACCGGGCGCCGAGGCGAACCTTGCCCTCGTCGATACCGAGGCCGAGTGGGAGCCGGGCGCCGATGGCTGGGAGAGCCGCTCGGAGAACTCCTGCTTCAGCGGTCGCCGGCTCCGCGGACGGGTGCTGATGACGGTGGCCGCGGGTCGGGTGGCCTACCGCCAGCGCAGCTTCGCGATGGGGGTAGCACAGTGAGGCGGAGTCCGAGAGGGCGAAGGCGAGCCCGGCCGCCGTTGAGGCCGCTGATATGAAGCTGGATCGCGAGCGCGCCGCCCTGGTTGTGGTCGACGTCCAGGAGGCGTTTCGCAAGGCGCTCCCCGGTTTCGAGGAGGTGGCGCGGGCGACCGGGGTGATGGTCGAGGGCGCCGCGGAGCTCGGCATCCCGATCGTGGTCACCGAGCAGTACCCGCGGGGCCTCGGCGCCATCGTCCCCGAGGTCGCCGACCGGCTGCCCGACGGGGTCGAGCCGATCGAGAAGGTGCGCTTCTCGGCGACCGAGGCGGACGGGTTCGGGCTCTTCGGCCGCGACCAGGCGATCGTCTGCGGGATCGAGGCGCACGTGTGCGTCAACCAGACGGTCCTCGACTTGCTTCGCGAGGGTGTCGAGGCGCATGTCGTCTCCGACGCGATCGGCTCGCGCACCGAAGCCAACCGCGAGCTCGGCCTGCACAAGATGGAGCGCGCCGGCGCGACCCTGACCAGCATCGAGATGGCCCTGTTCGAGCTCCTCGGCGGCTCGGACGCCCCCGAGTTCAAGAGCGTTCAGGCGCTGGTCAAGTGAGACGGAGTCCGACACGCCCGAGCCCCGGCCGCGCTGTCGTCGAGGCGCCCGACGTGAGCGAGGCCGGCTTCATCCTGCTCGAGGACGGCACCCGTTACGACGGCAAGCTGGTGGGAAGCGGGGGGGAGGTGACCGGCGAGGTCGTCTTCAACACCTCGATCACCGGCTACCAGGAGTCGGTCACGGATCCCAGCTACGCGGGCCAGATCCTCACCTTCACATACCCGCTGGTGGGCAACTACGGGGTCGCCGCCGAGGCGATGGAGTCCGAGCGCGTCCACGCCCGCGGGGTGGTCATGCGCGAGGCCAAGAACGGCGAGGACGCCGCCGACGCCGAGGGCGGCTGGCTCGACTGGCTGCGCGACGGCGGCGTGCCGGCGATTTCGGGAGTCGACACCCGGGCCCTGGTGCGGCGGATCCGCGACGCCGGGGCGATGCGGGGCGGGATCTTCTCGGCCGGGCGCGCCGAGGCCGACGCCCGGGACCGGGTCGCCGCCGAGCCGTCGATGGCGGGCGCCGACCTGGCGCGGACGGTGTCGCCGGATGAGCCGGTGCGCCTCGAGGGAAACGGCCCCCACATCGTCGCCCTCGACACCGGGATCAAGCACAGCATCATTCGGCAGTTCCGCGACCGGGGGTGCCGGTTGACCCTGCTGCCCTGCTCGGCCTCCGCGGAGGCGGTGCTCGCGGAATCTCCCGACCTTGTCTTCCTCGCCAATGGCCCCGGCGATCCCGCTGCGCTCGACTACGTGGTAGAGACCGTGCGCGCGGTGGTCGGCAAGAGACCCGTGGTCGGGATCTGCCTCGGACACCAGTTGCTCTGCCGCGCGGTCGGCCTGGAGACGTTCAAGCTCCCGTTCGGCCACCGCGGCGCCAACCACCCGGTCAAGGACCTCGAGGGCGGCAGGATCGAGATCACCTCGCAGAACCACGGCTTCGCCGTGCGCGCGCCCGACGGCGGTGAGACGATCGCCGCCGACGAGCCGGTCCGCTGGGAGACCGACTTCGGCGCCGCCGAGCTCACCCACCTGAACCTCTACGACCGCACGGTCGAGGGCCTGGTCGTGCGCGACGTCCCCGGCGTCGCGGTCCAGTACCACCCCGAGGCCGGCCCCGGCCCTCACGACTCCCGCTATCTGTTCGACCGGTTCCTCGAGCTGGCGGAGGCTGCGTGATCAGCAATCCCGAGCTCGGTCCGGACCGCAGCCGGGCCTCGTGCGATGCCTAGGCGCGACGACATCCAAAAGATCCTGCTGATCGGCTCGGGGCCGATCGTGATCGGTCAGGCGGCCGAGTTCGACTACTCGGGCGTACAGGCGTGCAAGGTGCTGCTCGAGGACGGCTATGAGGTCGTGCTCGTGAACTCGAACCCGGCGACGATCATGACCGACCCCGAGTTCGCCGATCGCACCTACGTCGAGCCGCTGCGGCCCGAATCGGTCGGGCGGATCATCGAGCGCGAGCGCCCCGACGCGCTGCTGCCGACGCTCGGCGGTCAGACCGCGCTCAACCTCGCCAAGGCGCTGCACGACGACGGCACCCTGGAGCGGTTCGGGGTCGAGCTGATCGGCGCCGGCTACGACGCGATCCATCGCGCAGAGGATCGAGAGGCGTTTCGAGAGACGATCGAGGCCGCGGGGCTGCGGGTGCCATGGTCGGTGATCGTCGGGTCGGTGGGCGAGGTCGAGCGTCGGGTAGCCGCCGGCGAGATCGAGCTGCCCGCGATCGTTCGCCCGGCGTTTACCCTCGGTGGTGAGGGTGGGGGGGTCGGTCGGACCGAAACCGAGCTGCTCGGCGTTGTCTCCGAGGGCCTCGCGGCGAGCCCGATCAACCAGATCCTGGTCGAGGAGTCCGTGCTCGGCTGGGGCGAGTTCGAGCTCGAGGTGATGCGGGACCGAAACGACAACGTGGTCGTCATCTGCTCGATCGAGAACGTCGACCCAATGGGGGTGCACACCGGCGACTCGGTGACCATCGCCCCGGCTCAGACGCTCACCGACCGCCTCTACCAGGAGCTTCGCGACCAGGCGTTGAGGGTGATCCGCGCGGTCGGGGTCGAGACCGGAGGCTCGAACATCCAGTTCGCGGTCAATCCCGAGAGCGGGGAGATCGTCGTGATCGAGATGAACCCGCGGGTCTCGCGCTCCTCGGCGCTGGCCTCAAAGGCGACCGGCTTTCCGATCGCCAAGATCGCCGCCAAGCTCGCCGTCGGCTACGCGCTCGAGGAGATCGACAACGACATCACCGGGATCACTCCCGCCTCGTTCGAGCCCACGATCGACTACGTGGTCACCAAGGTGCCGCGGTTCGCGTTCGAGAAGTTTCCCGGCGCCGAGGGTTCGTTGACCACCCACATGAAGTCGGTCGGCGAGGCGATGGCGATCGGCCGCACCTTCCGCGAGTCGTTCGCGAAGGCGATGCGCTCGCGCGAGCTCGACGCCGAGGCCGAGCCGCCCGCCGACACCGAGGAGCTGCTGGCGCGAATCGAGACGCCCGCGCCGGACCGCTTCGACCTTCTGCTCGAGGCCTTCCGCCGGGGCGCCGAAATCGACGAGGTCGGCCGGCGGACATCGATCGACCCGTGGTTCTTGCGCGAGCTGCGGGCGCTCGCCGTCGAGGGTGACGGAACCGAGGGCCTCGATCGCACCTTCCGCTCGGTCGACACCTGCGCGGCGGAGTTCGAGGCGCGAACGCCCTACTACTACTCGGCCCACGAACGGAAGGCGCCGCTTGCGGGCGAGGTCCGGCGCGGGGACCGCGACTCGGTCGTCATCCTCGGCTCGGGTCCAAACCGCATCGGCCAGGGGATCGAGTTCGACTACTGCTGCGTGCACGCGGCGATGACCGTGCGCGAGTCCGGCCGGGACGCGGTGATGATCAACTGCAATCCGGAGACCGTGTCGACCGACTACGACACCTCCGATCGCCTCTATTTCGAGCCGCTCACCGCCGCCGACGTGCTCGCGGTGATCGAGGTCGAGCGGCCCGAAGGGGTGATCGTCCAGTTCGGCGGCCAGACGCCGCTGCGCCTCGCCCACGACCTCGAGGCGGCCGGCGTGCCGCTGCTCGGAACGCCGGTCGACGCGATCGACCTCGCCGAGGACCGCGGCCGCTTCGGAGCGCTGCTGCGGCGGCTCGAGATCGCCCACCCGCCCTACGGCACCGCGCACTCGGCCGAGGAGGCGATGATGATCGCCGAGGACGTCGGCTTCCCGCTGTTGGTCCGGCCCTCATACGTGCTCGGCGGCCGGGCGATGGAGATCTGCTACTCGCCCGAGCAGCTCAGCCGTTACGTCGGACGCCACGTGAAGGCCGACCAGGAGCACCCGCTGCTGCTCGACCGATTCCTCGAGGACGCGATCGAGGTCGACGTCGACGCGCTCTGTGACGGCACCAGCTGCGAGGTGGCGGGGATCATGCAGCACGTCGAGGAGGCGGGGGTGCACTCGGGCGACTCCGCCTGCGTGATCCCGCCGATGAGCCTCGGCGAGGAGATGATTGACGAGATCCGGGCAACGACGCGGCGCCTGGCGCTCGAGCTCGGCGTGATCGGGTTGATCAACATCCAGTACGCGGTCGCGGCTGGGCGGCTGTACGTGATCGAGGCCAATCCGCGTGCCTCGCGCACGGTGCCGTTCGTCTCCAAGGCGATCGGAGCGCCGCTGGCGAAGATCGCCTGCCGCCTGATGTTGGGCGAGCCGCTGGCCGAGGCCGAGCTGCCGACGATGCACAATGGCCATGTCTCGGTCAAGGAGGCGGTGATGCCGTTCGCCCGCTTCGCGGGCGCCGACTCGGTGCTCGGACCGGAGATGAAGTCGACCGGCGAGGTGATGGGGATCGCGGGCGACTTTCCGACCGCGTTCGGCAAGGCTCAGGCGGCCGCCGGGGTCTCCCTGCCCACCGAGGGCACCGTGTTCATCACGGTCACCGACAACGACAAGGCGGCGGCGACCCAGCTCGCGACCCGCTTTCACGACCTCGGGTTCGAGATCATCGCGACCAAGGGCACCGCGCAGGCGATCTCGCGGATGGGGATCCCGGTTCGCGCGATCAACAAGATCGGAGACGGTTCTCCGCATGTGGTCGACTTCATCCGCAACCGCGAGGTCGACCTGGTGATCAACACGCCGACCGGCGGCGGCGCGCGCTCCGACGGCTATGAGATCCGCACCGCGGCGGTGCGTCACGGGATCGCGTGCCTGACGACGATGACCGGGGCCTCGGCCGCCTCGCGCGCGATCTTCGCCGTGCGCGAACGGGGCGTGGAGCCGGTGTCGCTGCAGGAGCTGCACGCCCCGGACCGCGACCCGCAGACGGCAGATCGCCGATGACCGATCGGGTGCTTGCACCCTTCGGGAGGCGCCGGTGCGCCGTGGTCGCCAACGAGGCCACGGGGGGCTACCGGCTGATCTCCGCCCTGGACGAGGGCGGGCCGCCGCCCCGCGCCGGCCAGTTCTACATGCTCGCCGGCGCCGGTTGGGGCGGCACCGGCGGGCGCCCGTACCTGCCGCGGGCGTTTTCGGTGGCCGAGGCCGAGGCCGGCGCCGACGGGGTCAGGCTCGACTTCCTCTGCGAGGCGGTCGGCCCCGGGACCGGGGTGCTGGCCGCGCTGGCGGTCGGTGATGCGCTGCACCTCACCGGGCCGCTCGGCCGGCCGTTCTCGACTCCCTGTGAGCTCGCCCCGGGGGCGGCCGGGGCGATCCTCGTCGGCGGCGGGATCGGGATCGCGCCGCTCGCCATCCTGCGCCGGGCGCTCGCCGAGCGCGGCGTCCCGCAGCGGGTCCTGCTCGGGTTTCGCGATCGCGCTCACTCCGGCGGACTGGACTTGTTTCGTTGCTCGGAGGTGCGGACCGCGTCCGAGGACGGGCACACCGGCCACCAGGGCTACGTCACCGACCTGCTCGCGGTCCTGCTCGAGGGCGACGACGCCGACTCGGCCGCCGTATACGCCTGCGGGCCGGCGGCGATGCTGGAGGCGGTTCGCGAGCTGTGCGCGGCGCGCGACGTCCCCGCCGAGCTGGCGATGGAGACGCCGATGGCGTGCGGTTTCGGCTCCTGCTTCGGCTGTGCCGTGCCGCTCGCAGGCGGCGGCTACATGAGGCTGTGCGTGGACGGGCCGGTGGTGCGCGCGGAGGAGATCGAGACCGCGATGGTGGCCGGATCGGGGCACTGATGAGCCCCGACCTCTCGCTCGAGCTCTGCGGCATCCGCCTGGAGCACCCGATCCTCAACGGGTCGGGCACGTTCGACGCCATCGCGGCGCACCGCGCCTTCGGTGACGCGGTCGACGAGCGCCTTCCCTTCAGCGCATACGTCTCGAAGACGATCACACCCGAGCGTCGGGCCGGTAACCCGCCGCCGCGCCTGTATGAGACGCCGGCGGGCATGATCAACTCGATCGGGCTGCCCAACAAGGGCCTCGAGGGCTTTCTGATGGAGGATCTGCCCGATCTCGTGCGCCTGCCGGTCCCGTTGTGCGTATCGGTGATGGCGCCGAGCCGTCCGGGTTTCGCCGCGCTCGTCGAGCGGGTGGGGCAGCGCGACGAGGTCGCCGCGATCGAGGTGAACGTTTCCTGCCCGAACGTGAAATCAGGGCTGATCGTGGGCGAGCAGCCGGGCGAGACCCTGGCGCTGCTCGAGGTGATCCGGCCGCTGACCGACAAGCCGCTCATCGTCAAGCTGACTCCGAACTGCTCCGACCCGGCGGCGGTCGCCCGTGCCGCCGCCGAGGGGGGAGCGGATGCCGTCTCGCTGATCAATACCCTCCGCGCCACCGGGCTCGATCCCACGACCCTCGATCCCTGGCTCGGCGCCACCAGCGGTGGATTGTCGGGGCCGGCGATCCGGTCGATCGCGCTCGATCAGGTGCGGCGGGTGGTCGCGCAGGTCTCGATCCCCGTGATCGGCATGGGCGGGATCGAGACGGGCGCCGATGCGCTCGAGTTCCTCGCCCTCGGGGCGAGCGCCGTCGCGGTCGGCACGGCGAGCTTCCGCGACCCGGCCGCAGCGCGTCGGGTGCGCTCGGAGCTCGTCTCCGAGCTCGTCTCCCGGGGTCTCGATCGGCTCCCAAGCCCGCACGTCCCTTCGACCTCGACTTGAGGTCGAAGCGAATTTCGCCGAAAACGCAGCGAATCGATTTGCACCGGCGCCGAACGGGGATATACTCGCCGCCGCCGATGGCCCCCTCCTCCGTCGACACCGCCTCCGCCGCCGTCCCAGCAAGAACCCACGAGCAGCGGATGCGGGCCCTCCGGCGGGCGAACGAGATCCGCTCGGCGCGGGCGAGGCTGAAGCGCGATTTGAAGGCGGGCAAGGCGCAGATCGAAAAGCTGCTGCTCGACCCGCCCGACTACGTGCTTTCGGCGAAGGCCTTCGACATGATCCTCGCGGTCCCCAAGTACGGGCGCGTGAAGGCGAACAAGATCCTCACCCAGTGCCGAATCTCGCCCTCGAAGACGATCGGCGGCCTCTCCGAGCGCCAGCGGGCGGAGCTGGTTCAGTTCCTGCGTCGGTAGGCCGCCGCGCGCGGTCCTAGGCTGGCCGCGATGGCAGCCAAGGTCTTCGTCATCACCGGGCCATCCGGGGTCGGCAAGGGGACGCTGATCCGGCTCCTGCGCGAGCGAGTGGCGGGACTGGCGCTCTCGACATCGGCGACCACTCGGGGGCCGCGCGAGGGTGAGCAGGACGGCCGCGACTACCACTTCCTGAGCCGCGACGAGTTCGCCCGCCGCGCCGATGCGAACGAGTTCCTCGAGCACGCGGCCTACAGCGGCAATCGGTACGGGACCCTGCGGTCGGAGGTCGAGCGCCGGCTGGCAAGCGGCGAGTCGGTCGTGCTCGAGATCGAGGTCCAGGGGGCGCGCCAGGTCCGGGCGGCGATGCCGGAGGCGGTGCTCGTGTTCATCGCCCCGCCCGACCCGGCGGCGCTTCGCCGGCGGCTCGAGGGCCGCGGAACCGACGATCCGAAGGCGATCTCCGAGCGCCTGCGCACCGCCGAGCTCGAGCTCGACGCCCAGCAGGAGTTCCAGCACGTGGTCGTCAACGACGAGCTCGAGAAGGCGGTCGACGAGCTCGAGGCGATCGTGCGCGCGGAGCTCTGCCCCTAGCGCCAAGTGCGTCCGCCGTGCTCGGCCGGCGAGCACGGGGGGGTGTCGGTTCGTGAGCGCGCGGGCACGTCGAGCTACTCGTCCCTTTGTCCTTTCTGGCACAGCACCGAGCTCAAGTCTGGACCAATTTGCCAATTGACTTGGATTACGTCGCAGTGGGAGGGTCGGCGCTTGGTCGGTCCCGAACGGGCCGAGACATTGCGATTCCCGCAAGAGGGGGACATATCTATGACTGATCGAGCAAGAGGGGGATATCCCCATGCCTGATCGAATTATCGGCCCACCACGAGGCAAGCGGCGACAGCGGTTCTGGATGCTGTCCTCGCTCGTCGCGGTCCTGGCGCTGGCGTTCGCCGTAAACAGCTACGGCGGGCCCATAGGCACCGCGGCGGGGTTCGAGGACGACGACGGAAACCTCGCTCCGCAGGCCCCGATCAACTTCGACTGGAACAGCTTTGCCGACGTCTCGTGGCAGCCCAGTCCGACGACCACGCCCAACCGGACGGCCGACAAGGTGGTGAGCGGCTTTACGTTCAAGGGCATCGAGGACTGGCAGGCCGCGAACGCCGACACCGCGTTTGCCGGCGGAACCAAGCAGGACGACGACTGTGCCACGGTGGGAACTGGGAAGGCTCCGAATAAGGACGACCTGAAGCGGATCTACCTGGCGAGCAAGACCGGAACGAATGGGCACACCTACCTGGAGCTCGCGTGGGCTCGGATTCCTCAGAACACCACGTCGGCTTCGGCGCACGTCGGCTTCGAGTTCAACCAAGGCGACGAGCCTTGTGGGTCCGGCGGTCTCGTCGAGAGAACGGCAGGCGACATGCTGATCGTCTACGACTTCGAGGGCGGTAGCACCGACCCGCAGATCACGCTAAGGCGCTGGGTCACCTCCGGCGCGTGCGAGGTCGGCAGCAGCAGCGCACCGTGCTGGGGGCCCGCGGTCAACCTGACCGCCACTGGGGTCGCCGAAGCCGAAGTCAACGTCGGAACCACGGTTCTGGATGAACTTGCGCCACCCGCGCTCAATTCGACCACCGGAACCTCGGTGGATCAGAATCTGAACGACAGCGAGTTCGGCGAGGCAGGCATCGACCTGACCGCCGCCGGCGTCTTCCCGATCGGCTCGTGCAACTCGTTCGGTAAGGCGTTCGGGGTGAGCCGGAGCTCCGGCAACTCGGCTCAGGCCGCGATGAAGGACATCGTCGGTCCGGCCGACTTCAACCTGACGAACTGCGGCACGATCAACATCATCAAGCGCACCAGCCCGCGTGGCGTGGATCAGAACTTCAGCTTCACGTCGACCATCGCGGGTTCTGAGCTGGAGTGCAGTGCCGACACGACACCGGCCGCATTCACGCTGAACGACGACGCGGGTGTGGACAACTCGGCCAACACCGAGTCCTGCGTCAACGTGCCTGCGGGCAGCTACACGGTCACCGAGGGCCCCGACCCGACCGGGTTCGCGTTCACGGATCTCTCGTGCACCGCCACGGGCACGGGAACATCCGCGACTCCCGCGTCGGGGAATGCGACCAAGGTCGCCAGCATCACGATGGCCGGCGGCGGAAGCGTGACCTGCATCTACACCAACACCCAGCAGCGCGGTGCGATCGAGGTGATCAAGACCAAGAAGCATGCGGCTTCGGACCCGTCGACCCAACCGCATGAGGGCGTGACCTTCACGGTCAAGGAGGGGGCGCCGCCGGATGAGACCACGGTCACATCGGGGTCGACGAACAGCGACGGAAAGGTCTGCTTCGGCAACCTGCCCTTCGGGACGTACACCGTCTCTGAAACGGTTCCGACGGGCTACTCGCTGGATGCTCCAGGCAACAACCGGCAGGTGGTCGTCGACAACAACGCGACGTGCCTGGCAGATGGAACCTCCGCGGCTGGCGAGGAGGTGACCTTCAGCAACACGCCGCTGACCAACATCACGTTGTCGGTGAATTCGCAGATCGACGGCGGCACGGCGTCGACCATCGACTGCGGACAAGAGAATGCCCCGACCTCGACCGGCGCCAACGGCGACGGGTCGGTGACCAGGACTGACCTCCTGCCTGGCACCTACACCTGCACGGTGGTGGTTGATCCGTAGGAAGAGGAGCAAAACACGAAACGCGAGAGAGGCGGCCGTCGGCCGCCTCTCTCTTTGCCCATGACCTTCTCCGGCGACGACCGCAAGTTGCCGCTGCGGCTGATCGACGCGGTGGTTGCCACGCCAGTGGGAAGCCGAAGGCGATAGCGGCGAGGTGAGGATGGCAACCTCTCCTCGCCACGTCCGCTCGCATCCGAGGCCGGGCGGGTGCTGTTCGACCCGCCGCCGCGCGCGGCCTCGGCCGGTCGCGATGGCTGCCCGAGGTCTTCGTATGGTGGGAGGTGGACGACTAGAGAGTGGGGGGGTTCCGCCGTGACGGCGGCGGCGTGCGTGGCCGCACAGGCGCATTGAGGGGCCAATCCGCAAACTGAGGTGATCTGCGCCCCGGCATCCGGGTGTAGATCAGCACGGTTCGATCACGGGCCGCGGCGAGGCAGCTGGCACGCGCCGTTAGTGCGATTTACCCCCGCACGGGATCACCGGCCCCGCGGCGAGGGAGGCGGCGCCCGTCACCCGTTGTTGCCCGCCTTAACCGCGCCCAAGCCACGCGCAACACCCAACGTCTAGACGTGCGTCCCCTACAATCACGCCGCGATGATCAAGCCACGCATCGACGAGCTGCTCGCGCGCACCGACTCCCACTACGCCGCAGTGCTGGTGGCGGCGAAGCGCGCCCGGCAGTTGAACAGCTACTACCGTGCCCTCGGCGAGGGCACCTACGAGGAATACACGCCGCCGATGGTCGAGTCCCAAACGGGCAACTATCTGACGATCGCGCTCGAGGAGCTCGCGGCGGGGAAGATCGACTACCGCTACCGGGTGTAGCGGCGTCGGCGGAGCGGGGCGCCGGCGATGGCCCGCATCCTCCTCGGGGTCAGCGGCGGGATCGCCGCCTACAAGGCGCTCGAGCTCGCTCGCCTGGCGACCAAGGCCGGCCACGGTCTGCGCGTTGTGATGACGCCGACGGCGCAGCGCTTCGTCGGCCCGGCATCCTTCGAGGGCATCGTCGGCGCGCCGGTGCTCACCGACGAGTTCGAGCGCGACCCGATGCGGGGCGCCTTCCCGGGCGACGAGCCGCTCGCCCACGACCCCATCGGCCACCTGGAGGTGGTTCACAACGCCGATGCTTTCCTGGTTGCGCCCGCCTCGGCCAACACGGTCGCCAAGCTCGCGGCCGGGATCTGCGACTCGATGCTGACCACCGCGTTTCTCGCCTGCGTCGCGCCGCGGACCGTGGCGCCGGCGATGAATGACCGCATGTACGCCGACGCGGCGACCCAGTCCAACCTGGCGACGCTGCGCGAGCGGGGCGTGGGGGTGATCGAGCCCGACACCGGCGCGCTCGCCTCGCGCGGCGAGTACGGGACCGGGCGCCTGCCGAGTCCCGAGCGGCTGCTGGCCGAGATCGAGGCGATCCTCCCGTCCGCGCCGGCGGCTTGGGACGGCCTCCGCGTCCTGGTGACCGCGGGCGGCACCCGTGAGCCGATCGACCCGGTGCGCTTCATCGGCAACCGCTCCAGCGGCCGCATGGGCCTGGCGCTCGCGGCCGCAGCCGCGCGGCGCGGCGCCGACGTCACCCTGATCGCCGCCAATGTCAGCCTGCCGCCGCCGCCTGGCGTGCGGACGGTGGAGGTCGAGACCACCGCAGAGCTCGCCGCGGCGGTCGCGGCCGAGTTCCGGGCCGTGCACGTGCTGCTGATGGCCGCGGCGCCGGCGGACTTCCGCGCCGCCTCGCCCGAGGCGGAGAAGATCTCGCGCGAGGCTGATCCGATGCGGCTGGCGCTCGAGCCGACCGAGGACATCCTCGCCGGCGTGGCCGCCGACCGCCGCGCCGATCAGACGCTGGTCGGCTTCGCCGCCGAGACCGGCGGCTCGCTCGAGCGGGCCCGGAGCAAGCTCGAGCGCAAGGCGGTCGACGCGATCGTCGTCAACGACGTCTCGCGCCCTGACATCGGCTTCGACTCGACCAGCAACGAGGTGACCATCGTCGAGCGCTCCGGCGAGCACCAAGTGGCCCGCGCGTCCAAGGAGGACATCGCCGAGGCGATTCTCGATCGGATCGAGGCGCTGCGCGCGAAGCTCACGAAGCAGACCTGACGGGCGCCTACACTGAGTGGATGCGCTCCGGCGACGACACCTACACCCTCTACCGGCAGGGCGTCGAGCTGCTCGAGGATGGCAGCTTCGGCGAGGCGACCGTGCCGCTCGCCGAGGTCGCGCGGCGCGCGCCGGAAAAGAGCTCGGTTCGCGAGGCGCTCGGGCGCGCCTACTTTCGCAATCGGCAGTTCGCCGAGGCGGCGGCGGAGTTCGAGGCCGTGGTCGAGAGCCATCCGGTCAACGACTACGCTCATTTCTGCCTCGGCAGGGCGCTGAGCCTCACCGGAGAGCGCGAGCGAGCGCGTCACCATCTCGCGCTCGCCTCGAACCTGCGGCCCGAGCGCCGCGACTACCGCATCTACCGCGACCGCCTGCGCCGAGCGTCGTAGCATGGCCGCCCGATGAGGGCGGTCGTGCAGCGGGTGAGCCGGGCCACGGTTCGAGTCGACGGCGACGAAATGGCGACGATCGGGCCCGGCCTGCTCGTCCTGCTCGGCATCCGTGACGGCGACGGCGAGTCCGAGGCGGACCGGCTCGCCGACAAGGTGCGAACGTTGCGCCTGTTCGACGACGCCGAGGGCCGCATGAACGAAGCCCTGGGAGAACGCGAGGTGCTGTGCGTGAGCCAGTTCACCCTCTACGGCGATGCGCGCAAGGGCAACCGGCCGAGCTACGTTGCTGCGGCGCGTCCCGAGACCGCGAGGCCCCTATACGAGCGCTTCTGCGCCCGACTCGACGCGGCCACCGGTGTCTTCGGAGCCCGGATGGAGGTCGAGCTCACCAACGACGGGCCGGTTACCCTTCTGCTCGAACTCTGATGAAGGTGGGGGTCGAACACGTCGCCGGACGCGCAGCCCCCGCCGAGCCCGAGGCGGTCGCCCGTTCGATCGAGGCCACGGAGGGGGAGCTGCGGTTCACGCTGGCGTTGCCCGAGTCCGAGCACGAGCTCTGGATTCGGACCTCGTCGTCGGTCACGCCGCCGGCCGACGCGGCGGCGGTGGCCTCGCTGCTGCCCGCGATGGCGGCGGGGGCGGGGGCGCTACGAGTGGAGGCGCCGGTCGGGGAGGCGACGCTGGACTCGATGCGCGAGGCCCAAGCGGTGCTCAGATCGTGGGCCCGATCCGGCGCCTGGCTTCGGGCGCTGCCCTTCGACCGCGAGATCGCCCTGCGGGCTCCGGTCGCCGAGGTTTCGAAGCGGCTCACCGGCGGCCCCGTCGCCGCCTTCTTCAGCGGCGGCGTGGATTCACTCTCGACCGTCGGCCGCCACCCCGAGATCACGCACCTGATCCACGTGGTCGGCTTCGACACCACAGCCGAGCAGACGGAGCTCAACGACGCCGTCCGCGAGCGGCTTGGCGCCGCGGCGGACGAGCTCGGCAAGCAGCTGGTCACGGTCGAGACCAACCTCAGGCAGATGTCGGATCGCTACCTGCTGTGGCCGGTCTACTTCGGGTCCGCGCTCGGAGCCGTGTCACTGTGCCTGAGCGGTGCGTTCTCGCGCCTGCTGATCGCCGGCGGGAACACCTACGGGACCCTGTACGAGAACGGCTCACATCCGCTCCTCGACCGCCTCTGGGGCGCCGACCGGGTCGAGGTCGTCCACGACGGCGCCGCGTTCACCCGGACGGAGAAGCTGGAGCAGCTCGCCGGCGACGCGACCGCGCGGCGCGTACTTCGCGTCTGCTGGCGCAATCCGCAGGACAGCTACAACTGCGGCCGCTGCGAGAAGTGCCTGCGGACGATGGTTGCGCTGGAAGCGCTCGGCGTCCGCGATCGATTTCCGACCCTGGACGGCGAGCTCGATCTCGAGGAAGTAGCGGCGATTCGCCCCGAGAATCGTCCCGAGGCCGAATACTGGCGGGACAACCTTGCGCTCGCCGTCCGCGAGCAGGCCGCGCCGGAGCTGATCGCGGCGATCGAGCGTTGCATCGTGAGCGCCGACCCCGAGGCGCAGCTGACCGCCGGCGCCCCTGGCCGGCGCCGAGTCGCCGACCCGCGGCTCGCCACGCCCTGCCTGTACATGCGCCCAGAGACCCACGACATGCTCGAGGCGAGTCGAGCGATCGCCTTCCTGGTCGGCGGCTGCGACGGCTGGGCCAACTTCGGCGACGTGGCCCAGCTGCAGGCCACGGCCGATCTCTTCGCCGAGCTCGACCCCGCGCTCGCGGCGCTCGCGGTGATCGATCCCCGCGCGCATGCGAGCTGGCCGGAGCTGGGCCTGCGCCCCGCCGGCGGCTTCGATCCCGCACATCCCGTCTACTTCGCCCAGCCCGTGGACGGGCTCGATCATCTGGTCGCCGAGCTCGGCCTGGTTCCCGTCGGCATCCCGGAGCGCGTCAGGGCCGCGGCGACGTGGCTCTATGGAGGCGGCTATCTCAACCGCCGCTGGGGCCGGCGCAAGCTGCTGATGGCGGGAGCGACCGAGGCCCTGTGTCGCCGCTGGGGGGTTACGGGCGAGATGAGGCTCTCGTCGGGCCTGCAGATCGAGCCCGAGTGGCTGCGCCGGCTCGATCCGGAGCTGCGCGAGCTGCTCGCCCGCTTCGATCCCCTCGGCGTGCGCGACGAGCTCTCCGCCCAGGCGCCGACTGAGCTCGGGGGTGCCGCGGGAGCAGCCGGGAGGCTGACCGGGGACGACGCGGTCGGGCTGCTGGCGCGACTGCGGCCGCGCGACCGCGAACGCCGTTCCGAGACAGCTCCGCGGGTGATCAACCTCCACGTCTGTCCCGGGGACTGGGTGAACGCCGACGCGGCGTCCACGATTCGCTACCTGGAGCGTTTCGTCGGCGCGCTCACGAGCGAGCCCGGGCCCGGGCTCATGGTGCAGCCGCTGGTGGCCTACGACGATCCGACCGTGCTCAGCGAACGCCCGGCGTTGGCCGAGCTCACGGCCGCGATCACCTCGGGGCCGGGCGGGGTGGTGGTCGCCGAGCCGACGCCGCTCTCGGTCGCCGGCCTCGACCGGGCCGCCGAGGTCATGCGTCGCGCGGATCTGACGGTGAGCTGCTCCTACCACGTGGCGCTGACCTCGCTGGTGCTGGAGGTGCCCGCGGTGCTGGTCCGGAGCGACCTCTACTACGGCCAGAAGGCGGACGGCCTGCGTCGTGACTTCTCGCTCCCCTCCGAGCTCTTCCCCCACCTCGAGGGCGATCCCGAGAGCGCCGCCGCCGCGGCGACTCGGACCCTGGGGCTGGGAGAGAACGCGCCGGGCTTGGCGCTCGCCGCGGGTCGCGAGCGCGTCTTGCGGCGCCGCGCCGAGCTCGAGCGCGAGCTCGGTGATGCCCTCGCCACGTTGCTCGAGCCCGCCGACGCGGGCGCTCGGCCGCCTGTGGTTCCCGTCGCCGATTACGAGGCGCTACTGGTCGCTCTACGCCACGCCCACGAGCGCGCGGACGCCCACGTCGCCGACACCGCGTGGTATCGGGCGCGGCTCTCAGACATCGAGAACTCGGCCTCGTGGCGCCTCACCGGCGCGGCGCGAAACGCAAAGCGCAGGCTCCGATTCGGGCGCTCGCCGCGGTAGTCCGTCCACCGGGATCGAGGCACGGGCGACGGCTATACTCAGGCCACCCTCTCACGTACCCGAACCCTGTGATTGGTGGGCCCGGGCCCACCTTTTTTTTCGCGGTTTCGGGGCCGCGGGGAGGGGAGAGGAACGACCGACTGACGACGAATGAGCGACCTTTCAGAGCTTCAACTGACGATCGAGCGGCGGATCGAAGGGCTCGATTCGCGCCTCGAGCTGATCACTCTCGAGCGGCCCACGGCGGAGACGTTGCGGCTCTACATCGACCATCCCGAGGGGGTCGATCTGGAGCTTTGCGAGCGGGTGACCAACGAGTTGCGCGATCTGCTCGAGTCCTGGTCGCTGGAGGTCTCCTCTCCGGGCGCTGACCGGCCGTTGACCAAGCCCGAGCACTTTCGCCGCTTCGTCGGCCGGCGGGTCAAGGTCCGTACCGAGGACGCGATCGCCGGGCGCCGCAACTTCACCGGGACGCTCACCGGGGCCGACGAGGAGAGCGTCTCGATCGACGCCGAGGGCGACGCCGTTCGCATCCCGCTGACGGGCATCCGCCGCTCCAACCTGATTCCGGACTTCCGAGGAGGCATTGCTTGAGCCGTGAGATAGTCGAGGCCCTTCACGGCCTCGAGCAGGAGAAGGGGATCGACGCCGAGACGCTGATGGCGGCGCTCGAGGATGCGCTGCTCTCGGCCTACAAGAAGAGTCCGGGGGCGGCGAAGTACGCGCGCGTCGACCTCGACCGCCACACCGCCGACTTCCGCGTCTTCGAGCTGATCCTTCCACCGGAGCTGGAGGAGAAGTTGCTCGCCCAGGCTGTCGAGGCGCAGGAAGAGGAGATCGACCCCGAGACGGGTGAGCTGCGCGAGCCCGAGGACCCCGATCTCGATCCGGAGATGCTGCGGCCCTACGAGGATCAGATCCAGTCGCGTGATGTGACCCCGGACGACTTCGGCCGGATCGCGGCGCAGACCGCGAAGCAGGTGATCCTGCAGCGTATCCGCGAGGCCGAGCGACAGATGATGTACGACGAGTATCAGGACCGCGTCGGCGAGCTGATCACCGGGATCATCCAGCAGTCCGACAACCGCTACACGCTGGTGCAGCTCCGCGAGCGGGTCGAGGCCCTGCTGCCGCGCTCCGAGCAGGTCTGGAACGAGCGCTACGACCACGGCATGCGGGTGAAGGCCGTGATCACCGACGTCTCCGCCGAGGGCAAGGGCCCGAGCATCGTCGTCTCGCGCCGCAGCCCAGAGCTGATCAAGGAGCTGTTCGAGCTCGAGGTCCCCGAGATCGCCGACGGCTTGGTCGAGATCGTCGGCGTCGCGCGCGAGCCGGGCTACCGCTCGAAGATCGCCGTGATCTCGCACGCCGACGGCGTCGACCCGGTCGGCGCTTGCGTCGGGCCGCGCGGCTCGCGGGTGCGGATGGTCGTCTCCGAGCTGCGCGGCGAGAAGATCGACATCATCCCCTACAACGAGGAGCCGGCGCGCTTCGTCGCCAAGGCGCTCTCGCCGGCGCGGGTGCGCGAGGTCCTCGTCGACGACGAGACCAAGGAGGCGACGGTGGTCGTCCCCGACGACCAGCTCTCGCTCGCGATCGGACGCGAGGGCCAGAACGCCCGCCTGGCCGCCAAGCTGACCGGCTGGAAGGTCGACATCAAGTCACAGACGGAGTTCTCGGAGTCGGACGAGATCGAGTTCGAGGGCGAGAGCGAGGAGGGGGACGGCCGTTGCGCCGCCGTGCTCTCGGCTGGGCGCCGCTGCCCCAACGCGGCGCTCGAGGGCTCGCGTTATTGCGGCCTGCCCCAACACCAGGCGCTGACGCGCTTCGCCACCAACCAGGTGACCGTGGTCGCACCGCTCAGCGACGAGGAGGTGGCCGTGCTCGCCGATCCCGATGCCGATCAGGGCAACGTCACGACCCTGGTCGAGAGCGCCGAGGCGCGGTTCTCCGAGGCGGCGGCAGAGGCCGAGGAGGCCGCCGAAGCGCCCGAGCAAGCGGACGACGAGGCCGAGCCGGCGACCGCGGCGGCTGCGCCGGCCGCCGAGGATGGCGAGCCGGCCGCCGAGGCCGAGAGCGAGAGCGCCGAGGAACCCGCGGAGGCGCAGTCGTAGTTGGCCCGCAAGCGCGTTCACGAGATCGCCAAGGCGAAGGGCCTGACCAGCAAGGAGGTCCTGGCGGCGCTTAACTCGGCCGGAGTCGAGGCCAAGGCGGCCGCCTCGAGCGTCGAGGAGGACGTCGCGCTGAAGGCGCTCGAGACGGCGAAGACCGGCGACGGCGCCGCCGTTACTGCTGCCGAGCAGCCGACGCGCGCAGCCGCGTCGAAGCCCGTGGCGGAGCCGAAGCCCACGGGCGAAGCAAAGCCCGCGGCGCCCGAGGCGGGGAAGCCGGTACGGCCGGTGCGACCGTCGGGGGACGACGGGTCGGCCGCGACGAAGCCCGGTCAGAAGAAACGCCGGCGCGTGGTGATCGACTCGCAGGCCTCGCGGCGCGAGCAGCCCCAGGCCCCGCCGCGCCGCCCGCCGCGCCGCCGTGGCGGCCGGCGGCGCCGACCGTTGCTGGAGGAGCCGCCCGCAGCCCCGGTGGTCGAGCGGGAGGAGCAGGCGCTTACGGTGCCCTCGGGCGCCACGGTTCGTGAGGTGGCGGAGATATTCGGCGTCGGCAGCGCCGACGTGATCAAGCAGCTGATGACCCTGGGCGAAATGGCGACGCTCACCCAGACCCTGTCCGACGAGACGATCGAGGTGCTCGCGGAGGCGCTCGACCGCAAGATCGAGATCGTGAGCGCCGCCGAGGAGGCGGTCGAGGCCCCGGCCTACGACGACCAGCCCGACGACCTCGTCGACCGGCCGCCGGTGGTGACGATCATGGGCCACGTCGACCACGGCAAGACCTCGCTGCTCGACGCGATCCGCGAGACCGAGGTGGTCGCTGGCGAGGCCGGGGGAATCACCCAGCACATCGGCGCCTACCAGGTGCACCAGAACGGAAACACGATCAGCTTCATCGACACGCCCGGCCACGCCGCGTTCACCGCGATGCGCGCCCGCGGCGCCGACGTCACCGACATCGTCGTCATCGTCGTCGCCGCCGATGACGGGGTGATGCCGCAGACGATCGAGGCGATCGATCACGCGCGGGCGGCGGACGTCCCGATCCTGGTGGCGATCAACAAGATCGACCTCCCGAACGCGAACCCCGACAAGGTCAAGGGCGAGCTCGCCAACCAGGGGCTCAACCCGGAGGACTGGGGCGGCGACACGGTCTTCGTCAACGTCTCGGCGAAGACGAAGGAGAACCTCGACAGCCTGCTCGAGATGATCATCCTGCTCGCCGAGGTCGAGGAGTTGCAGGCGAACCCCGACGCGCCCGCGTCGGGGGCGGTGATCGAGTCGCACCTCGATCCCGGCCGCGGCCCGGTGGCCACGGTTCTGGTCCAGCGCGGAACGCTGCGGGTCGGCGAGTCGCTGGTCGCGGGCGCCCAGTGGGGCAAGGTGCGCGCGATGCACGACCACACCGGGGCCCGGTTGCAGGAGGCAAGGCCGGGCGACCCGGTCGAGGTGCTCGGGTTCGAGGGCGTCTGCGAGGCCGGCGAGCACGTCGAGGTGGTCGAGAACGACCGCCGCGCCCGTCAGCTCGCCCAGGAGCGGGCTCAGCGACTCAAGTCCGAGCAGCTCGCCCGTCGCCAGGCTCGCCGGATGAGCCTCGACGAGGTCTTCGCCAAGGCCAGGGAGGGCGAGATCAACGAGCTCGGCGTGGTGCTCAAGGGCGACGTCTCAGGCTCGCTGGAGGCACTCCAGGACGAGATCGCGAAGCTGCCCCAGCAGGAGATCGCCGTCAACGTCATCCACGCCGCGCCGGGCGGGATCAACGAGTCCGACGTGATGCTCGCCGCGGCCTCCGACGCGGTGATCATCGGCTTCAACGTGCGGCCGCTCGCCGACGCCCGGCGGGCCGCCGAGCAGGAGGGGGTCGAGATCCGCACCTACTCGGTGATCTACAAGGTGACCGAGGAGCTGCGGGCGGCGATGGAGGGCATGCTGCAGCCCGAGGAGGTCGAGCAGACGCTCGGCCAGGCCGAGGTCCTAGAGCTGTTCAAGGCCTCCCGCGTCGGCACGATCGCCGGCTGCTCGGTCACCGACGGCAAGGTCTCACGCGGCGCCGAGGTGCGGCTGATCCGCGACGGCACCGTCGCCTGGACCGGTCGCATCGGCTCCCTGCGCCGGTTCAAGGACGACGTCAGCGAGGTCGAGGCGGGACTCGAGTGCGGGGTCGTGCTCGAGGGCTTCCAGGACGTCAAGGTCGGCGATGTGCTCGAGGTGTTCGAGACCAGGCAGATCGAGAAGACGCTGGAGTAGGTCACGCCCCCCTACGTCTGCCTGCTCGAGATCCATCTCGACCTGCGCCAGTCCCAAAACCTGAAGGAGAAGCGCAAGGTGGTCAGCTCGCTGAAAGCGCAACTGCGCCAGCGTTTCGTCGCCTCGGTCGCCGAGACGGAGGCTCATGACGACCGCCGGCGGGCGACCTTGCTGGTCGCCCTGGTCGGCGGCGCCGAGATCGGCGCCCGCGCCGACGAGGTCGAGCGCTTCGTCGAGGCCCGCTGTCCCGACGGCTGCCGGATCGACCGTGACCTGCGCACCCTGGCCGACATCCGCGGCTGATCTGTTGGTCTCGGCCCCCTGTTATCTTCGCCCGGCTATGCCCGGCGATCGCATGAGGCGCATCGACGAGGTGATGCGCGAGGTGATCGGCTCGGCGATCGTCTCAGAACTTGAAGACCCGAGGATCGGATTCGTGACCGTAACCGCCGTTCAGACAAGCCCCGATCTGCGCTCCGCGCGCGTCTACGTCAGCGTGCTCGGCGACGAGGACGAGCGCGAGTCGACGCTCGCCGCGCTGCGCTCCTCGCACGGCGTCCTGCAGGCGGCGATCGCCCGGGGAGCGCGAATGAAGTACACGCCGAAGCTGAGCTTCCACTACGACGAGGGGCCGGAGCGCGCCGTGCGCCTGGGACGGCTGTTGGATTCCCGGTGACCGGCCCGGCGACCGCCACCAGCGACATCGATCGGGTTGTAGACGCACTGCGGACCGGCGAGCGCTTCCTGCTCACCGCCCACGAGGGCCCCGACGGCGACGCGCTCGGCTCGCTGCTGGCGATGCACCACCTGCTTCGCCAGCTGGGCAAGGACTCGGTGATGTTCCTCGACGCGAAGGAGTTCCCGCTCCCGGTCGAGTACCGCTTCCTGCCGCTCGAGGAGGTGTTCCATGAGCCTCCCGCCGACGTCGTCGACCGGACCCTGGTCTTCCTCGACTGCGGCAACATCGATCGGATGCCGGTCGAGTTCCTACAGCGAGACGACGCCCTGGTGCTGAACATCGACCACCACCACGACAACACCCGGTTCGGCACGGTCAACCTGGTCGATACCACCGCCTCCTGCACGGCGGAGATCGTGCTCGAGGTCGCGAAGCGCCTCGGGGCCGAGATCACGCCTGAGGTCGCCTCGGCGCTCTACGTCGGGCTGGTCACCGACACGGGCAAGTTCATGTACGAGAACACCCGGCCCGCCACGCACCGGATGGCCGCGGAGCTGATCGAGGCGGGCGTCGACGTCAACGACACCTACCGGCGGCTCTACGAGCGGGTGCCGATCGAGAAGCTGCACTTGACCGCTCGCGCCCTGGAGAAGATCGAGCGCTTCGAGCAGGGACGGCTGGCGGTCACCTACCTCTCCAGCGAGGACTATTCGACCACCGATGCCGGCGAGGTGCTGACCGAGGGAATCATCGATCTCGTGCGTGCGCTCGAGGGCACCGCAGTCGCCGCGGTGATCCGCGACAAGACCGACGGCGGGCGCTCGGCGCGCAAGGTGAGCCTGCGCTCGACCGACGGCTCGGTCGACGTCTCGGCGATCGCTCGCGTCCACGGCGGCGGCGGCCACCGGCGTGCGGCGGGGTTCGGAAGCGACATGCCCTATGCCGAGCTGGTCGAGTTCCTGTGTGCCGAGGTCGCGGCCCAACTTCGCTGAGACGGGCGCGATCCTGCTGGTCGACAAGCCGGCCGGCATCACCTCGCACGACGTGGTCGCCCGCCAGCGGCGTCGATACGACGCCAAGACCGGCCACGCGGGCACCCTCGACCCGTTTGCGACCGGGCTGCTGATCCTGCTGCTGGGACGCCCGGCGACGCATGAGCAGAGTCGCTTCATGGCGCTTCGCAAGACCTACCGGGCAAGCGCGCGTTTCGGTGCCGTCTCGACCACGGGCGACCCCGACGGCGAGATAACGGAGACCGGGGTCGTCCCCACCGAACCGCTCGAGCTGCCGCGCGGAGAGCTTCGCCAGCGCCCGCCGGCGTTCTCTGCGATCAGGGTCGCCGGGGAACGTGCCTACCGACGCGCGCGCCGGGGCGAGAGGCTAAAGATGCCCGAGCGGCTGGTCACCGTGCATCGGTTCGAGCTCCTCGCGCGGTCGGCGGACCGGGCCGAGTTCGAGATCGAGTGCTCGTCCGGGACCTACGTCCGCAGCCTGATCGCCGAGCTGGGCGACGCCTATTGCGAACGCCTGCGACGCACGCGGATCGGCCCCTTCGCGGTCGAGGAGGCCGACGAGGAGCGTCCGATCGCCCTCGCCGAGGCGCGCGGCCGCGTCGAGGCGAGGTAGGCGCCACGACACGCCTCTAGCTGGCAGAGTTCCGCCGCGATGAGCATCGAGGTCACCCGCCTGCCCGACGCAGCCCGGCGATCGCGCGCGGTCGCGATCGGCACCTTCGACGGGGTCCACGTCGGTCACCGCCGAGTGATCGCGGGCGCCGACACCGTGCTCACCTTCGAACCCCACCCGCTGAGCGTGATCCACCCCGAGGCGGCGCCGAAGCTGATCATGCCGTTCGAGATCAAGCGCGACGTGATCGATGGGCTCGGGGTCGACGAGCTCGTGGTGATCCCGTTCGACAAGGAGTTCTCGGAGATCGAAGCGGAGGAGTTCTGCTCCGGGGTGCTGATCGAGACGCTCGCCGCCGCCCGGGTGTCGGTGGGGGAGAACTTCCGCTTCGGCAAGCGGGCGAAGGGGGACGCGCGGATGCTAGAGGCGCGGTCGGAGTTCGAGACCCGGGTCGTGCCCCTGGTCGAGGTCGGGGGCGAGACCGTCTCCTCGAGCCGGATCCGGGCCCTGGTGGCCGCGGGGGACGTCGAGGGAGCGATGCGCTGCCTGGGCGCTCCCTTTCTGCTCGAGGGAGAGGTGGTCGAGGGGGACAAGCGCGGGCGCACGCTCGGCTTTCCGACCGCGAATGTCGTCCCCGACGACGAGCTCGTCTACCCGGGCCACGGTGTCTACGCGGCGTTCGCCAACGGCCGGGCGGCGGCGGTCAACGTCGGGGTCAGGCCGACGTTCGAGACCGGGCGCGGGGTGCTGGTCGAGTCCTATCTGATCGACCGGGACGAGGATCTGTACGGAAAGACGTTGCGAATCGCGTTCATTGCCAGGCTGCGCGGCGAACGCCGCTTCGCCGGCGTCGATGAGCTCGTGGCGCAGATGCATCGCGACGTCGAGCGGGCACGCGACCTCTGCGCTCGCTTCGAGCCGCCACGCTAACCTCTCGCGCTGGCATGGGCCTGACCAAGGAACAAAAGCAGGAGTTGATCGGCAAGTACGGGCGCTCCGACGGCGACACCGGCTCGGCCGAGGTCCAGGTCGCGCTGCTCACCGAGCGCATCAACGAGCTTACCGAGCACCTGCGCACGCACCGCAAGGACCACCACTCGCGCCGCGGCCTGCTGATGCTGGTCGGCAAGCGCCGCCGCCTGCTCCGCTACCTTGAGCGCTCCGACGTCGAGCGCTACCGGTCGCTGGTCGGCGAGCTCGGCCTGCGCCGCTAGTGAAGCGGAGCGGAGCGGAGCCGAGCCGCGCCGCTGTTGAGGCGCCTTTCCTGTGATCGAGCCGGGGACGCCGGCGCCGGACTTCACCCTCCCCAACCATCGTGGCGAGCAGGTCGCCCTCGCGGACTTTCGCGGCGCTTGGCTGGTGCTCTGCTTCTATCCGAACGACTTCAGCCCGGTCTGCTCGGACCAGCTCTCGATCTACCAGGAGGTCCTGGGAGACCTCCACGCCCGCGGCGTGGAGCTGGTCGGGGTCTCGGCCGACGGCACCTGGACGCACAATGCCTTCCGCAAGCACCTGGGCATAGAGATCCCCCTGCTGTCCGACTTTCACCCCAAGGGCGAGGTCACGCGGGCCTACGGCGCCTATCTCGAGGACTACGGCACACCGAACCGATCGCTGGTGTTGATCGATCCCGAGAGGGTGGTCCGCTGGGTGCACGAGTCGCCGACCCCGCTCGAGATCCCGGGCGCCAATCTGATCTTCGACGCCCTGGAAGCGCAGCAGGCGTGAATCGGTGCGCGAGTTGGCGGACCTGACCACCGCTCCCGTGCCGCCGGTCGGCGAGCACGATCATGTTCGCGGCGAGGGCCCGCCGGCGATCATCTACCTCGACCTCGCCTGCCCGCACTGCGCAGCGGCCTGGCCGCGATTGCGCGAGCTATCCCTGCGCCTCTGCGCGCGCCACTTCCCGGTCGCCGCCAAGCGCCCGCGAGCCCTCGCCTTGCACGCCGCCGCCGAGGCCGCCGGGCTTCAGCGCAGCGACGCGTTCTGGGGCATGTGGGACGCGATCTACGCCGACCACGGCCACCTCGACGACCCCCACCTGTGGGAGCGCGCGCGGCTGCTCGGACTCGACCTGCAGCGCTTCGACGCCGACCGGCGCTCGGGCGCGGTCGCCGACCGCGTGCGGGCCGATTTCGAGACCGGGATCCGGGCCGGCGTGACCGCCACCCCGACCGCGTTCGCGTACGGGGAGCGGATCTCCGGCGAGGTGGCTGAGCGCCTCGACGAATTGCGGCCTGTGTAACATCGCCCGGGTTAGAGAACGAGAGTTCTGTGAAAAGTGACCGCCATCCGGGCGGTTTGAAAGGAAAAACGAATACATGAGCATGTTTGACGTTCGCCGCGTCTCGACCCAGATCGGTGGCGACGAGATCTCCTTCGAGACCGGCAAGCTCGCCCGCCAGGCGGGTGGAGCGGTGGTCGTGTGCGCCGGCGAGACGATGGTGCTCTGCACGGCGACGATGGGCAACCTGCGCGATGTCGACTTCCTGCCGCTGACCGTCGACGTCGAGGAGAAGCACTACGCGGCGGGCAAGGTGCCGGGCTCGTTCTTCCGCCGCGAGGCGCGCGCCGGGGAGAAGGCCACCCTGACTGCGCGGATGATCGACCGCCCGATCCGCCCCTTGTTCCCCAAGGGCTGGCACTACGAGACCCAGCTCGTCGCCCAGCCGCTGTCGGTGGACCACGTCCATCCCTATGACATCCTGGCGATGAACGGCGCCTCGGCAGCGCTCGCGATCTCCCCGATCCCGGTCGCCAAGTACGTCGGGGCGGTGCGGATCGG
>JAJNAZ010000049.1 GCA_021155855.1 Solirubrobacterales bacterium
CGGTTTGGCACCTCGATGTCGGCTCGTCGCATCCTGGGGCTGGAGTAGGTCCCAAGGGTTGGGCTGTTCGCCCATTAAAGCGGCACGCGAGCTGGGTTCAGAACGTCGTGAGACAGTTCGGTCCCTATCTGCCGTGGGCGTTGGAGAGTTGAGAGGAGTCATCCTTAGTACGAGAGGACCGGGATGAACGCACCTCTGGTGTATCTGTTGTCCTGCCAAGGGCATTGCAGACTAGCTACGTGCGGATTGGATAACCGCTGAAAGCATCTAAGCGGGAAGCCGACCTCGAGATGAGCTCTCCCATCCCCTTGAGGGAGTAAGACCCCTGGTAGACCACCAGGTCGATAGGCCGGCTGTGTACGCGCGGTGACGCGCTCAGCAGACCGGTACTAATGGGTCGAGGTCTTGACGTTGTTTTTGAATACCTCTTGGCCGAGGTGCAGTTTTCAAGCTCCGCCGGGGCCGGACGCTCGCGATCGAGCCGTGCGGTCTCGCCCGATTTCGGTGGCCATAGCGAGGGGGAAACACCTCTTCCCATTCCGAACAGAGTCGTTAAGCCCCTCAGCGCCGATGGTACTTGGCGGGCAACCGCCTGGGAGAGTAGGTCGCCGCCGTTTAGCTTCGAGAGGCGCCCGTGGGCGGCTCTCGCCGTTTCGCGACCGGCTCTCGCCGGTTTCGCGACTAGGATCGAGCTCGTGAGCGAGGACGCGACGGCGCTCGAGACCGAGGCGATCGAGGACGCGCTCGCGATCGTCGCCACGCTAGCCGGGGCCATCGGCGCCCGCCGGCCGACCTCGAGGGCGGAGCGAGTGGCGGCCGAGGTCGTGCGCGACGCGCTCGGCTCGGCCGGTATCCAATCCACGGTCGAGCCGTTCCGCGCCCACCCGAGCTTCGGCTATCCCTTCGGCGCGATCGCCGCCCTGGCGTCCGCGCCGGCGCTACTGCCGCGGCGTCGGCGCACGGCGCGCGGAGCGGTCGCCGGCCTCGGCGCGGCGCTGCTCGCCGCCGAGGGCGGGCTGCGGTTCACGCCGCTGTCCGACCTGCTCGCGCGCCGCGAGGGCCGCAACGTGGTCGCCACGATCGATTCCCGCGGAAACGCGGCGCGGACGCTCTGCCTGATCGCGCACATGGACAGCTCACGCAGCGGACTGCTCTTTAACCCGGCCCTGGGCGCCCAGCTCAATCGCTGGATCTCCCTCCAGTCCGTGGCGGCGTTGCTGCTCCCGTCCGAGCCGCTGCTGGCTCGGACGGCGCCCGGGCGGGCGCTCGTCGGCGCCGCGAGGATGGTCACGGCGCTCGGCCTCGCGCTGCTGGTCGAGCGCGAGCTGCGCGGCGTAGACGTCCCCGGCGCCAACGACAATGCGTCGGGCGTCGGCGTGGTCCTTCAGATCGCCGGCGAGATAGCGGCGACGCCACTCGAATCGACCCGGATCGTGGTCCTGATCGCGGGCTGCGAGGAGGCCGGCCTGCTCGGCACGAGGGCGTTCCTGCGCAGCCGCGACACCGACGGCTGGCTCTTTCTCAACTTCGACAGCGTCGGCTCGACCGCAACCCTTCGCTACACCCGCGTCGAGGGCGTGCTGCGGAGGTGGCCGTGCGATCGACGCCTGTTGTCGCTCGCCGACGACGTTTCTCGCGAGCGCCCCGAGCTCGGTCTCGAGCGCGTCGACCGGCCGACCGGGCTCACCTACGACGCGACGGCGGTGCTGGCTCGGGGAGGCAGGGCGCTGACCTTCGTCGCCGCAGACGACGGACGGATTCCCAACTACCACCAGCCCAGCGACACGCTTGCGAGCCTCGACCACGCGACGCTCGCCCGGGCGACGGCCGCGGGGCGGGAGATGGTCGCGCGGATCGATCGCGGCGAAGCCGACTGAAGCGGTGGCGGTCGGCGAGCGCGCCGACCGCGGCTGAGTCCTCGACGGGCTTTTTGAAGCAACGCTCTGGTGCGGCTAGCGAGCCGGATCGCGCAGACGGTGGCGGCTGCGCCGCCCGGGTCCCGCTTCGCACCCGCCGCGGCGGGCGGTCGCGAGCGCCTCCCATGCGGTCCCGTGACCGCGCCGCTCACGACCTTGCCCGTCGGCGGGCGACGGCTCGAGGCCGTACTCGCCCAGGGTGGCGAAGTCGATCGCCAGATCGACCGCACCGAGGAACCGCTGGACGAAAACGTTCTCGTTCTCTGTCGTCGTCATACGCGGGGGCAGGCTAGAAACGGCTTCGGACAGAACGTATGTTCTGCAAGAGATCTTGCATCCGCGACTCATCCGCGCCTGCCGAAGCTGTGGGCGGCTGGGGCTACTGCAGCCAGCTCCCGCTCGGCGACGGCGCCGTCGCGCCCGGTCTCGCGCTCGGCGGGTGGCTCGATATGGCGAATCGCGGCCGCGGTGTGATCGGGCACCGCGAGCCGCTCGACCGAATCGGCGACGACGTTGATCACCTCCTGGTGACGCTCGAGCCGGCCGCCGACGAGCGCGAACGATGCCGTTCGCACGGCCAGGCGGCAGCGCTCGTAGACGGGCGGGGGCACGATCACGTTCGCCACCCCGAGCTCGTCCTCGAGCAGCATGAAGACGACGCCCTTGGCCGTCGCTGGGCGCTGGCGAGCGACGACCAAACCGGCCATCCGCACCTCGGCCCGATCAGGGAGCACGGCGAGCTCGTCGCTTTGCGCCAGATCCGGCTCCAGGTCCGGGCGCATGACCTCGATCGGGTGCTCGCCCAAGGTGATCCCGGTCGAGGCGTAATCGGCGACGATCCGCTCCCAGGAGTCGAGCGGACGCAGGTCGGGCGGAGCCGGCAGCCCAAGCGGCAGCGCGAGCTGCGCTTGATCGCGGCCGTTCGTCCCCCTGCCGCCGCGGGCGATCCCCAGCCGCCAGAGCTCGTCGCGCCGTGCCGACTTGCCACCCCTGACTCCGAGCGATCGGCATGCTCCAGCCCAGGCGAGCCGCTCGAGCCCGTCGCGGCCCATCCCAGAGCGCGAGGCGAGGTCGGCGAGGTCGCGATAGCCGCCACCGCGTTCGCGCTCTGCGACCAGCGCCCGGGCTTCCTCCTCGGCGATGCCCTTGACGTAGCCGAGACCGAGGCGCACGGCAGGTTCGCCGGGCCTCGACTCAATCGTGCACTCGACCGCACTCTGGTTCGCGTCCACGCCCCGCACCTCGATCCCCCGCCGCTGCGCCTCGTGCGCGAGCGAGTCGGGCGGGTAGAAGCCCATCGGCTGCTCGTTGAACAGCGCGCAGAGCAGCTCGGGGCCGTAGTGGACCCGGAGCCAGGTGGATTGATATGCGAGCAGGCCGAAGGCGGCGGCATGCGACTTCGGAAAGCCGAAACCGGAGAAACCGCGCACCTGGTCGAAGACTCGCTCGGCGAGCGTGCGATCCACCCCGCGGTCGACCGCCCCGGCGACGAAGCGCTCGCCATAGGCGTTCAGGGCCGCCTCCGAGCGCTTGCGGCTCATCGCCCGCCGTAGCCCCTCCGCCTCGCCGGCGGAAAAACCGGCGAGCGCCATCGCCACCTGGATCACCTGGTCCTGGAAGACGATCGCACCGAGAGTGTCCGAGAGGATCGGCTCGAGGCTGGGATGCTCGTATGGAACCTCGTAGTCGGGGTCCTCCCGCAGCCGTCGTCTGCGCTCCAGATAGGGATGGACCGCGCCACCCTGGATCGGCCCGGGCCGCACCAGCGCCACCTGGACGATCACGTCGTCGATCGTCTCCGGCCGGCTGCGGGGCAGCATCTGCATCTGCGCCCGGCTCTCGATCTGGAACACGCCGGTGGTCTCCGCGGCGCGGATCGCCTCGAACGTCTGCGGGTCGTCGAGCGGGATCCGCGAGAGGTCGATGCGTTCGCCGCGCGCATCGGCGATCGACTCGACGCAGCGCTCGACCGCCGAGAGCATCCCGAGTCCGAGCAGGTCGATCTTCAAGAAACCCGCGTCGGCGCAAGAGTCCTTGTCCCACTGGACGATCTGCCGGCCCTCCATCGCCGCCGGCTGCACCGGGCAGAGGTCGATCAGCGGACGGGTGGAGAGCACCATCCCCCCCGGGTGCTGGGAGGCGTGGCGCGGCAGGCCCCAGGCCTCGCGCGCAAGCCGCGCCGCGCAGCGCCAGCGCGCGGAGGCGGCGCGCCCGGCGCCGATCGCCTCGGCGATGTCACGCTCGACCTCGTCGCCGCGCGAATGCATGTCGACGATCCCGGCGACGCGCTCGATCTCGCCCGGCGGCAGGCCCAGCGCCTTGCCGAGGTCGCGGACCGCGCCGCGCGAGCGATAGCAGGCGAAGGCGGAGACGAGTGCCGCTCGCTCGCGCCCGTAGCGCTCGTGCACGCGGGGGATCAGCTTCTCGCGGATGTCGCGCGGGAAGTCGAGGTCGATGTCGGGCATCTCCGCGATCTCGTCGTTGAGGAAGCGCCCGAGGAAGAGGCCGGCGCGCACCGGGTCGACGTGCGAGAGGCCGGTCAAATAGCAGACCACCGAGCTGACGCTCGAGCCGCGGCCGCGCCCGGGCGGCAGCAGCCGCCGGGCCGAGTCGGGGCCGCGAATCTCGGCGGCGACCTCGCGCGCCAACTCGAGCAGGTCGAAGTGCAGCAGAAAGAAGCCGGAGAGCCCAAGCCCGCGAATCACCCGCAGCTCCTCCTGCAAGCGTCGCTCGGCCTCGGGTCGCTCTCGCGTGCCGGCGTAGCGGAGCTCGAGCCTGCCGCGACAAATCTCTGCCAGCGAACCGTCGGCTTCGGGGTCCTCGGAGCCGGGGTAGCGATAGCCGAGATCGCGGCGGAGGTCGAAGCGCAGGCGCTCGGCCATGTGCACCGTCTCTGCGACCGCCTCGGGGTGGTCGGCGAAGCGCGCGGCCATCTCCTCCGGCGGCGCGAGCACCGAGCTCGAGTTGCCGCGGCGCTCCGGCTCGCTCTCCTCGAGCGTGGTGTGGGTGCGAACGGCGACGAATGCGTCCAGGAGCTCGGCCCTGCGGCGATCGTGAGCGTGGACGTTCCCGGTGGCGACGGTGGCGACCCCGAGCCGCTCGGCCAGCTCGGCGAGCCGGCGATTGCGGGCCCGGTCGCGACGCCAGAGCGGCCGCTGTAGCTCGATCCGGAAGCGCTCACGGCCGAAGCTCGCCCGCAGGCTGCGCGCGATCGATTCCCCGCGCCGCGCCTCTCCGCGCTCCCAGTTGCCGGCGACGGCGCCGTCACGGGCGCAGCCGGAGAAACAGATCAGGCCCTGGTTGCACTCGAGCAACGAGTCGAGCGGCACCGAGGGGGGGAGGGGGTCGCTGTCGACCCGCGGCCGCGTGCCGGCGTGGGCCTCGGTCAGCAGGCGGCAGAGGTTGTGCCAGCCGGTTGCGTCCTCGACCAGCAGCGTCAGATGGAATGGCAGCGCCGCGGGGGCATCGCAAGTGACCGTGAGCTCGGCGCCGGAGATCGGTCGAATGCCGATGCCCTCGCACGCCTGGGCGAACTCCATCGCCCCGCAGACGTTGTCGTGGTCGGTGAGCGCGAACGCCTCGTAGCCGAGCTCGGCGGCGGTGGTCGCGATCTCGGCGGGCAGCGAGGCGCCGTCGAGGAACGAGTAGGCGGAATGGGCGTGCAGCTCGACATATTTGCCCGCCGGCTGCTTCGAGGGAGCCGAAGGCGACCGGTGATCCGGGCTCGCTCGGATTCGTCCGCGCCGTTGGGGTCCCATCACGCTCGCTGCTCGTACCAGCGTCCGCCGTCGTCGGGCTCGCGGAAGACGACCAAATTGCGCCCGTCGGCGAGCGCCAGTTCGAAGTACCTTCTTTGCAGGGGTTTCGGCGTCCACCAGCGGTCCTCGACCAGCCAGTCCTCGCGCACCGCCTCGACCGCCGCCCCGCCGACCGCGCGCGGCACTCCGTCCTCGCCGGCGGCGACCTCGGCCGGACGAGGCCGGTACACCTGCGGCCTAGCCACGTGGATCTTTCGGGCCAGCCGGCCCCGGAAGTGAGTCGGAGGAGCCGGCGAAGCTGTTCCAGGGCGTCAGGATCGCTCGTCGCTCCGGCACCCGGGAGCCCGGATCGAGCTCGAGCACCCTCATGACCGCGTCGCGACCCGCCGCCGCGCGCGCCTGACATACCGCCTCGGCGAGCCGTCCACGGCGCTCTTCGGAGGGCGAGCGCCGCAGCGGTGCCTGGCGGCCGGACCGGGGACCGAGCTCGAGCGCCCGCAGGCCGAGGTCGGCGGCGGGGGCGGGCAGATCGCCGAGCCTCGGTGCGAGCGCCGGCCGTATCCGCTCGGCGCTGGCACTCGCACTGCGCAGCACGACATCCGAGCGCCAGCCACCGCCGGCTGCGAGTCGCGCCTCCAGCCGCAGCCTGCGGATCGTCCTCCCCGCCCGACCGGGGTGCGCGAGCAGCCGCTCGACCAGGAGCCCGAGGGCATGCTCGAGCTGCTGCCCCGAGGCGGCCTCTTCGAGGCTCAGCCGCTCGATCAGCTCCTCGCTCGGGCGACGGGGGCGAAGCGGCTCTTCGGCGCCGCGCGCCAGACGCAACGCCCGCAATCCCGGCTCGCCGAAGCGGTCGGCGACCGCTTCCGCGGGCAGCTCAGCGAGCTCGCCAAGTGTCCTCACCCCGAGCCGCTCGAGCGTGTCCGGAACCGCCGCCCGCTCCCACTCGTCACCGAGCCGATCCCGCAACGCACCCACCGGCAATCCCGCGATCAGCCGCCGCGCCGACCGTTCGGGGACGATCAGCGCCGGGCGCCGGGCGCGCATCCGCATCGCCGCGACGTGGGCGCAGAGCCGGTTCGGCCCGGCGCCCAGCCGCGCCGGGTGCCCGAGCGCTCGTCGCGCCCGGCCGAGCACAGCATCGGCGGCACCATGGAGGCCGCGAAGCGGCTCCAGGGCGAAGAACGCCTCCCCCGGCCGCGCCGGCTCGACCGCCGCCCCGATTGCCTCCAGCCGGCGCAGCGAATCCTCCCAGGCGGCTTCGGCGCGGACCGGATCGGCGGGCACCAGCACCAGCGCCGGGCAGCGTGACAGCGCCTCGGCGAGCCGCATCCCGGCTCGCAACCCGAACGCCTCCGCCGCTCCGGAGGCTTCGCCGATCACCTGCGGGCCGCCCGGAGCGGGCGCCAGGGCCACGGGTCGGCCGATCATCTCGCGCCGGCTCCCGAGGGCGCTCGTCAGCGAGTGCCGGGGGATGAGGGCGCAGGCGATCATC
>JAJNAZ010000050.1 GCA_021155855.1 Solirubrobacterales bacterium
TTCAAGCCGGGCAGCGCGACGACCAGCGTCTCGCACGAGACGGAGGAGGTCGCCTACGTCGTCAGCGGCTCCGGGCGCCTCGACACCGACGACGGCGAGGTCCGTTTTGCGACCGGGGATGCGATTCACATCCCGCCCCGGACCTGGCACGCGGTGGTCAACGACTCCGACGCGGACGTGGTCATGGTGTTCGGCTTCCCCCACCCCGACTACCCGCCGACCGAGCGGCGTTGAGCGGATGACGCCGGCGGGGACGGGCGCGGAGGCAAACGGCGGCGGCGAGCGCTCCGAGGAGGTCCGCTCACGGGTCGCCTGGGCGTGCCGGATCCTCGCCAGCGAGGGCTACCAGGATCTGACCCTGGGGCACGTCAGCGCCCGCGACCCCGAGCGCCCCGGGCGGATGTGGATCAAGCGGCGGGGCGTGACGCTGGGCGAGGTCACACCGGCCCAGGTGATCGAGTTCGAGCTCGGCGGCGACCTGCGCGACGCCTCCGACGAGATGCACCTCGAGGCCGTGCTTCACACCGAGGTCTACAGCCGCCGCGAGGACGTCGGCGCGATCGTTCACGGCCACCCGCCCTACGCAACCGCCTTCGCCGCCACCGACGCCGACCTGCTGCACCTCAGCCACGACGCGGTGATGTTCGACCGCGGGCTTGCGATCTACGAGGGCCCCCCGGACCTGATCACCGAGCCCGAGCAGGGCTCCGAGGTCGCCGAGGCGCTCGGGGAGCGCTCGGTCGTGCTGCTGCGAAACCACGGCGTCCTCGTCGCCCAACGCGATCTCGCGTGGATGGTGCTGGCCGCGGTGACGCTCGAGCGGGCCGTGAGGCTGCAGTCGATCGCGACCACGCTCGGCGGCGCGATGCCGATCGAGCCGATGCTGGTCGATGAACTTCGGCGGCGCAAGTACAGCGACGGGCTGGTCGACGAGTACTGGCGGGCCTGGGTTCGCGACCTGCGCCGGCGCGGCCTCGACGACGGGATGGAGCCCTAGCCGTGGGCGAGGTGACGGCGCGGATCGGCGTCAACGGCACCCCGCGGGAGCTGGTCGTACCGGCGCAGGAGCTGCTCCTGGACACGCTGCGCGAGCGGCTCGGGCTCACCGGGGCGAAGCGCTCCTGCGACGTCCAGGTCTGCGGCACCTGCACGGTGCTCGTCGACGGCGAGCCGGTGAGCTCGTGCACCTATCTCACCTGCGACGCCGACGGCCGCGAGGTGCTGACGATCGAGGGCTTCGCCGAGCAGCCGGAGTTCGCCGAGTTCGAGCGCGCCTTCGACGAGCGCGCCGCGCTTCAGTGCGGCTTCTGCACCCCGGGCTTCGTGCTCACGCTGAAGGCGCTGCGCGACGCCGGCGAGCTGCGCAGCCGCGAGGACGTGATCCAGGGGCTCGACGGCAACATCTGCCGCTGCACCGGCTACAAGTCGATCGTCGAGGCGGCCGAGATGCTGATCGGCGAGCCGGCGGCGGGTTTGCGGGGCGAGCGGTGAGCACGGCCGAGACCGCGACGCCGAGCGCGACCGCCGACCGGGTCGGGCACTCGGGCGGGCGCAAGGACGCCGCGCCGAAGATCCGCGGCCGGGCCCAGTTCGCTGGCGACATCAACGTGCCGCGGATGGTGCACGGCAAGGTGCTTCGGGCCGAGTTCCCGCATGCGCGGATCGTCTCGATCGACACTTCCGCCGCCGAGCGGATGCCGGGCGTGGTCGCGGTCCTCGTCGGCCCCGAGCTCACCGGCTTCGACCCCTATTGGGGCCACGCGATCAAGGACCGCCCGATCCTCGCCCTCGACCGGGTCCGCTTCCGCGGCGAGCCGGTCGCCGCGGTCGCCGCCGAGGACGAGGCGACCGCGGAGGCGGCCCTACGCGAGATCGTGGTCGAGTACGAGGAGCTGCCGGTGCTCGGCACGGTCGCCGAGGCGATCGCCGACGACGCCCCGCTCGTCCACGACGGCGAGCTGCGCCCGGGGCTCTTTCACGGGCTCGGCAAGCTGCCCGAGCGCGAGGGCAACGTCTGCTACCGCTACCGCCTCGACGCCGGCTCGGTCGAGCTCGCCGAGGCGGAGGGCGAGCTGACGGTCGAGGGCGAGTACGAGTTCCCCGCCGTCTATCAGTACGCGATGGAGACCCATACGGTGGTCGCCGACTTCGGCGATGGCGAGATCACGCTCTGGGCCTCCTGCCAGCACCCGTTCCTGGTCCGGGCCGAGATCGCCGACCTGTTCAACCTGCCGCTCGGCCGGGTGCGGGTGATCGTGCCCTACCTCGGCGGCGGCTTCGGCTCGAAGAGCTACACGAAGATGGAGCCGATCACCGCGGCGCTCTCGTGGAAGGCGGGGCGCCCGGTGCGGATCCAGAACGGCGTCGAGGAGTCGATGGTGACCACGCGCCGCCACGGGATGCGCTGCCGGATGCGGACCACCGCCGACCGCGACGGCAAGCTGCTCTCGCGAAGCGTGCGGCTGTGGCTCGACACCGGCGCCTATGCCGACAACGGCCCCCGTGTCTGCGCCACCGCGGGAGATGCGGCCCCCGGCCCCTACCGCTGGGAGGCGGTCCACGTCGCCGCCAGCTGCGTCTACTCGAACACCGCCCCCGCCGGCTCCTATCGCGCCTTCGGCGCCGTCCACATGCAGTGGATCGGCGAGATGCAAATCGACGAGCTCGCCCGCCGGGCGGGGATCGACCCGCTCGAGATCCGGCGCCGAAACCTGCTTCGCCCGGGCGAGCCGGTGCGTCCGGACGGCAGCGGCAAGCCGCTCGACGCCGACCTGGTCGGCGACGTCGAGAAGGCGGCGGCCGCGGTCGGCTGGGGGGAGCCGAAGCGCGAGTGGGCCGGGCGCGGGCTCTCGGTCGGTCTGCTCGCCGCCGGCGCGCATCCGGTCTCGAACGCCAGCGTCCGCATGGAGGCCGACGGCGGGGTCGAGGTCAACGTCGGGACCACCGAGATGGGACAGGGAGCGCGCACGGTGATGGCCCAGATCGCCGCCGAGGAGCTCGCGATCGAGATCGACCGGGTGACGGTGCAGGGCGCCGACACGCGCTTCACCCCCTATGACCGCTCGACCGGGGCCAGCCGCTCGACCACGCTCGCCGGCCTCGCCGTGCAGCGCGCCGCCGCCGACCTGCGCGAGCGCCTGCTCGAGACCGCCGCCGGCGCCTGGGGCGCGGACCGGCCGGAACTCGAGATCGTCGACGGGGTCGTGCACGGCCCCGGCCACGAGGCCGGCTACCCGGAGCTGATCGCCGAGCGCTTCGGCTTCGCCGGCGGCGAGCTCGTCGGCCAGGGCGAGGTCCGCCCCGAGCAGGGCAGCGGCTCCTACGCCGAGGGCCCGGTGTTCTGGGAGATCTGCATCGCCGCCGCCGAGGTCGTCGTCGACCCCGAGACCGGTCGGGTCGGGGTCGAGCGGATGGCCACGATCGCGGACGTCGGCAAGGCGATCAACCCGCTCCTGGTCGAGCGCCAGGACGAGGGGGCGGTCCTGCAGGGGGTGGGCAACGCGCTGTTCGAGGAGATGGTCTACAAGGACGGCTATCTCACGAACGACAACCTCCTCGACTACCGGGTGCCGAGGATCGAGGACATGCCCGCACAGATGACCGGGATCATCGTCGAGAACGGTGATGGTCCGGGTCCGTACGGGGCCAAGGGGTGCGGCGAGGGGGCGCAGGCGGCGACGCCGGCGGCGATCGCGACCGCGCTCGCCGACGCCGGCGTGCCGATGAACCAGCTTCCGTTCACGCCCGAGAGGGTGTGGCGGCGAATCCAGGAATTGAGGTGAGGGGCTTTGCCCCGAAAGCAGCATGTAAGGACGCCGCAGGCGTCCGCAAATGATTCCAAGGAGGCAGAGGACGAATGAGCGAGATCAGCCGAGCGGCGGTGATCGGCACCGGGACGATGGGACCGGGGATGGGCGCGGTGCTCGAGCGCGCCGGGATCGATGTGGCCCTCTACGACGTCTCCGAGGAGGCGCTCGAGCGGGCGAAGAAGGGGGTCGAGATCGCCCGCGGAGTGCTCGAGCGGCTCGGCGGCGAAGCGCGTGAGGGCGGCGAGCTGCGCTTCGAGACCGACCTCGCGGCGGCGCTCGAGGGCGCCGACGTCGTGCTCGAGGCGATTCCGGAGAAGCTCGAGCTCAAGCAGGAGGCCCTGGCGGAGTGGGAGCGCCACCTCGCCGACGACGCGGTGATCGCCTCCAACACCTCGGGGATCCCGATCACGAAGATGGCCGAGGGCCTCGAGCATTCCGAGCGGGTGATCGGCATGCACTGGTCCAATCCCCCGCAGCTGATCCCGATGATCGAGGTGATCCCGGGCGAGCGGACGAGCGAGGAGACGATCGCCGCCGCCCAGGCGCTGATCGAGCGGATCGGCTACTACCCCTGCCTGCTGAAGAAGGAGGTTCCCGGGTTCGTCGAGAACCGCGTCCTCTACGCGATCATGCGCGAGTGCCTGGCGCTCGTCGACGAGGGCGTGATCGACGCCGAGGAGCTCGACCTGAACGTCAAGTGGGGGATCGGCTACAAGCTGTCGGTGATCCCCCCGATGCAGCTGCTCGACGTCGCCGGCCTCGACATCTACGAGAGCGTCGCCGGCTACCTCAACTCCGACCTCTCGACCGAGCCGGGGGTCTCGGCGACGATCACCGGGCTCACCGGCGAGGGCAAGCTCGGAATCAAGACCGGCGGCGGGATGTTCGAGTATTCGCAGGACGAGCTCGCCGAGCTGCCGGCGAAGCGGGCGGCGGCGCTGGTCGCGGTGCGCAAGACGCTCGACGACCAGGACGTCTGAGGAGGTTTGACGATGAGCGTTGAACGCGTTTGGCTGCTGGACTCGGGGTCGCTGGTGATCGATCGCTCGCACGTGATGTGGAACATCGACGCGGGCAACCCGGTGCGCTTTCCGGTCTTCAGCGTGCTGATCGACCACAGCGACGGCCTCTTTTTGTTCGACTCCGGCTTCGACAAGGGGACGGTGGAGGAGTTCCTGCCCTTCGAGCTGCCCGAGCAGACCGAGGAGCAGACGCTGCCCGGGCAGCTCGACAAGTGTGGGTTCGTCGCCTACGACGTGAAGGCGGTGCTCAACTCGCACCTACACTTCGACCACTGCGGCGGCCAGCGGCACCTGCCCGAGGCGGTGACCTGGGTCGGCAAGGAGGAGCTTCGCCACTGTCTGGTGCCGGAGCCGTTCGAGCGGCTCGGCTACGCCGACAAGGTCTTTCACCACCCCGACTCGGCCTATCGCTGGCTGGAGGGCGACGAGGTCGATTTCGCCGACGGGATCCGGCTGCTTTTCACGCCGGGTCACACGGTCGGCCACTACTCGCTGCTGCTCGAGCGCGAGGGCCGGGCGCCGATGCTGTTTCCCGCCGACGTCACCTACACGCGGGAGACCTGGGAGAAGGAGCTGATCTCGGGCTTTCACAACGATCCGACCGCCAACTTCGCCTCCCTGCGCAGGGTCAAGCACCGCGCCGCGCGCCTCGGCGCCGACGTCTTTTTCACCCACGACATGGAGGCGTGGGAGTCCTACAAGCACGCCCCCGACCACTACTAGGCGCGAAAGCGAGGAACCAGAGATGAAGCTCAAGGACCGGGTCGCGATCGTCACCGGGGCCGCCCAGGGCATCGGCCGGGCGATCGCCGAGAAGCTCGATGCCGAAGGGGCGAAGGTCGTCGTCGCCGACCAGAACGCGGAGGGCGCCGAGCAGGCGGCGGACGTCCTGGAGCGCGGGGAGGCGGTCGAGGTCGATGTCTCTTCCGAGGAGTCCGTCGGGGCGATGGCCGACAAGGTCGTCGACGAGCACGGCCGCATCGACGCGCTGGTCAACAACGCCGCGATCGTCCCCTTCATCCCCTGGGACGAGGTCGACCTCGAGCACTGGCGAAAGATCATCGACACCAACCTCACCGGGGTCTTCCTCTGTGTGCGCGCCGTCCAAACGCCGATGCGCGAGGCCGGGTACGGGCGGATCGTCAACATCGCCTCGAACACGGTGCTCGCGGGGACGCCGAACATGGCCGCCTACGTGGCGGCGAAGGGCGGCGTCTGGGGCTTCACCCGGGCGCTGGCGACCGAGCTCGGCGCCGACGGGGTCACGGTCAACGCGGTCGCCCCGGGCCTGACGGCGACCGAGGGGGTGCTCGACAGCCCGCACAAGGAGGCGTTCGAGTTCGTCCAGAGCCTGCAGGCGATCCCGCGCCGCGGCGAGTCCGAGGACATCGCCCCGACGGTCGCCTTCCTCTGCTCCGAGGAGGCGGGCTGGGTGACCGGGCAGATGATCGCCGTCGACGGCGGCCACACGCGGCACTGATGGCGGCCCCGGCAACCACTCGAGTGGGCGCGATCCTCGCCGTCGCCGACGTTGAGCGCTCGGTCGCCTTTTATCGCGACCGGCTCGGGTTCGAGCTCGAGGCGAGCTACGACGATCCGCCCTACGCGACCCTGGCACTGGCCGGGACGCGGCTGTCGCTCGCCGAGCAGGGCCATGCGGCCGATGACCGCCCGGGCGTGCTGATGATCGCCCCCGAGGACGGCTCGCGGATCCAGATCGCGCTCGTGCTCGAGGTCAGCGACTGCGCCCGCGCCTACGAGGAGCTGGGGGCGGGCGGGGTCGAGTTCCTCGCCAAGCCCTTCTCGCCCCCGTGGGGCGGCGCCCGCTGCTTCGCCGTCGATCCCGACGGCTACCTGGTCGAGCTCGAGCAGCCGGCATGAGGGTGGTCAGGATCCAGGGGGCGGAGCGGCTCGAGCTCGACGAGGCGCCCGAGCCGACGCTCGAGGCGCCGAGCGACGCGATCGTCGAGGTCACGAAGACGGCGATCTGCGGCGCCGACCTCTTCCCCTACCATGGGCTGACGCCCGGGTTCGAGGCCGGGACGATTCCCGGACACGAGTGGGTCGGGGTCGTGCGCGAGGTCGGCGATGGGGTGCGCGGGCTGCGGCCCGGGCAGCGGGTGGTAAACGCGAGCATGATCTCCGACGGCACCTGCGGCCAGTGCCGCGCCGGGCGCCCGATGCAGTGCGAGAACCGGGCGCTGTTCGGCTACAGCGGTGTCTACGAGCGGCTCGACGGCGGCCAGGCGGAGCTCGTCCGCGCCCCGAACGCCGACCGCTC
>JAJNAZ010000051.1 GCA_021155855.1 Solirubrobacterales bacterium
AACTCGGCGGTGATCGGACGACGCCAGATCACGCGGTAGCCGCGGAGGTCGTCCCTCGTCAGCGGGCCGCCGCCCGCATGGATGCAGTCCGTGATGCGCTCAGCGAGGACGCCGTCGTAGAAGGCCTCGGCACCTCCTTCGGCGAGGATCTCCATGGTCGAGGCGAGGTCGTTCATCGTCAGCCGGTTGCCGGCCTCCAGCCGCTCGCCGCCAGGCCCGTAGATCGCTTTGCCGGAGTCGGTGTGCCGCAGGATGACGTCGAGAATCGCGTGCAGGTACGCCTGCTGAGGCGTGATCACGACTCCCTCGCGGGCGACCGCGATCGCCGGCTCGAAGAGCGTTGCCCACGGCACTCGCCCGTACGCGCGGTGTGCCCTGCCCGGCAACGACGCCCGGCGTAGCGACAGAGGAGACACCGATACCGAACGCTTGCGTGCTCGAGTCGTCGAAGTCGATGTCGATCGCCTCCATCTCGCTGATCGGGTCTGCCAGGCCCGCCCCCGGAACCGAGACGAAGAAGTCCAGGAGGCGCGAATGACCGTCCTTCGCGCGGTGGACGAGCAGGAAACCGCCGCCGCCGGGGCCTGTCAGTGTGCTCTCCGCGACCCAGGAGACGAAGGCGGCGCCAAGACAGGCGTCGACCGCGTTGCCGCCGTCGGCGAGGATGCGCGCTCCGGCCTCCGCCGTCAGCGGGTGCCCGGCTGCGATGGCGCCTCTCACGGCGCGGCGATCAGCTCTGGAGGAACGAGGGCGGCTCGAGTGGGTCGTCAGACTGCGTCGGCGACTGCTCAGGGCGCGCCGTGAACGGTCGCGATCCGCCCCTCTGTCCCACGCCGGTCACGACCACCGTCACCCAGACTTGCCCTTCGAGTCGCTCGTCCACGGTCGCGCCGAAGATGATGTTCGTGTCGTCCGTCGACGCGGCCCTGATCACCTCGGCCGCCTCGTTGACCTCGTACAACGAGAGGTCGTTTCCACCGGCGATCGAGAGCAGGATCCCCTTGGCGCTCACGAGCTCTGTGTCGACGAGCGGGGAGCGCAGCGCGCGCTCCGCGGCCTCGACGGCGCGATTCTCGCCGGTCGCGAAACCGATCCCCATCAGCGCCGTGCCCGCGCCCTGCATGATCGTGCGGACGTCGGCGAAATCGACGTTGATCAGCCCGGGCTCGGTGATCAGGTCGCAGATTCCCTGCACACCCTGCCGCAGCACGTCGTCCGCGATCTTGAAGGCGTCGAGCATCGAGGTGCTCTTGTCGAGCACCTCGAGGAGGCGCTCGTTCGGGATCACGACCACCGTGTCGCAGGCCTCGCGGAGCGCGTGAACGCCCGCCTCCGCCTGCGATCGGCGCTTCGTGCCCTCGAAGCGGAACGGCATGGTGACTATGCCGACGGTCAAGGCACCGACCTCGCGCGCGACGCTTGCGACGACCGGGGCTGCGCCCGAGCCGGTCCCCCCGCCCTCGCCGGCGGTGACGAAGACCATGTCCGCGCCGCGAAGCGCCCGCTTGACCTGGTCGTAGGCCTCCTCGGCTGCGCGGCGGCCGATGTCCGGCTCCGCGCCGGAGCCGAGACCGCCCGTCAGCTCGCGCCCGATGTGGATCTTCACCTCGGCGTCGCTGAGTGCAAGCTGCTGGAGATCGGTGTTGACGGCGACGAACTCGACGGCCGCGATGCCCGCGTCGATCATCCGATTGACCGCGTTCAGCCCGGCGCCGCCGACACCTACGACCTTGATGTCCGCGAGGTAGGCCGAGTCGGCGCGCGGAGCGCGATGCAGCCGCGGGGGTGGCTCGGGAAGTGGCTCGAGCAGGCGTGCGATCCCGCGGTCCGGCGACGGCTCGCGGGGCTGGACGGGCTCGGCCGGCCTGGGACGGGCAGGGGCCGACGGCACCCGGTCGGGGTGCTCCGGCGCGGACTCCCCGTGCTCGGGCTCGGGTGCGACCTCGAGCTTGGGCGGCGGATGCTCGACCGTTTCCTCGAGCGGCTCGCCCGGAACAGCCCTTCCCTCTTTCTCGGCCTGCCTCTGCGCGGCTTCCGTTGCCCTGAAGAGCTCGGCGAGCGGGCCCTCACGCATGCTTGCGCGCTTTCGCGCCATTGAGCACCTCCTTCGCGAGCTCTCGGTACGCGGCCGCAGCACTGCCGGTCGGGTCGTACTTGAGCACCGAGCTTCCCTTCACCGGCGCCTCGGCGTAGCGCACCGTTTTCTTGATGCGGGTGTGAAAGACCAGGTCACCGAAGTTCTCCTGCAGGATCTCGACCGCTTCGCGCGCATGCAGCGTCCGGCCGTCGTACATCGTCGGCAGGATCCCCTGGATCCCCACGTCGGGGTTCAGGTTCTCCCGGATCATCGACAGCGTGTTCTCGAGCTGGACGAGCCCCCTCAGCGAGAGGTACTCGCACTGCACCGGGACGATTACCTCAGTGGCGGCGACGAGCGCGTTGATCGTGAGCAGGCCGAGCGACGGCGGCGTGTCGACCAGGATGAAGTCGTACCGCTCCTTGATCGGGGTCAGCGCCTTCTCGAGCGCGCGTTCGCGGCCGATCATGCTCGAGAGGGCAAGCTCCGCCCCGGCGAGATCGATCGACGAAACGGCGAGGTCGACCTCGGCCTTCTGGATCACCTGGTCGATCGGCAGCCGATGGACGAGCACGTCGAACATCGACCGGTCGATCTGGTCCGGGTTGAATCCCTGGCTCATCGTCAGGTTGCCCTGCGGGTCCATGTCGACCACGAGGACTTTGTAGCCCTCCTCCGACAGCGCGACGGCGAGGTTCAGCGTCGACGTCGTCTTCGCCACGCCCCCCTTCTGGTTGGCGAACGCGAGGATCCGCGCCTCGCGGGTGACGTGAGGGGTCGGTGGGACCTCCGGCGCGGAAGGAGCCTCGGCCTCCTCGGGCATGGCGTCGGCTGGATCGCCCGTCGGCGGGCGGGAGAAAAGGCCGGCTAGGCGCATACGCAGCCTGTCGTTCGGCCCGGGACCGGACTGTCCTGCACGGACTCAGTGTGCCGGAAAAGCCGGATCGCGCCACCTAGGGGATTGTGATTGTCAGGGTCGCGACGCCAGGAACATCCCCTCCTGCGGTTGGGTGTCGAGTGCGTGCCTGCAGCCGGCAAGCGCCTCGACGGCTCCCTGCGGATCGGGCTCCGCACGCAGCCAGGTCTCGGCCTCTCGAAGCAGGTCGCGCAGCTCCTCGAGCAGCTCGCCGGCGGGGGCGGCCTCCCGGTCGAGGGACTCGATCCGGTCGAGCCGATCCAGGACTGCGCGTGCCTCGTCCATGACGTCGAACGTACCCGGGCCGGGCGCGCGTGTCTGTGCAGCGTTTGTGCCTAGAGTGCGCCGACCGCGAGGGCAGGCTCAGGCGCCACGGTCGGCTTGGGCCGGAGGCCGAGGAGCGTCTCGTCGAGCGTCCGGAGCAGCGTCGCGCGGTCGCCGTGCTCGAGCACCGCGACGAGGGAAGACCGGACGAGATCGGAGGTCGCGGCCGCCGCGTCGCCGGCCGCTAGCAGCCGGAGCCTGTCGAGGATCGCCGAGCGCTCGCGTGGTGTCTCGCCGAGAACGGCAGCCGCACGCAGGGACCCGGCGAACAACCCCTCGCCGCCGCCCAGCAGCGACGTGAGCGAGCCGCGCAGCTGCTCCGAAGCGAAGGGGTCCGTCTGGAAGAGCGAGAGCTCCCACCGGTCGAGCGCCTCGCCCAGATCGCGGTCGTCGTCCGCAGCCGAGAGCCCCTCGCGAAGCCGCCGTGCCCTCTCGGCACGCACCGGGTCCAGTCGGACGCCCTCGCCCGGCGGCGCCGTCGCCGCGATCGGCAGCACCGGACGAATCCCGTAGGGCCGCCAGTCGAGCCGCTCGAAGAGCACCGGGCCGGCGGCGATCGCGCCGGCCGTCGCGAGCCGCAGCGCTGTGATCGCATCCGCGAGCTCGCCGGGCGCATCGGGCACGGTGCCGGAGCCCGACCCCGAGCCGTCGCCCAGCTCGGCCTCCAACTCGAGGACGCACACCCGATCGGGCTCGCGCTCGAACCCCTCCGGAAGCAGCCCCCCCGCCTGCGGCCAGTGCGCTGCAAGCTCGCCTGAGGCGACATGGCGAACGCGGAGCCCGCCGCCGAGATCAACGAGCCCTCCGACAGAGACACCCACGAGCGGCGCGATCGCCCCGTACGCGCGGCGCGAGCCGAAGAGCGAGGCCTCGAACGCCGCGTACACACGGTCGAAGGCCGAGTCGTCCCAGTCGAAGCCGCCGCAGGCCTCCGCCGTCTCGGCGAGGAGCGGCAGGAGCACGGTGCGGGTCAGCGCCTCCCGGGAGCTCGGCCGCCCGCTCGAGTGCGCCTGGGCGAAGACCGCCGCCGCCGGCTCCCGCTCCAGCTCGGCGAGCGCCGGCTGGGCATCCGCGAGCGCCGCGAACCGCCCGGAGCGCGCGTCGAGGAAGGGCTTGACGAGCGGCCGGTACTCGTACAGCGTCGGGCTCCCCGGCGCCTGGTGCTCCTCGAAGGAGAACGGGACGTCTCCGCCGTCGTCGAGCTCGTGGCTCACGGCGGCGAATGCCCCGAGGCAGAACGCACGCAGCGTGTGGTGCAGGTTCGGCGACCGGATCACCCGTCCACTTACGCGCCCGGTCGCCCCGCTCCTCTCTCCCACGGCTGGCACACGGGACACCAGTAGGCCGTCCGGTTCGCATCGCCCTGGCCGCGAGAGTCGATCGGCGTCCGACACCGCGGGCACGGGTGCCCCGCCTTGCGGTAGATCGCCCGCTCCTCGCGGCCGGTGTCGACCGAGTGCCGCATCAGGCGCGCCGCTTGCCCGAGCACGGCCCGAAGCTCCGCATCCGAGGTTTCTCCGACGGGGCGCCACGGCGAAACCCCGGCCCGCCAGAGCGCCTCCGCCTTCCACATGTTCCCGATCCCGGCGACGAGACGCTGGTCGAGAAGGGCATCGCCGACCTCGCGGCCGCGCGCGAGACGGAGGTTCGCGACCATCCGATCGAGGTCCGGCGGCCGCGCCAGGATGTCCGGCCCGAGCCGGCGCACCGCGCGCTTGTTCAGCTCGAGCACCGGCCCGCCCCACAGCACGGCCTCGCGGCCCCGCCCACGCAGGACGAGCCAAGGCCGGCCCCGCGTGACCGAGCCGCGAGCGCGCACGGTCCACCGGCCGGACATCCGCAGGTGACTCCGGAGCACGAGCCCGCCCTCGAAGCTCAGCAGCAGGTTCTTGCCGACGGCCTCCACGCCCTCGAGGCGCCGCCCGTCGAGCTGCTCGGCCACGCCCGTCGCGGCTGCCCTGGGGTTCGGGCTCTCGGCCTCGACCGTCTCCCCCACCAGCGCCTGGAGCCGACGAGCGGCGCGATGAAGTGAGTCACCCTCGGGCATGCTTGGGATTGTGGACGAGCGAGGACTTCACCCAGCGCCCGCAGGTGCCGTGGCCGCATCGGTTTGGAGCCTGCTGGAGCCGATCGACCGACGCCTCCTCCGCTGCGACTACTCCGACGTGCTCTTGCTCGGCAAGACGTTCACGCGCGGGCGGCTCGCCTGGCCGGTCGGCTTCGCGATCCACGCGGCGAACGGCGCGCTCTTCGGGTTCGCGTTCGACCAAATCCAGCGCCGTGTCCCGTACAGCAAAGAGCGCGTTGCGATCGGAATGGCGCTCGCCGAGCACGTCGCGCTCTACCCGCTCTCCTACTTCGTCGACCGCCACCATCCGGCGCGCGGCGAAGCCGGAATTCCGCCCCTCTTCACCAACCCACGGGCGTTCGTGCAGGCCACGCTCCGGCACGCCCTCTTCGGCGTGGTGCTAGGCCGCCTTTCCCGCTAGACGGTCGAGAGCCCGCCGTACCGAGAGCACGGCGAGATCCTTCGCCTTTGCCTCGACCATGACGTCCAGCGGTCGGTCAGCGGCGTCGAGAAGCGTCAGGAGATCCCACGGACTGAGGAAATCCGCGTGCTGGTCGAGAAGTGGAGGCTGCTGGCGGCCGCCGACCGACCGGAACTCGGTCCGCGGGCTCGACACGTGCACCTTCGGCCGAACGCCGGCTGGCCACGTGTCCAGCGCAGCGGTGAGCGCCGCACGGACGTCCTCCCGGCCGCGAGCAGGGTTGCAGCGGTGGTGGTGCAGGTCGAACACGACGCGGACACCGGTCCGCTCGTGCAGCTCGAGGGCGTCAGCGAGGTCGAAGCACCGCTCGTCGTGCTCGACGACGAGCCGGCTCCGAGCGCTCTCGGACAGGGCCTCGAACGAGCGCACCCACCGATCGAGCGAGGCGCGGGCATCGCCGTACACGCCGCCGACGTGGATCACGACGACGGCCTCGGGCCCCGTCCCGAGCGCATCGAGCAGCAGCGCGTCCTGCTCGATGTCCAGCCGCGCCTTGCGCGCGATCTCGGGATCCGGCGAACTGAGCACCGAGTACTGGCCGGGATGCGTCGAGAGCCTGAGCCCGAGACGGCTCGCCTTCTCGCCGAGCCGCGCCAGCGGCTCCTTGCACTCGCCGATCTGCCGCCGGTAGTCCAGCTGCGGCAGATCCGGATGCGTGCCGTACGGAACCGTGCTGCTCGACAGGCGATAGACCCGGATGTCCACGTCGTCGAGATAGTCGAAGACCGCGTCGAGCAGCTCGAGCGACCTCGAGAGGTGCGGCCCGCTCTGCCAGCGCCGCCCGTCGTTCGACTTCATCCCGCCGTTGCCGAGCACCTTGACGGCGAAGCCGAGCCGGTAGGACAAGAGTCTGTCCAAGTTCTGTATATGTTACAGGGAGAGCCGAGTCACGGCCGCAGCACGGCGCGGCGCGGGCCCGCGACGAAGCCGGCTTCGACGAGGAGAGCCATCGCGTCCGTCTCCCCCACCGGTTCGCCGTCGTACCGCTCGACGGCCAGCCGCTTCACGCCGCGGCGACTCTTCACGTGCTCGACGAGCGCTCCGAGCGCCGGGCGGAGCCACTCTGGATCGGGATCGCGGAGCGGGACGAGCGTCTTCCCTCCACGCTCGACGAAGAGGACCGCCTCGCCGCCGATCAGGACGACGTAGGCGCCGGCGACACGTGCCGCCCGCGCGCCCGCTCTCTTCGGCCAAGCGAGCGCCGCGCCGTACGGCTGGGCCGGGTCAGCCGCGGCCAGTACGGAGACATCGACCGCAGGCTCCTCCTCCCGCGGCCGTAGCTCCCGGATTCGCTCCACGGCGCCGCCGAGCGCGAACTGCGCGCCGCCGAGGCCCTCGACGAAGTAGCCGCGGCGGCAGAGACCGAGCGTCTCGAGCGCCTTGAGCTCGCCGTAGACGGCGGAGTAGCCACCGGGAATTCCCTCGGCGCGCACGCCGTCGCGGGTGACGATTCCCTGGCGCTCGAGGAGAGCCGGCCGGTGAGCGACCACCGTCCCTGGGTGGCCGTGATCGCGGTCGCCCGGCGGCGCGAGAAGCGGCGCGGCCTTCGCTCCGGCTTCGGGACGCCGTATCGGCGGCCGGCGCGGAGCGGCGTCCACGCGTCGTTCGTGACCTCGCCGGCCCAGACGAGCTCCCACAGCGCGGGCAGCGCCGCCTCAGCCTCGAGCCTCGTCGTGTCGAGCAGGTCGAACCAGAACTCGGCGCTCTTCGCGAGGGCCTCGCGGATCCGGTCGTGCTCACCGCCTTCGGGGCGCTCCGTTCCCTCCGGCTGACCGAGCACGGCCGCGTCCTCCCGGAAGAAGACGGCGACGCGGTCGAGACCGGCGCCGACCCACACGAGCTCCCCGGTCGCGCAGAGCTGGTCGAGCTGCGCCGGCGCATAGTTGGGAACCCGCCGCGGCAGCACCTCGGACTCCCACAGTGCGACCGGCAGCGCCAGCCCCTGGAGGGGGACGAGCGCCTCGCGCAGGCTCGCGCGCCGGTCGATTCCGTGCCAGCCGGGCAGGAAGCGGGCAAAGGCGACCTGCTCGACCGGCTCCACCTCCTTGCGAAGGGCCGCAAGCGAAGCGCGGCGGATCCGGCGCAGGACGTCGGGGTCGCACCACTCCCGCTCGGTCCCGCCCGGCCGAAGTTCGCCGCGGACGAGCCGGTCCTCGCGCTCCAGCAACACCAGCTCGGCTTCCGCGCGCTCGGCGTCGACGCCGAACCGCTCAGCCGCCTCTCTGGTCGTGAACGGGCCTCGGCCGCGCGCGTACCGCGCGAGCAGCGAGCGCAGCGGCTCATCCGCCGGCTCGAGGAACGCATCCGGGAGGCCGCTCGGCGGCATCGCGCC
>JAJNAZ010000005.1 GCA_021155855.1 Solirubrobacterales bacterium
CTTTGTCTTCGTGCTCAAAATTGGCTGTTTCCGGGCAACCCCGGAAGAATTACAGAATTCAGGCCCCGGCTCCGACCGGCTCCTCCGCCGTCGACTCGACGATCTGCTCGGCGATGTTCTGGGGCACCGCTTCGTAGCGCTCGAACTGCATCGTGTAGGTGGCGCGGCCCTGAGTCGAGGAGCGCACGTCGGTGGCGTAGCCGAACATCTCGCCGAGCGGGACGAAGGCCTGAACGGCGAGCGCGTTGCCGCGCTGTTCCTGGCCCTGGACCTTGCCGCGTCGCCGCGAGAGGTCGCCGATCACGTCGCCGAGGAACTCCTCGGGGGTGACCACTTCGACCGCCATCACCGGCTCCAGCAGCACCGGCTTCGCCCGCCGCGCCGCCTCCTGGACCGCCATCGAGCCGGCGATCTTGAACGCCATCTCTGAGGAGTCGACGTCGTGGTAGGAGCCGTCGGTGAGCTCGACCCGGACGTCGACGACCGGGTAGCCGGCCTTGACCCCGGAGCCGAGCGCCTCCTCGATCCCCTGCTCGACCGCGGGGATGAACTCGGTCGGGATCCTGCCGCCCTTGATCCGGTTGACGAAGTCGAAGCCCTCCTCGGGAGCCGGTTCGAGGTTGATCACCACGTGACCGAACTGGCCGCGACCGCCGGTCTGGCGGACGAACCGACCCTCGACCTTCTCGACCCGCTCGCGGACCGTCTCCCGGTAGGCGACCTGCGGCCGGCCGACGTTGGCGTCGACCGAGAACTCGCGCAACAACCGGTCGACGATCACCTCGAGGTGGAGCTCGCCCATACCGTGGATCAGGGTCTGGCCGGTCTCCTCGTCGGACTCGATCCGGAAGGTCGGGTCCTCCTCGGCCAGACGCCCGAGCGAGGCGGAGAGCTTCTCCTGGTCGGCCTTGGTCTTCGGCTCGATCGCGACCGCGATCACCGGCTCGGGGAACACGATCGTCTCCAGGATCACCGGCGCGTCGGGGGCCGACAGCGTGTCGCCGGTGGAGGTCTGCTTGAGACCGACGCCGGCGACGATGTCGCCCGCGTAGCACTCCTCGATCTCCTCGCGGTGGTTCGCGTGCATCATCAGCAGGCGGCCGATCCGCTCGGTCTTGCCGTTGGTCGCGTTCAGCACCCGGCTGCCCGCCGAGAGCTTGCCCGAGTAGACGCGGAAGTAGGTCAGCTTGCCGACGTAGGGGTCAGCCATCACCTTGAAGGCGAGCGCCGAGAACGGGGCGTTGTCGTCGGCCGCCCGGTCTGCCTCGGCGCCGTGCTCGCCGCTTCCCTTGGCCGAGGTCTCGAATCCCCTCACCGGTCGCACCTCGAGCGGCGACGGCAGCAGCTCGACGATCGCGTCGAGCAGCGGCTGCACGCCCTTGTTCTTGAACGCGGAGCCACAAAGCACGGGGGTGACCTTGAGGTCGAGCGTCGCCCGGTGCAGCGACTTGGCGATCCGCTCGTGCGGGATCTCCTCCTCGTTGAGGTAGGCCTCCATCAGCTCGTCGTCGTAGTCGGCGCAAGCCTCGATCAGGTGGGTGCGGGCGTCGTGGGCGGCGTCGGCCAGCTCCGCCGGAATCTCCTCGTAGGCGAACTCGGTGCCGAGCTCGTCCTTCCACACCAGCGCCTTGTTCTCGATCAGGTCGATGACCCCGGTGAAGCGGTCCTCGGAGCCGATCGGAAGCTGGATCGGCAGCGGATGCGCGCCGAGGCGGTCGCGCATCGTCTCCACCGCGCGGTCGAAATCGGCGCCGACCCGGTCCATCTTGTTGATGAACGCGATCCGCGGCACGCCGTACTTGTCGGCCTGGCGCCAGACGGTCTCCGACTGCGGCTCGACCCCGGCGACCGAGTCGAAGAGGGCGATCGCCCCGTCGAGCACCCGCAGCGAACGCTCGACCTCGACCGTGAAGTCGACGTGGCCGGGGGTGTCGATGATGTTGATCCGGTGGCCCTCCCACTCGCAGGCGGTGGCCGCCGAGGTGATCGTGATCCCTCGTTCCTGCTCCTGCTCCATCCAGTCCATCACGGCGGCGCCCTCGTGGACCTCGCCGAGCTTGTGGGTTCGGCCGGTGTAGAAGAGGATGCGCTCGGTCGTCGTCGTCTTGCCGGCGTCGATGTGCGCCATGATCCCGATGTTGCGGGTCTTCTTAAGGGGGAAGGTGCGTGCCATGCGTTTCGTAGAGTTGGTGTTAAGCGTTGTTGTGTAGGTTGAGCTTGGTTCAGGCGTAGTCCCGAGGAGGAGACGGAGCGGCCAACAAGCGGTCTCAGCGCAAAAAAAAGGGCCCTTTCGGGCCCGAGCGCATGATCGCGAATAGCCCGGAACGCCCTATGTCGTGCGGCTCTCCATGGAAGGAATACCCGCTCGCGCATCGCACTCGAGCGAGTCCGCGAGCGACGCGTGACTATAGCAGAGGGGTAAGGGGCACTTTGGCGGGCAGATGAGCCTGGAACGACGCATCGCGAGCGTTCGCAAACGGCTCTCCGAATCGAGCGGGACGGCGGCCGGGGGACCACGGACCGGGGCGCGCAAGGGCGAGGGCTCGGGCCCGGACCGCGAAGCGCACGGCCCGGGGCGCGAGATGTTCGTGATCCCGGCGCAGCTCTGGCTCGCCGTCGCCGAGATCGCTGGCATCGCGGTGCTCTTCGGCTGGCGCCGGGCGTTGCGACCGCCGCTCGTCGCCGTTTTGGCGCTGATTCGGGCCGCGTACCGACTCGCCCTGAGCCGCGTCAGCCCGGCCCGGGCGGTGACCGCCGTCTGCCTGGTCGCGATCGCCTCGCTGGCGGCGTCGCAGTGGCTCACCTATCGCGGCATCAGCGTCGGCACCGACGCCTACTCGGGCGGCGTCGAGGCGGTCGCCCCCGCGCCCGAGATCGATCGCCAGGCGGCCGGGGACGCTCACTATTGGGTGATGCTCCCGCTCGCTCTCACGGGGCTGGCGGTGCTGGCGCGGGCGCTGACCGGGCTCCAGTTCGCCGCCGGCGCGGTGCTGATCGCCACCGGCCTGCTACTGCTGCGTTTCCTGCTCCCGGCCTCGGCCGCCTGGCGCGCCGCGGCTCCCGACGGGACCGGGCCGGGACCCGCCCGCCGGCTGCTCGCGCGCGCGCAGGGAACGCTCGAGCGCGGACCGCTGACCGAGCCCGGGGCCGACGCCGAGCGGAGGGTGAAGGGCAAGCGCGGGATGTCGGGGGCGAGCCCGTGAGCGACGTCGGCCGCCTCACCCGGTTGCTGCCGCTCGCCTGCCTCGCAGCCGCGATCTGCCTCTTTGCCTCCGAGCTGATGACGACCTTCGAGTTCACCCCGCCCGGCGGCGAGGCGCTCGATTCCCAGGACGGCGCCGATCGCCACGGCCACGCGCTCGCGGTGATCGCTGCGTTCGCCATCGGGGCGGTGGCGCTGGCCGTGTTCACCGCCTCGAAGCCGGCGGCGACCGCGGTCGCGGTCGCTGGCGTCGTCGCGCTGCTCGTCTTTTTGCTCGTCGATCTGCCGGACGCGAATGCGGTCGGCACCCTCGACGACGCGCGGCAGTCGTTCTTCGACGCCGAGGCCGTGCCCCAGGGAGGCTTCTGGCTCGAGCTGGTGGGCGCGCTCGCGCTCGCGGTCACCGGCATCGCCCTGGCCACGCTCACCCCCGAGCAACTCGCCGCCCTGCGGCCCCCGCGGCGCGAGCGCCCCGGAGACCCCCGCACCGACGACGATGCGGCCGCGCCCGTCACGCGGTCCGCCGCCGCCCACCGGGCCGCCAAGCCCGACGGCACCCTCCGCCGCCTCACCCGCCGCCCGCGCGCCCGCCAGCGGGGTTGATGATCAGACCGCGCGTCGACTTTGGCGCCCTTTGGGTCCATACGACCCATGAGGCGCAATGGGTGGACCTGCGCCCCCTACATGCTCGTCCGGAACGCCGCGCCGCTTACCAGCGATAGTGGGCGAACGCCTTGTTGGCCTGCGCCATGCGGTAGATGTCGTCCTTTCGCTTCCAGGCGCCGCCCTGCTGGGAGAGTGAGTCCATGATCTCGTTGGCGAGCCGATCGGCCATCGACTTCTCACGCCGGTTGCGCGCAAAGCCGACCAGCCAGCGGACGGCGAGCGTGCGGGCGCGGGGCGCCGGCACCTCGACCGGCACCTGGTAGGTGGCGCCGCCGACCCGGCGCGAGCGGACCTCGAGCACAGGGGTGAGCTCCTTGATCGCGTCCTCGAGCACCTCGACCGGCGCCCGGCCGCTGCGCTCGCCGACGATCGCGAGCGCGTCATAGGTGATCCGCTCGGCGATCGCCTTCTTGCCGGCGCGCATCACCTTGTTGACCACCTGCTGGACGAGCCGGCTGCGGTGAACGGAGTCGGCTTGGATCGGACGGGTCGCTGCGCGGGCGCGGCGGGGCATGGCCTATCGCTTGACCCCGTAGACGGAGCGCGACTGCTTGCGATCCGCGACGCCGGAGGCGTCGAGGGTGCCGCGGATCACCTTGTAGCGGACACCCGGCAGGTCCTTGACCCTGCCGCCACGCACCAGGACCACCGAGTGCTCCTGGAGGTTGTGACCCTCGCCGGGGATGTAGCAGGTGACCTCCATGCCGTTGGTGAGCCGCACGCGGGCAACCTTGCGCAGGGCCGAGTTCGGCTTCTTCGGGGTGGCCGTATAAACGCGCGTGCAAACGCCGCGCCGCTGCGGGGCGGCGATCCGCCGCTTGCGCCCCTGGCCGGACTTGAGGCCCGGGGTGGCGACCTTCTTCTGCGGAGGCTTGCGGCCCTTGCGGATCAGCTGGTTGGTGCTTGGCACGGCGGCGGAAGATAGCAGGGCCGCCTCGCTACGCTGGCCCGATGGCGGACCCCAGACCGGTTCTCGCGGTCGACGTCGACGGCGTGATCAGCCTCTTCGGGTTCGAGGGGCCGATCGAGAACCTGGGCGGGCGCTTTCACCTGATCGACGGCATCGCCCACTACATCTCCGACCTCGCCGGCGCCCAGCTGCGGCGCCTCGGCGAGGTCTACGAGCTGGTCTGGGCAACCGGCTGGGAGGAGCGCGCCAACGACCGCCTGCCGATGATCCTCGGCCTCCCGAGCGAGCTTCCCTGCCTGCGGTTCGCCGGCCGAGCCAGGTTCGGCACCGCGCACTGGAAGCTCGATGCGATCGACGAGTACGCGCGCGACCGCCCGCTCGCCTGGGTCGATGACTCGCTCGACAACAGCTGCCACGACTGGGCCGCGCGGCGCGGGGCACCCACCCTGCTGCTGCCGACCGAGTCGCACGTCGGGATCACCGATGCCCACACCGAAGCCCTGCTGAGCTGGGCTCGCGAGGGCTACACTGCGGGCTGAGGGCTGGCGAGAGAGACTGTGGACGGCTTCTTCCCGATCTTCTTTTTGATGGTGATCCTGAAGATCCCCGTCGCCGCGCTGCTCTACCTGGTCTGGTGGGCGTTTCGCGCCAGCACCGAGCCGGAGGAGGCGCCGCCGGGCCCGGACGGTCACCGCTTCGGCCGCTTCCGGCGCCAGCCGAAGCGCCCGCGCGGGCCGCGGCGCGGCGGGCACGGCGACGGGCTCCCGCCCCTCCCCGCCTGCCCGCCCGGCGGCCGCGCCCGGGTGCTCACACCGCCGGCGCCGATCCGCGCCTCACGGCGGGCGGTCAACGCCAGAGATTGACCTGGAAGCCCTTTCCGGACTTGCCTCGCAGGAAGGTCCCGGTCTTGCCCTTGAGCTTCCAGCGCCCGGGCAGGTCGCCCTCGAACTTCTGCAGGAACGCGGCGAACTTGGTCGAGGCCTTCGCGCAGGCGAACCCCCCGAGGGCGGTCATCTGGTAGGTCCCCTTCGGAAACTTGACCTCGCCGATCCGGTCGTTGTGGAGGACCTGGAAGGTCGGGCAGCTGGTCGCCTCCCCGCTGGGATGGGTCGCACCGCCCCCGCCTGAGCCCCGTCGGACCCGCTTGACGCTGAACCCGGCGCCGTCGGGCTTCGAGAAGGTGGCGGTACCGACGCGAACCTTCCAGCCGCCGCCGAGCTTGCCGTCGAAGTCCTGGAGGAACTTCGCGAACAGCTTCGAGGCGCGCTTGCAGGTCAGCAGCTCATCGTCGAGCAGGGTCACGCGGTAGTTGCCCTTCGGCAGCTCGAGCTTGCCGATCCGGTCGTCGTGAAGGACGCGGAAGGTGGCCGGGCAGGTAGCGGTTGCCGCCTTGCTCGGGGCGGGGACCGCCAGCGCTGCGGCGGCGAGCGCGGCGGTCAGCAGCGCCAGCAGAAAAGCGGCGGGCAGGGTGCGGTGGGTGTGCGGCATCGTTGCGAGTGGCTCCTGTCTCATCGGGTTCGTCGGATTCGTGGCGGTCGTTCCTTCGACGCGCCTCCTCAAAACCCCTGCGTGAGCGCGGAGTTGCGCCTCGATCAACCGTCCAGGGCTCGCCCGAGGTCGGCGATCAGGTCCGCGGGCGCCTCGATCCCGCAGGAGAGTCGCACCAGGTCCGCCGGCACGGCCGCGGCGGAGTCCTCGACCGACTGATGGGTCATCGCCTGCGGCACCTCGATCAGCGACTCGACCCCGCCGAGCGATTCGGCGAGCGAGAACAACTCGGTGCGGCCGACGAGGCCGACCGCGTCGGGGTGGCGAAACGAGACCATCCCGCCGAAGCCCGGCCAGCGGACGTCCTCGACCTCCGGTGCCCCGCGCAGCCACTCGCTCACCGCTCGCCCGTTCTCGGTGTGGCGGGCGACCCGCAGCGCCAGCGTGCGGATGCCGCGGTGGACGAGAAAGCAGTCGAACGGCCCCGGGACCGCGCCGACCGAGTTCTGGACGAACCGGATCCGCTCGGAGAGCAGGGGGTCCGCCGTCACTGTGACACCGCCGACGACGTCGGAGTGGCCGCCGAGGTACTTGGTGGTCGAGTGGACGACCGCGGTCGCCCCGAGCTCCAGCGGGCGCTGGACGATCGGGGTGGCAAAGGTGTTGTCGACGACCACGTTGCGACCCTCGGCGGCCGCGGAGACGGCGGCGATGTCGACCTCGTTCAGCAACGGGTTGGTTGGCGTCTCCACCCACACCAGCCGCGTCTCGGGCCGCAGCGCCGCCCGCAGCGCCTCGACATCGGTCTGGTCGACGAGATCGTAGGCGAGCCCGAACCGGGCGAGCACCTTGTCCACCAGCCGATAGGTGCCGCCGTAGAGGTCGAGCGGCAGCACCAGGTGGTCGCCGGCATCGAGCACCGCGGTCAGCAGCGCGTGGGTGGCCGCCATGCCGCTGGCGAAGGCGGCGGCCTCCCCGCCCTCGAGCTCGCCGAGCGCCCGCTCGAGCGCCGTACGGGTTGGATTGGCCGAGCGCGCGTAGTCGTAGTCCTCGACGAACTCCCCGGGCGCCGGCTGGACGAAGGTCGAGGTCTGGTGGATCGGCGGGATCACCGAGCCGTAGGTCGGGTCCGGCTCGAGGCCCGCGTGGACGACGCGGGTGTCGATCTGCGTCGCGCGCGGCTCGCCGGGCTCGCTCACCGGTTGAGCGCCTCGATCAGGTCGAAGGCGGTGAGGATGCCGAGCGAGCGCCCGTCGTCGACGACGATCACCGGCTTGCCCTGGTCGCGCAGCATGTGGATCGCGTCGGCGACCGGGTCGGCCGCGGCGAGCTCCGGCAAGGGTGGCTCGAGCACCTCGGTCACCGGCTCGCCGAGGATGCCAGGGTGGTCGGCCGAGGCCATCAGCAGCCCTCGTTCGCTGACCGTGCCGACGAAGGCGCGCTCGTCCTCGCCCGAGACGACCGGCACCTGGGAGACCCCGTGCTCACGCATCAGCTCGAGCGCGCGGCCGACCGCATCGTGGCTGCCCACGGTCAGCAGCGGTCCCTCCTCGCCCTTGGCCGTGAGCACCTCGCCGACGGTGAGTCCGCCCTCGTCGCCGAGGTAGCCGTGCTCGCGCATCCATGAGTCGTTGAAGACCTTGGAGACGTATGGGCGCCCGCCGTCGGGGATGATCGTCGCCACCATCGCCCCCGGATCGTCGCGCTCGCGCGCGACCTGCAACGCGGCGCACAGCGCGGTCCCGGTCGACCCACCGGCGAACAGGCCCTCGCGGGCGACCAGCCGCCGCGCCATCAAGAACGAGTCGCGGTCGGAGACGGTGATGTAGCGGTCGACGATCTCCTGGTCGAGCGCCTCGGGCCAAAAGTCCTCGCCGATCCCTTCGACCCGGTAGGGGTGCACCGGCCCGCCGGAGTAGATCGAGCCCTCCGGGTCGGCGCCGATCACCTCGATCGAGGGATTCTGCCGCTTCAGGTAGCGCCCGACGCCGCTGATCGTCCCGCCGGTGCCGACCGCGACCACGAGGTGGCTGAGCCCGCCCCCGCTCTGCCGCCACAGCTCGGGCCCGGTGGTTGCGAAGTGAGCCTCGGGGTTGGCCGGGTTGAAGTACTGGTTCGGCTGGAAGGCTCCGTCGATCTCCTCGGCCAGCCGATCGGCGACCCGGTAATACGACTGCGGCGAGTCGGGCTCGACCGCGGTAGGGCAGACGACCACCTCGGCGCCGAACGCGCGCAGGGTGTCGATCTTCTCCCGGCTCATCTTGTCGGGCATCACGGCGATCACGCGGTATCCGCGCAGCGCCGCGGCCATCGCCAGCCCGAGTCCGGTGTTGCCCGAGGTTGGCTCGACCAGGGTCCCCCCCGGCCTCAGCTTCCCCTCCCGCTCGGCGGCGTCGATCATCGCCACCGCGGGGCGGTCCTTGACCGAGCCGCCGGGGTTCATGAACTCGACCTTGGCGACCAGCGGAGTTCGCAACTCGGGATCCAGCCGCGATAGCCGCACCAGCGGCGTCTCGCCGATCAGCTCGAGCACCGAGTCGTGGATCTCCGAACGCGCCTGCTCGGTCACCGTGCGAGCTTATTACCCAGGGGGCAGGTGCCCTGAATCAGCGGGTGGCGGGTTCCGGCCCGCCCCCTCGAGGGGTTGCGTTGTCGTCGACTGGCCGCCGCGCGGCCACCCGGCCGGGCGGCGCTACGAGTCGCCGTCGGCGCCCTCGGCGCCGGTCTCGATCTCCTGCGCGAGCTCCTCGAGCTCCTCGGCGAACGAGGGGCCGAAGCCCTCGAGCTCGGTGGCCTCCTCGCCGTCCTCGGCGAGACCGAGCTCGGCCGCGAGCTCGTCCTCGTCGAGCAGGTCCTCCTCGGGACGCTGCGCCGGCTCGACCGGCTCGATCTCGAGCGAGCGGTAGTGCTTGAGACCGGTCGCCGCGGGGATCAGCTTGCCGATGATCACGTTCTCCTTCAGGCCGACGAGCTTGTCGCGCTTGCCCTCGAGGGCGGCGTCGGTGAGCACCTTGGTCGTCTCCTGGAACGAGGCGGCCGAGAGGAACGACTCGGTCGCGAGCGACGCCTTGGTGATCCCGAGGATTACCTCCTCGGCGCGCGCGGGGGTGCCGCCGCCGTCCTTGACCTGCTTGTTCAGCAGCTTGAGCTTGTGCCGGTCCTCGAGCGCGCCGGGCAGGAGCGTCGTCGAACCCTTGGCGTCGATCCGCACCCGCTTCATCATCTGGCGCACGATCAGCTCGATGTGCTTGTCGTTGATGTCGACGCCCTGGGCCTTGTAGACCCGCTGCACCTCGCGCACGAGGTAGATCTCGGTCTCGGTCCGGTCGCGAATCCGCAGCAGGTCGGCCGGGTACAGCGAGCCCTCCTCGAGCTGCGCGCCCGCCTCCACGCGGTCGCCGTGCTTGACCAGCAGCCGAGCCCGGGGCTGGAGCTTGTAGGTGGTCTCCTCGCCCTTGGCGTCGGTGATCGTGACCCGGATCTCCTTGTCGGTCTCCTCGATCGAGAGCTTGCCGTCGACCTCCGCCATCTCCGCCATCCCCTTCGGCTTGCGCGCCTCGAACAACTCGACCACACGGGGTAGTCCCTGGGTGATGTCGAGCCCGGCGACGCCGCCGGTGTGGAAGGTGCGCATGGTGAGCTGCGTCCCGGGCTCGCCGATCGACTGCGCGGCGATGATCCCGACCGCGTCGCCGAGCTCGACCAGCGAGCCGGTGGCGAGCGCACGGCCGTAGCAGGCCTGGCAGACCCCGGACTCGAGCTCGCACTTGAGCACCGAGCGCACCGGGATCAGGACCTCCTCGTCGCCGAACGCCTCGGCGATCTCCTCGAGCTCCTCGACGTCGATCTCCTGGCCGCGCTTGAGCAGCTCACGGCTGCGCTTGGTGGTGAACTTCTTCGCCGCCACCCGGCCGACCACGTTCATGTTCAGCTGGCCCTCGTCGTTGCGCAGCGGCGCCTCGACGAAGTCCTTGGTCTTGCAGTCGTCGGCGCGGATGATCACATCCTGGGCGACATCGACCAGGCGGCGCGTCAGATAGCCCGAGTCGGCGGTCCGCAGCGCCGTGTCGGCGAGGCCCTTGCGGGCGCCGTGGGTGGAGATGAAGTACTCGAGCACCGAGAGGCCCTCCATGAAGTTGGCCTTGATCGGGCGCTCGATGATCTCGCCCTTCGGGTTCGCCATCAGGCCGCGCATGCCGGCGAGCTGGCGGATCTGCTTGAACGATCCGCGCGCACCCGAGTTGGCCATCATGTAGATCGGGTTGAGCTCGTCGAGGTTCTTCTCCATCGCCCCGGCGACCTCGTCGGTGGCCTCCTCCCAGAGGCTGCGCAGCTGCTCCTTGCGGTCCTCCTCGGAGAGCAGCCCGTCGTCGTACTGCGACTCGATCTCGGCGACCTGCTTCTCGTAGCCGTCGAGGATCTCGTCCTTGTCCGGCGGCGAGACGACGTGGTTCTTTGAGATCGTGATCCCGGCCTGGGTCGAGAAGTGGAAGCCCAGCTCCTTGAACGCGTCAAGCGCCTGGGCGACCGCGGGGGCGCCGTAGGCCTCAACCAGGTCGGAGACGATCTGGTTGATCTCGCGCTTCTTCAGCGAGTAGTTGACGAACTTGTAGAGCTCCGGATCCCAATCCTCCTCGAGCGCGGTGGCGATCGCCCGCTCGACCCGGTCGTTGAAGATGATCCGCCCGACGGTGGTCAGGAAGTGCTCGTGGTCGGGGCGGCGGTACTCGGCGAGGTCGTGCAGCTTCACCAGCGTGTTCTCATACGCGAGCTCGGCCTCCTGGGCGGAGCGGTAGATGTGCGGCCGCTTGCCGTTGGACTTGCCCGACTTCAGCTCCTCGTCGAGCTTCGCCAGCGCCTCGGCGTCGGGACCGTATGTGAGGTAGTAGATGCCGAGCACCATGTCCTGCGAGGGCGTCGCCAGCGGCGAGCCGTGGGCGGGCGAGAGGATGTTGTTCGAGGACAGCATCAGCAGCCGCGCCTCGGCCTGCGCCTCCGCCGACAGCGGCACGTGGACCGCCATCTGGTCGCCGTCGAAGTCGGCGTTGAAGGCGTGGCAGACGAGCGGGTGGATCTGGATCGCCTTGCCCTCGACCAGCACCGGCTCGAACGCCTGAATGCCGAGTCGGTGCAGGGTCGGGGCGCGGTTGAGCAGCACCGGGTGCTCGTGGATGACCTCCTCGAGCACGTCCCAGACCTCGGGGATCATCGAGTCGACCATCTTCTTGGCCGCCTTGATGTTTTGCACCGCCTTGCGCTCGACCAGCCGGGCCATGATGAACGGCTTGAACAGCTCCAGCGCCATCAGCTTCGGCAGCCCGCATTGGTGCAGCTTCAGGTTCGGCCCGGAGACGATCACCGAGCGGCCCGAGTAGTCGACCCGCTTACCGAGCAGGTTCTGGCGGAAGCGCCCCTGCTTGCCCTTGAGCATGTCGGAGAGCGACTTCAGCGCCCGGTTGCCCGGGCCGGTGACCGGCCGGCCGCGACGGCCGTTGTCGAACAGCGCGTCGACCGCCTCTTGCAGCATCCGCTTCTCGTTGTTGACGATGATCTCCGGCGCGCCGAGGTCGAGCAGGCGCTTGAGCCGGTTGTTGCGGTTGATCACCCGCCGGTAGAGATCGTTGAGGTCGGAGGTCGCGAACCGGCCGCCGTCGAGCTGGACCATCGGCCGCAGCTCCGGCGGGATCACCGGCACGCAGTCGAGCACCATCCAATCGGGCCTGTTGTCCGAGTTGAGGAACGCCGAGGCGACCTTGAGCCGCTTCACCGCCCGCGCCTGCTTCTGGCCCTTGGAGGTGTTGATCGTCTGCTCGAGCTCCTCGCACTCGGCCTTCAGATCGACCTGGTCGAGCAGGTCGCGGACCGACTCCGCGCCCATGCCGCCGCGGAAGTACTCGCCCCAGCCGAACGGCGAGCCGAAGCGGTCGCGGAGCTCACGGAAGACGGCCTCGTCGTTGATCACCGTCTTCGGCTCCATCTTCTGGAACGTCTCCCAGACCTGCTCCATACGCTCGATCGCGTCGTCGAGGTAGGCCTCGGTGTCGCCGATCTCGGAGTCGACCGCCTTCTTCGTCTCCTTGACGAGCTTGGTGCGCTCGGCGTCGTCGAGCTTCGCCGGCTTGATCTCCAGGCCCTCGGCCCAGAGGATGTCCTCCTCGTCGAACTTCGACTCGTCGCCTTCGCCCTCGAGCCAGGCGACCCGCCGCTCCTTCTGCTCGTTGAGCTGCTGGACGCGCTGCTCGCGCTCGGCGGTGTAGCCGTCGAGGACCTTCTTGACCTCCTTCTCGAGCTTGTTCATGTCCTTGGTCCGCGCCTCCTCGTCGATCCAGGTGACGATCGAGGCGGCGAAGTAGAGGACCTTCTCGAGCTCCTTCGGAGCCATGTCGATCAGGTAGCCGATCCGCGAGGGAACGCCCTTGAAGAACCAGATGTGCGAAACCGGCGCCGCCAGGTCGATGTGGCCCATGCGCTCGCGGCGGACCTTCGAGCGGGTGACCTCGACCCCGCAGCGCTCGCAGACGATGCCCTTGTAGCGGACCCGCTTGTACTTGCCGCAGTAGCACTCCCAGTCCTTGGTCGGACCGAAGATGCGCTCGCAGAAGAGCCCGTCCTTCTCGGGCTTCAGCGTCCGGTAGTTGATCGTCTCCGGCTTGGTGACCTCGCCGTGGCTCCAGCTTCGAACCTTCTTCGAAGACGCGAGGCCGATCTCGATTGCGTCGAAATTGTTGATGTCCATGTCGGTTTGAGCTACTCCTCTGACTAGGCCTCGGCCGTCTTCTTCTTCTCTTGGGTGCCGGCGCCGTTGCTGCCGTCGGTACCGCCCTCGCCTTCCGCGACTACCTGCTCCTCCTGCTCGTCGGCGGCCTTGTCGCCGCCGGGCCCGTCGGCGCGCACCCCGGAGAGGTCGATGCCCAGCTCCTCGGCGGCGCGCAGCAGCTCGTCGTCCTCCTCGCCGAGCTCGACCTCGCCGTCGTCGGCGACCAGATTGGCGTCCAGCGCCAGGCTCTGGATCTCCTTCAGCAGCACCTTGAACGACTCCGGTACCGAGGGCTCGGGGATGTTCTCAGACTTGACGATCGACTCGTACGCCTTCACGCGGCCGACGGTGTCGTCGGACTTCACGGTGAGCATCTCCTGCAGCGTGTAGGCGGCGCCGTAGGCCTCCAGGGCCCAGACCTCCATCTCGCCGAAGCGCTGGCCGCCGAACTGCGCCTTGCCGCCCAGCGGCTGCTGGGTGACGAGCGAGTAGGGGCCGGTCGAGCGGGCGTGGATCTTGTCGTCGACCAGGTGCAGCAGCTTGAGGATGTACATGTGACCGATCGTCACCTTGCCCTCGTACGGCTCGCCCGTACGGCCGTTGAACAGCTGCGCCGTGCCCTCCGCCCGGTTGCCCGCGCGGCGCGACTTGTCGATCCCGAGGTCGACCCCGCGCTCGGCGTTCTCGTCCTGCCAGCGGACCAGGGCCTCGTCGACGTCCTCGACGGTGGCGCCGTCGAAGACCGAGGTGGCGACGTTGACGCGTCCGCCGTTGCGCTGCGCCTGCTTGTAGGCGTCGGAGCCGTCGTCGTACCAGCCGTTGGCCGCGACCCAGCCGAGGTGCGTCTCCAGGATCTGACCGATGTTCATCCGGCTCGGGACGCCGAGCGGGTTGAGGATCACGTCGATCGGCGTGCCGTCCTCGAGGAAGGGCATGTCCTCCTCGGGGACGATCTTCGAGATCACGCCCTTGTTGCCGTGGCGGCCGGCGAGCTTGTCGCCCTCGGCGATCTTGCGCTTCGTCGCCACGAACACCCGCACCAGGCTGTTGACGCCCGGGGCGAGGTCGTCGCCGGCGTCGCGGTCGAAGGTGACCACGTCGATGACGACGCCGCCCTCGCCGTGGGGGACCTTGAGCGAGGTGTCGCGGACCTCGCGCGCCTTCTCCTTGAAGATCGCACGGATCAGCTTTTCCTCGGCGGTCAGCTCGGTCTCGCCCTTCGGCGTCACCTTGCCGACCAGCAGGTCGCCGGAGACGACCTCGGCGCCGATGCGGACGATGCCGCGCTCGTCGAGGTTGCGCAGGCTCTCCTCGGAGCGGTTCGGGATGTCGCGGGTGATCTCCTCGTCGCCGAGCTTCGTCGTCCGGGCGTCGATCTCGTACTCCTCGATGTGGATCGAGGTCAGCTCGTCGTCCTTGAACAGCCGGCTCGAGAGGATGATCGCGTCCTCGAAGTTGTAGCCCTCCCAGGACATGAAGGCGACGAGGCAGTTCTTGCCCAGTGCGATCTCGCCGTTGTCGGTCGAGGAGCCGTCGGCGAGCACGTCGCCCTCGGCCACCTTGTCACCCACGGACACGGTCGGCGTCTGATGGATGATCGTGCCCTGGTTCGAGCGCATGAACTTGTCGAGCGCGTACTCGTCGCGCTTCGAGCCGTGGGTGACCACGATCCGTTCGGCGTCGACGTAGGCGACCTCGCCCGCGTTCTCGGCCAGGATCACGTCACCGGTGTCGACAGCCACGCGGCGCTCCATCCCGGTGCCGATGAGCGGCGACTCGGGCTTGAGGAGCGGCACCGCCTGGGCCTGCATGTTCGAGCCCATGAGGGCGCGGTTCGCGTCGTCGTGCTCGAGGAACGGGATCAGGGCCGTCGTAACCGACCAGATCTGCGTCGGCGAGACGTCGATGAGATCGACGTCCTTCGGCGGCACGACCACGTACTCGCCGTCGCGTGAGCGGCACTGGACCTGCGGGCCCTTGAGCTTGGCGGTCTTGGCGTCGACCTCCGCGTTCGCCTGGGCGATGACGTGGTCCTCCTCCTGGGTGGCGTCCAGATGGACGACCTCGCTGCTGACGACGCCGTCCTTGACGACCCGGTAGGGCGTGGTGACGAAGCCGAACTCCGAGATCTCCGCGTAGGAGGACAGCGAGCCGATCAGGCCGATGTTCGGACCCTCCGGGGTCTCGATCGGGCACATCCGGCCGTAGTGCGTCGGGTGCACGTCGCGGACCTCGATCGGGGCGCGCTCGCGAGTGAGGCCGCCGGCGCCGAGCGCCGACAGGCGGCGCCGGTGCCTGAGGCCGGCGAGCGAGTTGGTCTGGTCCATGAACTGCGACAGCTGCGAGGAGCCGAAGAACTCCTTCAGCGCTGCGACCACGGGCCGGATGTTGATGATCGTCTGCGGCGTGATCGCGTCCGCGTCCTCGGTGGTGAGGCGCTCGCGGACGACCCGCTCCATCCGGTAGAGGCCAACCCGGAAGGCGTCCTGAATCAGCTCGCCGACCGTGCGCAGGCGGCGGTTGCCGAAGTGCTCGTACTCGTCGAGATGGTCGTTGACCAGGTCCCGCGAGTAGGTCACCGCCTCGGCGGCGTAGTCCTTGATCGGGTTCTCCTCGTCGATCTCCTCGGGGATGCCGAGCAGCTTCGGCAGTGAGACCAGCTCCTTGATCAGGGCGACGATGTCGTCCTTGGTCAGGGTGCGGTTGTCGAGGTCGACGTCGAGGTCGAGGCGGGCGTTGAGCTTGTAGCGACCGACCCTGGTCAGGTCGTAGCGCTTCGAATCGAAGAAGAGCTGCTCGAGCAGCGCCTTGGCGGCGTCGACCGAGGGGGGCTCACCGGGCCGCTGCTTCTTGAACAGCTCGATCAGCGCGCCCTCTTCGGTCTTGGTCGGCTCGGTGTCGGCGGCGATCGTGTGCCGGATGTAGACCGAGTTGTCGAACAGGTCGAGGATCTGCTCGTCGGTGACGAAGCCCATCGCCCGCAGCAGCACGGTGACCGGGAGCTTGCGCTTGCGATCGATGCGGGCGTAGACGCGCCCCTTCTTGTCGATCTCGAGCTCGAGCCAGGAGCCGCGGGCGGGCATCAGGTTCGCGATGAAGACCTGCTTCTCGTGGTCCTTGGGCTGCATCACGTAGGCGCCCGGGGAGCGGACGAGCTGCGTGACTACGACCCGCTCGGTGCCGTTGATGATGAACGTGCCGCGGTCCGTCATCCACGGGAAATCGCCCATGAACACGGTCTGCTCGCGGATCTCACCGGTCTCGCGGTTCTGGAAAGCGACCGTGACGTTGAGCGGGCGCGAGTAGGTGATGTCCTTCTCGCGGCACTCGGCGATCGTGTGCGTCGGCTCGTCGAACTTGAAGTCGTCGAAGACGATCGCGAGGTTGCCGGTGTAGTCCTCGATCGGTGAGATGTCGTTGATCGTTTCCCGAAGCAGCCCCTGCTTCGGGTCGGTCAGCTCCGCGAACGAGCGGCGCTGGATATCGATCAGATGTGGAACGTCAAGGGGCTGGGGAAGGCGTGAAAAGGATCTCCGGGTGACAGGGGCAGCAGCAGATCTGGCCAACTGGGCGACTCCTCAGGTGGTCGTAAGGGCACGAACCCGCGCGAGGGATTCGGGGCAAAAAGAGCTCAACGGCGCGCGACGCACAAATATACCACAAGCACTTCACTTAGTGAAGGCTGGGTCCGCGCGCTGAGGCCGCCGGGCCCCCCATTCGCGCGACGCGTGGCGACGGCGGGCCGCCTACTTTAGCTCAACGCTTCCGCCAGCTTCCTCGAGCTCGGACTTGAGCTTCTCGGCCTCCTCGCGCTCGACGCCTTCCTTGACCGGCTTCGGCGCCTCGTCGACCAGGGCCTTCGCGTCCTTGAGCCCGAGGCCGGTTGCCGCCCGCACCGCCTTGATCACCTGGATCTTCTTGTCGCCGGCGGCGGTGAGCACCACGTCGACGGTGGCCGACTCCTCGCCGGCGCCGTCCTCGGCCGCTCCCGGAGCGCCGGCGGCGGGGGCCGCCGCGGCAACCGCGGTCGCCGAGACGCCGAACTCCTCCTCGAGCGCCTTGATCCGCTCGGAGAGCTCGAGCACGGAGATGCCCTTCAGCTCCTCGATCCAATCCTCAGTCGTCACTTTCGTCGCCACTTGGCTCCTCCTGCTCTTGTTCGTCATCGGAAGTCTCTGTCTCCGCCTCCTGCTCGCCGCCCTCGGGCTCCGGTTCGCCGGGCGGCTCCTGCGCGGGCGCCTGCTCGGGCTCCTCCGGCTGGGCCTCCTGCTCGGCGTGCTCGAGGGGCGGCGCCTCCTCCCCCTCCTCGGCCTCGGCGGCCGGCGGCTCCTCCGCCGCGTCGGCCGGCGGCTCGCCGGAGACGAGGCCCTGCTCGGCGATCTGGCCGAGCGCGATCGCGAGCCCGGAGATCATCGAGCCCAGCCCGGTCACCAGGCCGGTCAGCGGACTCGCGGTGAGGCCGACCAGCTGGCCGTGCAGGACCTCGAGGCCCGGCAGCCTCGCGATCGCCGCGAAGCTCTCGGCGTCGAGCGCCTCGCCGTCCATCAGCCCGCCCTTGTATTCGAGCACCTGGTGCTCGCGGGAGAAGGTCGCGATCGCCTTCGCGGCGACCACCGCGTCGCCGTGGATCAGGGTCAGTGCGGTCGGCCCGACGAGCAGCTCGTCGACGCCCTCGGTGCCGGCGTCCTCGACCGCCCGCTTGGCGAGCCGGTTCTTGACCACCTTGAACACCGCGTCGGCCTCGGTCAGCCGCCGCCGCAGCTCGGCCGCCTGGGTGACGCTGATCCCGCGGTAGTCGACCGCGAACACGGCCCCGGCCTGCTTCAAGTCGTCGGTCAGCTCGGCGACCGCTGTTGCTTTCTGTTCCTTGTCCATCTCTCGGCTCTCGGCGCCGGCACGAAAAGAGCCTGCGCGCAGGCAGGCTCGAAAGACGTCCTCTCGACCCTCACCTGCGCCGGTCTTCCGGGTCCCGCGGGACCCTGCCGACGGTCTTCGGCGGGTTACTGCGGCGAGGTTAGCAATCGCGCCCGCAGCGCGCGCGTCATCGCAGCAGATAGACAGCCGCGCGTATCGGTTCCTCGGCCGGCGCCATCCGGACTGGCGAATCTCGGATATGCACTGGTACGCGTGGCGAGACTCGCCCGCTGTCGAGGCGTTCTGCAGCTTCTGTCAGCACGCGGGCCACTTCGATCTCGCCGGCGAGGCAAAGCCCGCCTGGCGCGCCTACCGGCAGGCGGTCCGCCGGCCCTAGCTTCGTGCCTGGGAGAGGTGGCGCCGCAGCGCCGCCAGGCGCGCGTCCCACTGGCCGCCGACGGTGGCCATCCAGCTCATCGCCTCCGACATCGGCGCCGGGGTGAGCCGGTAGCGGACCTCGCGGCCCTGGCGCCGGTCGGCGACCAGCCCCGCGGCGGCGAGGCTCGAGAGGTGCTTCTGCACCGCCTGGCGGCTGACCGGGAGCTCGCGGGCGAGCTGGCTCGCGGACGCCTCGCCGCGCTCGCCGATCAGCTCGAGCACCGCGCGCCGCGTCGGGTCCGAGAGCGCCGCGAACACCTCGTCCGCCCGCGCCGCGGCCGGCATCAGCAGATCGCCGACAGCTCTGGCGCCCGCATCTGCGGCGAGCTGTCGCCGCCGAGCCAGGATTCGACCTCGATCCCGCGCGCGTCGAGGACCCGAAGCGGCCGCGACTCGACCACCCGCACCCGGGTGCCTTCTTCGTCGGGCTCGAGTTCGATCTCGACCCTGGTCGGCTCGTCGCCCTCCGGGCCCCACCAAAAGACCAGCCGCCGCGGGGGATCGACCTCCTCGAAGAAGCCGCCGCGCTGCTCGCCGTCGACCCTCACCGCGAGCTCGCCGCTGGGACGCAGGTCCAATTCCGCCCCGTCGGCCAGCCACTCGGCCAGCCGCCCGGGATCGGTGAGCGCATCCCAGGTCTCCTCGGCGGATGCCGGGACGGTCAGCTCGCTGCTCGCGCCGTCGGTCACGCCGGGAATCGTATCGCAACCCGACGGTTGCGCTAATGTGCAACCAGGAGGTTGCAATATGTCGCCACTGATCCCGATGGTCATCGAGCAGACCGGCCGCGGCGAGCGGTCGTTCGACATCTACTCCAGGCTGCTGAGCGAGCGGATCGTCTTCGTCGCTCAGCCGATCGACGACGAGCTCGCCAACCTCGTCGTCGCCCAGCTCATGCACCTGGAGTCCGACGACCCCGACAAGGACGTCCACATCTACATCAACTCCCCCGGCGGCTCGCTGAGCGCGTCGCTGGCGATCTACGACGCGATGCGATTCATCGGGCCCGACGTCGCCACCACCTGCTTCGGGATCGCGATGTCGGGCGGCTCGCTGATCCTCGCCGGAGGCGCCGACGGCAAGCGCGCGGCGCTGCCCAACGCCCGCATCCTCATCCACCAGCCCAGCTCCGGCTTCGAAGGCCAGAGCACCGACATCGAGATCCACGCCCGTGAGGTGCTCGAGCTGCGGCGGCGCACGGAGCAGATCTACGCCCGCCACACCGGGCAGACGATCGAGCAGCTCCACGACGACATGGAGCGCGACCGCTTCTTCAGCGCCGATGAGGCGGTCGAGTACGGGCTCGCCGACCGCGTGGTCGAGGAGCGAAAGCTGCCCCGGCGGCTGGCCGGGTTCGGGGCGCCGGCGGTCTAGCGGCGGACGACGAGCTCCTCGGCATCGGCCCCGAGCCGGAGCTCGAGCACGCGCCGATCGGGGTCGAAGAACCAGTTGCGAAGCGGGCGGCCGTCGACCTCGACCGCCCTCGGCACGAACGGGTGCTCGAGATTTGCGAGCGACGCCGAGACCGAGATCCGGAGCTTGCGCGGCGAGTCGACCCGCAGGCGCCAGCGGCCCCTGCCCTCGCTCGAGCGCAGGCGCCCGTCGCCGTAGAGGCGGGCGCTCGACTCGCCCCGCGGGAAGGCGAGCAGGCGGAGGCGGTCGCGGCGATCGGCGAGCCGGACCACGCCCGGCGTGTGCTTACCGTGCCCGGAGAGCGTGTCGACGCCGGGGGGCAGCAGCGGCAGCAGCGCCCCGGCACGAACCAGCAGCGGCAGCTCCTCCAGCGGCGCCGGCAGGGTCGCCTCGCGGCGGCCCCGCAACAGCCGCGCGCCGCCGAGCTCGAAGCCGCCCGATCCCTCGTCGTAGGCCACCGAGCGCCAGAAGTCGATCCAGCGACCCCGCGGCAGGTACAAAGAGCGTTCGGTCTGCCCGGGCTCGAGCACCGGCGCGGCGAGCAGGTCGTCGCCGAACAGGAACTCGTCCTCGATCCCCAGCGCCCGCTCGTCGTCCGGGCGGACGAGCGCCAGATGGCGCATGAACGGCATCCCGGTGCGCCGGTACTCGCGCTCGGCGCCCGCCAGGTACGGGTAGAGCTGGGTGCGCAGCTTCGCGTAGCGGCGCCAGATCGCCAGCGTTGGCTGCTCCCAGACCTGCGGGCGGGAGTCCTGGGCAAGGCCGATGCCCTCCCCCTTGGTCCGCATCACGCCGGAGACGGCCCCGAGCTGGATCCAGCGCGCGAGCAGCTCCTCGGTCAGCGGCGGTGAGCTGAACGTGAAGAAGCCGCCGATGTCCGAGCCCCAGCTCGAGATTCCGGAGAGGCCCATCGTCAGCGCCTCGGTGACCGCGGAACGCAGCCCGTCGAATCCCCACTCGGTCGAGGGATCGCCGCCCCAGACGATCTGCGCGTAGGGATGCACCCCGGTCCATCCCGAGCGCACGAAGCGGATCACCGGGCGGCCCTTCGAGCGCGCGTAGCGATGGCCGGCGCGATGGTAGAGGACCGGGTAGTAGTTGTGCATCTGCGCCCCGCTCATGCCGTTGGCGGCGACCGAGTCCGGCGGCGCGTACTCGCCGTAGTCCTCCATCCAGCCGTCATAGCCGTTGCGGTAGGCGCGGTCGAGGATCGAGGCGTAGATCCCCTGCGTCGCCGGATTCGAGAAGTCGAGCATGCCGATCTGGCTCTGGCCGCTGCCGACGAAGGCGGGGAAGGTGTAGGGGGTGCCGTCGGACCGCCGCAGGAAGGCACCCGCGGCGACGGCGCGGTCGAAGGGGTCGGTGTAGGTCTCGCAGACCGCCTCCCGGGTGTAGCTGAGCGCCGCCAGGCCGGCTGCGTGGAAGGCCGCCGTGCGCTCCCGCTCGGCCGCCTCCTGGCCCCGGTCGGCGCCGCAGGGCATGTAGCGCATGTGCGTCTCGACCGCCGACACCGGTGCGTCCGCCGCGCGCAGAGTCTCGAGGTGCGACTGCTCCTCGGGCTCGGTGTTCTGGTGGCCGGTCTGCACCCAGGGGCCGAGCTGCCAGGGGGCGCGCGGCTTCGGCTGGCGCCCCACCTTCGCCGTCATCCGCCGCACGACCCGGGCCGGCGTCGGCCCGGCGAAGATCCGCATCGCGAGCTCGCGGGCGTCGACCTCGACGCTCCACTCGGAGGCGCGCTCGCTCGCAAGCCGGAAGCGGCTCGTCTCGCGGTTCGAGACCAGCACCCCGAAGCCGCGGGTCGAGAGCAGCCACGGCATCGGGAAGTAGGTGGCGTCGGGCCGCTGGTGGATGCCCCAGGGCGGCACCTGGGCCTCGATCAACGGGTAGTCGAGCTCCTGGTAGGCGCCCTCGCCGACGAAGTTCTCGACCTCGTTGCCGCGCTGATCGACCGCGTTCGACCGCTCGCCGAAGCCCAGGTAACGCTCCCGCCCGGAGGCCTCGAACCCGATCCCGACCATCTCCACGTCGGTCGTGCGGCCGCCGACGCGCGCCTTCAGGCCGACGATCCCCGAGCGCCTGGCCCGCGCCTCGAGCATGATCGTGCGCCCGTCGGGATCGTCGGTCGCCAGGCGCAGCTTCGCCTCGCGGCGATCGCCCGACCGCCGCAGGACCTTGGTCGCATGAAACCACTCGCCGGCGGCGCGAAAGCCGACCCTGCCTCCGGGCCCGGCCCGCGAAGCGCCCGCCTCCGAAAGCCGGCCGTGTCCGATGCCCTCGATCGCGATCCTCCCGCTGCCGCGCTCGACCTCGATCGAGATTCCCCTCGCCCCCGTCCCCGGCGGCAGCGCGGCGAGCAGGATGAGCGCGACCGCGAACGCGAGTCCCGGTGTGCCCGCTCGCCGCACCCCGGTGCGGCGTTAAGCGCCGGCGGGCTGGGCGGCGGGTTCGGCGGCGTCGCCGTTGCCCGACGGGGCGCCGGCGAGGATCTCCGACTCGCGGGTGCGGGAGGTGTCGACGCGGACGCCGGGGCCCATTGTCGTCGCCAGAGTGATCGAGAGCAGGTAGCGGCCCTTGGCGGCGGCCGGCTTCGCGCGCACGATCTCGTCGACGATCGCGGCGTAGTTTTCGAGCAGCGCCCGCTCGGGGAAGCTCGCCTTGCCGAGCGTCAGGTGGATGATCCCGGAGCGGTCGGTGCGGTACTCGACCTTGCCGGCCTTCGCCTCGCCGACCGCCTTGGCGACGTCGTCGGTGACGGTGCCGACCTTCGGGTTCGGCATCTTGCCCTGCGGGCCGAGGATCCGGCCCAGCTTCGAGACCACCGGGCCCATCAGGGCCGGGGTGGCGATGGCGACGTCGAAGTCGGTCCAGCCGTCCTCGACCCGCTCGGCCAGGTCGGCGGCGCCGACGTGGTCGGCGCCGGCCACGGTCGCGGCGCGGGCCGCGTCGCCCTCGGCGAAGACGGCGACCGAGATCTCCTTGCCGAGCCCGTTCGGGAGCGCCAGCGTGCCGCGAAGCTGCTCCTCGGCGTGGCGGACGTTGACGCCGAGGCGCATGTGGACCTCGACCGTCTCGTCGAACTCGGTGCCGGCGGTCTGCTTGACCAACGCCATCGCCTCGGCCGGGGGATAGGCCGCGGTGCGGTCGACCTGATCGATCGCGGCGCGGTAGCGCTTGCCCCGGTTGCGAGCCACGGCCCTAGACCTCGATCCCCTCGACCTCGACCCCCATCGACCTGGCGGTGCCGGCGATGATCCGCGACGCGGCGTCGATGTCGTTGGCGTTCAGGTCGGGCATCTTGCGCTCGGCGATCTGGCGGCACTGGTCCGCCGTCAGGCGGCCGACCTTCTCGCGGTTCGGCTCCCCCGATCCCTTCTCGATCCCGAGCGCCTCGCGGATCAGCACGGCGGCGGGCGGGGTCTTGGTGATGAAGTCGAACGAGCGGTCCTCATAGACCGTGATCTCGACCGGGATGATCGTCCCCGCGTCCTGTTGGGTGCGGGCGTTGAACGCCTTGCAGAACTCCATGATGTTGACCCCGTGCTGGCCGAGCGCGGGGCCGACCGGCGGCGCCGGGTTCGCGGCGCCCGCCGGGATCTGGAGCTTGATCATGGTGAGGACCTTCTTCGCCATCGGCGGGCGAGGATACAGGGACCGGGTCAGGCGGAGATCGGCTGCACGTGGGAGACGAGCTCGTCGCCGAGCTCGGCGTGGAGCGCGAACGCGGGCGTGTCGGGGAAGATCCGGATCACGCCCTCGCCGATCTCCAAGGTGGGTGCTCGCGCAGGCGACGACGCCGCGGCCGCCTGCGGGGTCCAAGATCGTCCGGTGGAAGTGCCCGCCGACGATCCGGCGCACGTCCACAAAGCGCGCGACCCGGTCACCGACCGCGATCCGATCCGCCTCGGGGAGCCCGATCGTGTCGAAGGCCCGGTTGCCGGCCCTCAGCGGAGGGTGGTGCAGCGCGATCACCGTCGGCGTCCCGGCGGCGGCATCGAGCTGGGCCTCGAGCCAGGCCAGCCGCTCCGGCCCGAGCGCGCCAGCCTCCTGCCCGGGTAGCGTCGTGTCGCAGGCAACCAGGTGCAGGGAGCCGATCTCGGTCGCGTACTGAAACGGCTCGCCGACGGCGCCGGTCGGCCCGTCGAGGGCGAAGTACTCGCGCAGCGCATCGCGGTCGTCGTGGTTTCCGGCGAGCCACGAAGACCGGGACCGTCAGCCGGGCGAGCAGCTCGCGCACGCGCTCGTACTCGCGCGAGCCAGGGTCGGTAACTCGCGCGAGCCAGGGTCGGTAACGAGATCTCCGGTGATCAGGACCGCATCAGGCGGCATGCTGAGCGCGAGTACGGCATCGACCGCCGCCGACAGCGCCCGTGCCGACTCGCGGTCGCCGCGCCCGACGACGACGTGGGGATCGCTGAGCTGCGCGAGGACGGTCAGATCTTCTTCACCTGGTCGTAGCCGACCTCGACCGGCGTCTCGCGGCCGAAGATCGAGACCAGGACCTTGAGCTTGGCCGCATCCTCATTGATCTCCGCGATCTCGCCGGAGAAGTCCGAGAGCGGGCCGGAGATCACCTTGACCGTCTCGCCGATGTCGAACTGGGCGCGGGTGCGGGGGCGCTCGGCGGTCTCGCGGTGCATGAGCCGGTCGACCTCGGGCTGGGAAAGCGGGATCGGCTTGTTGCGCGAACCGACGAACCCGGTTACTCCGGGGGTGTTCTTGACCAAATTCCAGGCGTCGTCGGTCATCTCCATGTTGACCAGCACGTAGCCGGGCATGGTCCGCTTGTCGACCGCGACCCGCTGGCCGTCCTTGAGCTCGGTGACCTGCTCGGTGGGGACGACGACTTGGCGCACGCGCTGGCGCGCGCCCATCGTCTCGACCCGGTGCTCGAGGTTGGCCTTGACCTTGTTCTCGTGCCCGGAGTAGGTGTTGATGACGTACCAGCGGAACATGGTTGGGTCAGAGGATCCTTTGCACTAGCCAGTTAAAGATCGCGTCGAGGATGCCGAGGTAGGCGGCCATGATCGCGATGAAGATCAGCGTGATCGCGGAAGCCTGGATCAGGGTTTCGCGATCGGGCCACTGGACCCGCTTGAGCTCCGCCCAGCAGGAGACGAGGAAGCCGATGACGCCCCCGCGCTGGCGCTCGGCCGGCGCCTCCCTCGGCGCCCGCCGGCGCTCGGACTCCTTCGCCCGCTGCTGGCGCTCACGCTCCTCGGCCCGGCGGGCGCGCCGCGAGACCTTGTCCGCCGGCTCGGCCGGCTCGGCCGGCTCGGGGACCGTTTCCTGCGGCCCGACGAGACGGCCGACGTCGGCGCGCGACGGCGCCGGCGCCTTGCCGCGTAGCGACTCGAGGTCGGCGCCCTGCTCGGCGAGCTCGGCCTCGGCCACGTCGGCGGTCTCGGGCACCTGTGTGTCGTGCTGGGCACGTGACTCTTCGGCGAGCGCGTCCTCACCCTTGCGCGCCCGCTCCGCCTGGCGGCGGCGCTGCTCGGCCTTTCGCTGTGCGCGGGTCTTCGCCACGGTGCCCGGACCCGCTAGCGGGTCTCCTTGTGCGGGGTGTGGCGCCTGCACCAGCGGCAGTACTTGCGCATCTCGATCCGGTCGGGCGTGTTGCGCCGCGACTTGTTCGTCTGATAGTTGCGCCGCTTGCACTCCTCGCACGCGAGGGTGACGGCAATTCTCACGTCTCCGCGAGCCATCTGCTCCTCTGATCGCCTCTGGGTCCGCTATTCGAGCCCGACAGAAAAAAGACCTCGCCCCGGCGGACCTCCGCCGACGTCCGAGGTGGGCGAAAAGGATAGCGCGCGTCGGCGCATCGACGCCGGCCTGCACGGGTCAACGGCGGGGAATCGAAGGCCGGAGACGAGGCCGCGTCTAGGCGTAACGGCCACGCCCTGGCGCGGCTTCACGTCAGTCACCGGTGGGTCGCCCGGTGCTAGTTCTTCGTCAAGGCTGACTGAGAGTCGCCCGGCGCCGGCGAAGCAGCCAGAACGCGATCGCGGCCAGCAATGCGGCGCCGAGAATGATCGGCAGCGCCAAGCCGAGCCCGCCCGAATCAGAATCACCCGCAACCGTGCCGAGGACGTCTCCGACCGCAGGCCCGCCACTCTCCGCGGCCTTTGCGGCGCTCGAGCCTCCGCCGGATCCGTGATCTGGACGAGCGGAATCCGAGCGCTCAGAGCCAGACCCCGCCTGCTGCTCGGGCGCGGTTGCCTCGGCCAGGTCGGCGGCGGCCGCCCCAGTCTCGCCGGCATCCTGCGGCGGGGCCTCGTTCGCCGGCGAAGGCGATGCGGCCGCTGCCTCGCCGCCGCCGGAATCGGAGCCGGAGCTTTCGCCCCCACCACCGCCGCTACCGCCGGAATCGGAGCCGGAGCTTTCGCCCCCGCCGCCGCCGCCCCCGCCGCCGCCGCCGCCGCTACCCCCGCCGCCGGCCCCGACGTCTTCGCTCGGCTCATCCCCGCCGGCGCCAGGGACGTTCTCTATGTACTGCTCGATCGCCGAGTCGTCCTGGGCCGGCGCACTCGCCGGGATCGCCAACAAAACGGCGGCCAGGGTCAGTGCAAGGGAAATCCGGCGCATACGACAGTGTACGTTCCTGACCGCCCCAAGCTGACACCTCGGCGAGGCGACTCCTCACAGCGGCCGGGCACGGGCCCGAGCCGGGCAACGTCAGCATCCGGCTCGGTCGAACGTATCTTGAGACGCCGTGAGCAGCCGCCAGGAGACGCTCGACCAGCGCCTGCCGTCCGAGGGTGCGTGGGCCCGCCTCACTCGCAAAACAACCCGCATCGAGCTCGGTCCCCGGCTCGCCGGCACGGTGCTCCCGTTCGCGCTCGTCGTCTTCCTCGCCCTCGAGGGAGGCGGCTACGACGCGGTCGTGCGGAGCGAGGTCGGGCTCGCGGTCTGGTGGATCGTCCTGCTCGGCGCGGTCGTCGGGCTGCTGCCCGCGGTGCGACCCTCGGGCGCAGCTTTGATTGGGCTCGGCGCGCTCGCCGCCTTCGCCCTCTGGACGGCGCTCGCGATCGCCTGGTCGGACTCGGCCGAACGCGGCGTAGCCGAGGTGGCGCGCGTCGCGACCTACCTCGGCGTGCTCGTGCTGGCGGTCGCGGTTCAGGGCAAAGATGGGCTGCGGCGGGCCGTGTATGCGATCGGAGCGGCGCTTGCGCTCGTCGGCACGCTCGCGCTCCTCTCGCGGCTGCACCCGGGCTGGTTTCCGGCCGACGAGACGGCGGTCGCACTCGAATCGGCCCGCGCGCGCCTCAACTACCCGGTCAATTACTGGAACGGGCTCGCGGCGCTGATGGCGATCGGGCTGCCGCTCGTGCTCGCGATCGCGACGGACGCGCGCCGGATCGTCACGGCTGCGCTGGCTGCGGCCGCCGTCCCGGTGATGGCCCTGGTCGCCTACTACACGCTCTCGCGCGGCGGGGTGGTGGAGATCGCGGCCGCGATCGTTGCCTTCGTGGTGCTGTACCCGCGACGTCTCGCGGCCCTGCCGACCCTGATGCTGGGAACGCTCGGCGGAGGTCTGCTGATCGCCGCCGCCACGCAGCGCGACGAACTCGCCGACGGTCTTTCGAACGCGACGGCGCTCGCGCAGGGCGACGAGATGCTCGTGATGACGCTGGTCGTAGGCGCCGGAACGGGGCTACTTCACGCCGCCGTCGGCATCGCCGCGCGCCACGGGATCGGTCCTCGGTTCGCCGTCGGTCGTCGGGCCACCCGCGCCGCAGTCGGCGTCGGGCTGGCCTCGCTGCTGGTCGCGCTCCTGCTCGCTGGCGGCAGCGGGGAGCTCTCCGACCGTTGGGAGGAGTTCAAGAACCCGAGCATCGCCGACAACAGGAGTGCCGAGCGGTTCGAGAGCGCGAGCGGAAACGGCCGCTATCAGTACTGGCAGGCGGCGCTCGACGCGAACGCGACCGCACCCGTGACCGGAGTCGGCCCCGGAACCTATGAGTACTTCTGGGCGCGGGAGGGCACGATTCCAGGCTTCGTCCGCGACGCTCACTCGCTCTTTTTCGAGGTCCTGGCCGAGGTCGGGATCGTCGGGCTGCTGCTGATCGGCGGGTTCGTTGTCGGCGTGATCGCCTTCGGCGTCCGCGGCGCGGCATCGAGCGACCCTGCGTCGCGCCCATGGCTGGCGGCGGCGACGGCGGCGTCCGTCGGCTTCGGCGTCGCCGCCGCGGTCGACTGGGTGTGGGAGCTGGCGGTCGTACCCGTGGCCTTCCTGCTCCTGGCCGCGGCGATCCTCACCCATCGGCGCCCAGCTCCAAACGCCGAGCCGCGGGCGCTCGCCCGGATCGTGATCGCGGTCTCGGCTCTCGCCGCGATCGTCGTGATCGCAGTCCCGCTCGCCGGCACCATCTACGTCCGTGCGAGCAAGCAAGACGTCGATCAAGGACATCTCGATACCGCCCTCGACGAGGCGCGTCGCGCCACCGAGATTCAGCCCTGGGCCGCCTCGTCGCACCTGCAGGAGGCCCTGGTGCTCGAGCTGCAGGGAAATCTCGACGCGGCGGCGACCGCGGCGCGAGCCGCGACCGAGGACGAGCCCACCAACTGGCGCACGTGGCTGGTGCTGTCGCGGATCGAGACCAACCGCGGCGAGTCCGCGGCCGGCGTCGTCGCCTACCGGGAGGCCCGCGACCTCAACCCGCGCTCGGACCTGTTTGACCGATGACCCAGGAGGAACCGAGAATGCCCGAGGCCCACGACACCAGCGCGATCGCGAAACGGCTTGAGGACTCGCGCCCGGTCCCCCGGGCGGTCTTCCGCGGCGAGCTGAGGAGGGATCTGCTCTCGGCCCACGGGCCTGGCCAGCCGATCCGGCGTCTTCGCCTGTTGATCGCGGCGTGCTCGCTCTCGGGCGGGCTGCTGCTCGCGGTCGCCGCGGTCGGTGTCGTCGGCGCGGGGCCGCTCGCCGCGTGACTGCTACGCCCGCTCGCGGCGCGCGAGCTCAGAGGACTCAAGCTCTGAGTGCAGTCGCCGCAGGGTCCGGGAGAGGATCTGCTGAACGTTGGCCAGTGTCAGCCCGGTGAACTCGGCGATCTCGGGTCCGGTGAGCTCGCCGCCGAAGCGCAGCGCGATCAGCTCGCGCTCGCGCTCGCCGAGGCCGGCAAGCGCCCGATCGAGCTCGGGATCGATCCCCAGGTCCTCCTCCGGTGCGGGCACGGAGCCGAGCCTGTCCTCGGCCTCGGCACCCTCGACGGGCTGGCGAAAGCGCGAACGGTCGCGGCGGTAGTGGTCGATGAGCAGGTTGCGCGCGATCGAGAGCAGCCAGGTGGCCGCTTGGCCCCGCTGCGGATCGAACCTGCTCCACGCCCGTAGCGCCCGCTCGAAGGTCTGTTGGGTCAGATCCTCGGCGTCGTCGCGGGAGGCCACGCGGTACCCGAAGAACCCGTAGACGCGCCACACCTGTTCGTCGTAGAGCTCGGCGAAGGCGGCGCTCTTGGCGCGGCGCGCCATCGTCAGGTGGCGCCTCCAGCCAGGGCCGTCGAGGGTGCAGCGAGGCTCGGCTCGAGCCGCGCGCAGACCTCCAGCACCTCCGCCTCGGAGATCCCGTTGAAGATCGGCAGCGAGAGCTCCTCCGCCGCCCAGCGCTCGGCGCTCTTCAACGCGACGCGCGGCGACCGAGTGCCCGAGGCGAAGGGCGGCTGCTGATGGACGGCGGGGGAGTAATGGATTCCCGTGCCCACCCGGCGGACCTCGAGCTCGGCGCGCAAGAGATCGCGCGCACCGGTGCGGATTGGGAACAGGTGGTGGACATCCTCGGCCTCGGGGCGTGTTGACAGCGCGCCAACGCCGGCCGGGAGCCGATCAGCATAGGTACGGGCGGCGCGGCGGCGGCTCGCGTTCCAGGCGTCGAGGCGGCCGAGCTTCACGCCAAGGACTGCGGCTTGGATCGTGTCGAGCCGGGCGTTGAAGCCGGCGATCGCGTGGTCTCCCTTTCCGAGCTGCCCGAGGTTTCGCAGCCGCCGCGCCGTCTTCGCGACGGCCGGGTCACCGCTGCACACGGCGCCGCCATCGCCCGCCGCTCCCAGGTTCTTGCTCGGATAGAAGCTGAACGCCGCAGCGTGGCCGAAGCTCCCCACCCGCCGCCCGCGCCACCGAGCCCCGTGCGCCTGGGCGGCATCCTCGAGCACCGCGAGCCCACGATCGGAGGCGAAGATGCCGACCGCGTCCATGTCGCACGCCTGCCCGTAGAGGTGGACCGGCATAACGGCAACGGTCCGCTCGCTGACGGCCGCCGCCGCCGAATCGAGGTCGATCAGGCCAGTCTCGCCGTCGACGTCGCAAAAGACCGGCTTCGCGCCGGCGTGCACCAGTGCCAGCGCTGAGGCGATGTAGGTGTGGGCGGGGACGATCACCTCGTCACCCGGTCTCACGCCAACGGCGATCGCGGCGATCGTCAGGGCCGTGGTGCCCGAGCTCACCCCCACCGCCTCGCTCACCCCGAGATAGTCCGCGAACTCGGATTCGAAGCGCTCGAGCGCATTTCCGAGGATGAAGTCGCCGCCTGCGATCACCGCGTCCATGGCTTCGCGGATCTCACCCGCGAGCGGCCCGTGCACCCGAGCGAGGTCGACGAACGGAATCGGGTCGGATGCGTTCACCCCAGGCCTCTCTTCCGACTCAGAAGCTCGAAGACCGCGCCGGCGAAGGTGGCCTCGATCACGGCACCACGCTCTCGAATCCGCTCCGCCACGGGCGCGAGGCGCCGCCCGTCGAGCGAGATCTGCGAGGGCGTGGTGATGTGCTGGAGTCTGCCCTCCGATTCCAGCAGCCGGTCGACCGCCGGTCGGCGCCCGGAGAAGACGCTGAACGTCGGCACTCCAAGCAGGGCAGCCTCGCGCGTCATCGTCCCTCCGCCACCGAGGAAGGCGTCGGCCTCGAGCAGCAGCGAGTCGACTTCGACCGCCTCGGTCGGGACGCTGCAGCTCGGGAGCCCGAGTTCCTCGATCGCACGCCGCTGCGATTCGTGGCGAACGAGAACCACGCAGGCGGCGCCTCGGCGGAAGCAGAGCTCGCGCAGGCAAGCGATAAAGAGCGGGTTCGCGCGCCGGTGATATGCCGCGCCCGTCGGCTCCGCCCTCGCGACGACCAGCGGCGCGTCCCTGGAACGGGACCCGCCGCGCCGTCCCGGAACGGCGCGGTCGTCTCCCGGGTGGGCTAGGTAGAGCTCCTCCTTCAACCCCTCGTAGCGCACGGTCTTCCTCGCACGGGCGCCCTGGCGGCGGACGACGCGGTCGGGCAACGCCGCCGGAAGCAGTACGCGCTCGGCGAGCCGGAAGGCGAGGTGGTTGGCCGGCTGGTACTCGTAATCCATCGCCGTCACACTCGGGATCCGTAACACGCTCGCAGCGACGAGCTGCGCGTAGGAGTTGTGCGAGAGTGCGACATCGGGCCGGGTGGCGCGCGCCCAGCGCGCGAGGTCACGGACACGGCCTACGAGGGCGCCGACATCAAAGCCCCCGCCGCCGATGCTCGCGGCGCCGATCACTTCGGCGCCGGGCAGGTGGCTGCGCGCGAGAGCGACGGTCTGCGCGTGGTCGCGCGCCGTCACGAGCACCTCGGCTCCGCCGCGTTCGAGGCGCTCGGCGATCGGGGCGAAGAGCCGCGCATGGGGCGAGTTGGAGAGGTCAATCCAGACACGCGGCGCGCAGGTCGCAGCTCCCTCGAGGGTGGAGATATCCTCCGCGCGGGTGCCTGGCACGCCCGAGTCATGAACTCGCGACCGAGCAACGAAGCTCCTCATCGGTTGCTCCGCGACTGCCGATTCGGCGACGGGGTGATCGTCCATAGCTTCACCAACCTTTACGGCTGCGAGGTCGGAGACGAGAGCCGCATCGGCCCATTCGTAGAGATCCAGGACGATGTCTCGGTCGGAGCCCGCTGCAAGGTGCAGAGCCACACCTTCATCTGCTCAGGGGTGGTGATCGAGGACGGCGTCTTCATCGGGCACGGCGTGAATTTCGTCAACGACAAGCGGCCGCGGGCGACGCGCTCCGACGGCGTCCTCCAGGCCCCCGGCGACTGGGAGCGACTCGACGTGCGGGTCGGCGCCGGGGCCACGATCGGGTCCGCCGCGACAATCCTCGGCGGCGTCACGATCGGCGCGGGGGCGATGATCGGCGCCGGAGCGGTCGTCACCCACGACGTTCCCGCGGAAACCACCGTCACCGGAAATCCCGCCGTGCCGTTGCCCGCTGGAGAGGCGGTCGAGCCGGGGCGGCGCGTCGACCCGGCCACCTAGTTCGTCCCGCGTCGCCGAAGCACCGCGGGCAGTGTCTTGAACAGCAGGCGGAAATCCATCCACAGCGACCAGTTCGTGACGTAGATGTAGTCGAGCTTGACCATCTCCTCGAAGGGGATGCTGGTACGGCCGAGCACCTGCCAGAGGCCGGTGATCCCGGGGGTGAGGTCGAGCCGGCCACGTTCCCTGCCACCGACCCGGGCGTCCTCCTCGACCGGCAGCGGACGCGGTCCGACGAGGCTCATCTCCCCGCGCAGCACGTTCCAGAGCTGTGGCAGCTCGTCGAGGCTCGTGACGCGCAGGATTCGCCCGACTCGAGTAATTCGTGGATCGTGCTCGAGCAGGAGCCAGTTCGGATCGCGGCTGGACGCGAGCAACTCGCCTCTCCGACGCTCGGCGTCGGCGGTCATCGTCCGGAACTTGAGCAGCGTGAACCGCCTGCCGCGGCGGCCCACCCGCGTCTGCCGGAAGAGGACGGGCCCCGGTGTATCGAGCTTGATTGCAAACGCAATCAAGGGATAGAGAGGGACCGCGGGCAGCAGCAGCGTCGCTGCCACCGCGATATCAAACCCCCGCTTGATCAACCTCGAGGTGCGGCTGAGGACACAGGGATTGATGCCGAAGACGGTCACCCCCTCCACCTCGTCGAGCTCGGTCGAGGGCCCGAAGGCGTCGGCGGCGGCGGGCAGGATGCTCGCCTTGACCGAGTGGCGGCGACAGGTGTCGAGCATCTCGACGACCGCCGGACCGCTGATCTCCGGCCGGCAGATGACCACGCGGTGCGCGCCGGTGGACTCGATCGCGCGGTCGAGGTCAGAGGTGCGGCCGACGACCGGAATGCCGCTCGCGTCCGCGGCCGCCGCCGCGGGACCATTCACCCCGTCGGCGGAACGGATCAAGCCGACGGTCGCGAGACCGTACTCCGGGTGCTGCTCGAGCTTGCGGACCAGGATCGCGGCACCGGGCCCGGTACCGACCATCAGCACCCGCTCGGGACCCAGGATGCGCGGCAGCAGGGCGCGCACGGCGGCCCGCAGCCCGGCAGCCAGGACGAGAGCGCCGGTCGCAAACGCGAGCCCTTCTTCGAAGTAAAGCGCCTCCACCGGCAGCGCCTTGGTCAGCCCCCAATAGAGGAGCGTCCCGACGAGGACGGCGTGGAAAAGCCACGGGAGGTCGTCGATGCTGGAGTGGCTGATCCGCTTCGTGTCGCGCTCGTAGAGGCCGTAGAGCTTGAAGACGACGAGCCAGGCCGGCAAGCTGGCGGCGAGCACCACAAGCATCGTGCCGCGGCCACCGGCGACGATGATGGTCACCGCCCCTGCGAGGGCGATCGAGACGAGGTCGCTGAGGGCGAGGAGGCGCCGGGTCACACCGTCGCGGTCGAGCGAGCCGAACCGCCCGTCGGCGCCGGGCCGAGCCGAGCCGGCGGACATGTCGGTGCCGCCCTGGACGGCTACCGGCGAGCTGCCGCCGTCGGCTAACTCCACGCTTCCCTCTCGAGCCCGGCGCCGTGCGCCGCGACGGGCACCGCGCGCCCCCCGTCCGCCATCGAGGCCTCGGTCGCCTCCACCATGCGGATCACGTCGACCGCGATCCGGGAGTTGGGGAGTTCATCGACCTCGCCGCGGATCGCACCGGCGAAGTCCTTCAGCTCGAGCGCGATCGGCTCGCTGGTGTCGACCCGAGGCGAGACGATGTCACCGGTCCGATACGCGAGGTGGTATTCGCCGTAGGTCTCGGGGTCGCGGTACTCGATCCCGCTGTCGTAGATCCTGACCGGTTCGGGGCTGTTGTCCTCGTAGACCGCCATCTTCTCGCTGCCGACGAGGACCGTCCGGCGCAGCTTGCTGGGCGCGAGCCAGCTCAGCTCCATGTTCGCGACAAGGCCGTCCTCGAAGATGGCGTTGACGAAGGCGAAGTCGGCGACGCCGGTGGATATCACGTCGCGTCCCATGGCGCTCACATTGTGCGGAAGCGAGTCGAGCCAGTAGCGCAGGATCGAGAAGTCATGCGGGCCGAGGTCGAAGACGACGCTGACGTCGCTGCGATAGGGGCCGAGGTTGACTCGGCTCGAGGAGATGTAGTGGAGCTCGCCCAATTCCCCGGCCTCGAGGATTCGCTTTATCGCGCGAACCGGCGGGCTGTAGAGGAACGTGTGACCGCACATCAGCACGCGGTCGTGCTCCCCGGCAAGCTGCACGAGGATCCGAGCCTCGCCGCTCGAGGCGGCGAGCGGCTTCTCGACAAATACGTGCTTTCCGGCCCGAAGGGCACTCGAGACCAGGCTCGCGTGGGTAAACACCGGTGTCGCGATCACGACACCGTCGATCGACTCGTCGGCGAGCACCGCCTCGAACTCGTTGCTGCTCGCGGCGGCCGGATACCGGCGCTGGTAATGCGCCACCCGCGCCGGGTCGATGTCGCAGATACGTCCCACGTCGACATCGGGCATGTCGCTCAGGACTCGAAGCCGGTTCGGACCCCAGTAGCCGAGCCCGGCGACGGCGAGATTCAGCCGTGGCGGCGACCCGTCTACGATCGAGCCCGAGCCTGCCGTCCTGCTAGTGGTCACGTCCTGGCCCCGGTGCGTCTCCCGAGGGACTTACCGACATCCAGTCAACATAACCTGCTGCCACGCAGGTCGTTTGCCGGTCGCCCCATCGCTCCATCAAGGCCTCGAGACGAGGCTCGTCTCCTGGCCGATCCGCGCCCGTAGCCTCGGCCGCCCATCCAGCTTGAGCTTGAGCTTGAACACCCCGCCGTCTTTTGCTTTGAGGGCGCTGACCTTGCTCCAGCCACCGCCGCTACCGCGCTCGATCGTGAGCTTGCCCGAGGCCGGCGCCCTCCCCCAGGCGATCACCCGTCCGCGCTTGCGCCGGTCGAGCACGAACGGAAACCGAAACGCCTGCAGTGCCGGCTTCGGGGCGCCGTCGGCGAAGTAGAGGCCCGTGTTCAAGGGGAGGGTGGAATCGGCAACCTGGAGGATCATCGCCACGCTCGCGCCCTGGCGCCAGATCTGGTACAGCGACTCCTGATACCAGCGCGCATGCTTGCGGAGCGGTACGCCGAGCTCGTCGGCCGGGGGATCGCTCTGCCACCAGAACTCGGTCGCCCACAGAGGGTGGTTGCCACCCGTCCCAAGGGTCCGCTCGCGCTCGGCGGCGTGCAGCACCTTGCCGACGTTTCCGAGGTCGGCGATGCTCGCGTCGTCGGGGTGGATTGCACTACCGGTGGGGCCGCCGGCGCCGAGGTTGATCGGATGATGGGCGAGCGCGTCGAAATTGGGCTCAGGCTTGCAGCGCTTGCCCTCGAGCTTGCGCCGGCCCTTCAAGCACAGCACCTTGCGCCAGAATTGCAGCGGCCGCGAGCGGTGCCCTCCCGGGGGATCGCCGTACGGAGCGGTGCCGCCGGTGACGACGAAGTTGTTCGGGCTGACCGACTTGATCCCGGCATAGGCTGCGTTGAGCATGCGGGTGTAGTGCTGCGGCGAGACGAGCTTTTTGCCCTCGTACTGGGGGGAGAGATAGTGGTCCAGGTTCGGCTCGTTCCAAATCTGGAAGCGGCGCACCCGCGGCAGGCCGGCGAACCCGCCGGAGTAGCGCTGCGCCAGGGCCCGGGCGAAGTCGCCGAGCTTGGTCGGATCGGGCTTCCAGGTCCCGGGGCGGACAAAAACCACAGGGCGATCCGGGCCCTCGGCCCACTCGGGCGCGTCGAAGATCATCATCAGCACGTCGAGGCCACGCTGGTTGGCGGCGATCACGGCGGCGTCGAGCTCGGAGAAATCGTACGACGGATCGGTCGGGTCGGCCGGCGAGGCCGGCGGTGCGTCAGCGGCGATCTGCCGCCAGCGCGCCTGCAGGCGCACGATCCCGGCATTTGCCTCGACCGTGCGGTCGAACACCGACGCGCGCTCCTGCTCGGAGACGGCGAAGACGTAGTAATTGTCGCCGATACCGGTCGTCAGTCCGCGAGCCGCGCCGGCGGCGGTCGCGAGAGCGAGCGGGGCGAGCAGCGAGATCGCCGCAGCGACCAGGATCTGGGTTCGAACGGATCTCAACATCGAGATAACCCGGCGAGCGGCCCAAAGTCGCTGCCGCCCGCCGAGAAGTGGGTCCTGCCGCGGCAGAGGCTAGCAGCGACGGCGGGCAAGCACGGTGCGAACTAAGCGACCGCGGTGACCCGCTCGGGGCCGCCGGTCTCCAGCGACCGCGCCGCGGCGAGCGTCGCCAGGGTCGAGAGCAGGTAGCGGTCGGGCGGCGGAGCCTCGGCCTCGCCCCTGAGCACCCCCGAGATCATCTCGAACTGGGCCGCGAAGCCCTTGTCCTGGGTGCGGCCGCCGAGCTGGCGTCGCTTGCGCCCGGTCCAGATCGAGCCACGCTTAAAGTCTTCGATCACGGCGTAGGCGCCTGGGGCGCTGGTTTCGAAGCGCTCTTTGCCGGGGCCGGCGGGGGCATCGGCAGCGTAGGCGACGGTGCCGGCGCTGCCGTCGGCGAACGCGATCTGGAGGCTGAAGTGGTCGGTGGCCGCCAGCGCCAGGGTCGGGTCGGAGCGAAACCCCGTGCACAGCACGCTGGCGGGATCGGCGCCGGTCTGGTCGCAGAGGAAGTCGATGAAGTGACAGCCCTCGCCCTTGAGTCGCCCGCCCCCGCGCTGGACGTCGTTGGTCCAATGCTCGGCCGACAGCGGACCGGCGTTGACCCGGTAGCTCATCAGCCTGGGCCCGCCGAGCTTTCGCAGCTCACGCGCCAGTGGCGCGTAGCGGCGGTTGAAGCCGACGAACAGATGCCCGCCGGTCCGCGCCAGCGCCCGCTCGATCGCCCCAACCTCCTCGAACTCGAGCGCCAGGGGCTTTTCGACGTAGACGCTGCGACCACGCTCGAGCGCCGCGACGACCAACTCGGCGTGTGAGTCATGCTGGGTGGCGATTGCGATCAGCTCGAGGTCGTCGTCGTCGAGCACAGCCTGCGCGCCCGCGGCGGCGGCTCCGAATCCGAATCGTTGCCGGGCGCTCTCGGCGCTTAGTCCCGAGGCAGAGGCTACGACCGCGGGCTCGAACCCCGCTTCGACGAGCCCCGGGATGATTTTCGCGGTCGCGAACGAGCCCGCTCCGATGAGGCCGAAGCGCGGCGGTCCGTCACCGCGGCGCGGGGGCGGCGCGGCCTCGGGCGTCGGGCGTTCGGCGGCGGGCGCTGGCGTCGCGGCCCGCGGGTAGGAGAGCACGATCGCCACCGGTCGCTCCGCCCGCAGCGCCTCGTAGGCGCGCTGCGCCTGGTCGAAGGCGAAGCGATGGCTGACCAGTGCGGCCGGGTCGAGCTTTCCCGCGGCGACGAGGCCGAGGAAGGCCTCCATGTTGCGTTGCTGTGTCCAGGGCACGTAGCCGGGCGGGTAATCGTGGCCGTGCAGCTCGTAGGCCGGGTCGTAGCGACCGGGCCCGTAGGAGCGCGAGAGGCGCAGGTCGAGCTCCTTGCGGTAGAAGGGACCGCGCGGGATCTCCATCCGCACTGCACCGACGACAACCACCGGCGCCCGGTCGCGGGCCAGCTTGGCGGCGAGCTCGATCGGGTCGTTGGCGTCGGTCGAGGCGCAGATCAGGACCGCGTCGGCCGAGCCCTCGGCCGCGGCGAGCGGATCCTCGCGTACCCGCGCATCGGCCCCGGCCCGGCGCGCGAGCTCGGCCAGGTCGGAGTCGAGGTCGACGCCCTGGACGGTGCAGCCCGCCGCGAGCGCGATCCGGGTGACAAGCTGGCCGATCAGGCCGAGGCCGATCACGGCGACCATGGCGCCGACCTCGGCTCCGCTGCGGCGAAAGCCGTGAAGCGCGATCGCCCCGAGCGTGGCGAAGGCGGCGTCTTCGTCGCTGACGGCGTCGGGTACACGCGCGCAGAGAAGCTCCGGGACGACGTCGAGCTCGGCGTGGTTGGCGAAGCCGCCGCCGCCGATCGCGACCCGGTCTCCGGGGGCGATGCGGCTCACGCGCGAGTCGGCCTCGAGCACCGTGCCGGCGGCGCTGTAGCCGAGCGGACCGAGCTCGTCGAGGCGCCGGCGGACGAACTCGAAGGTCGAGCGCGGCCCCTCGGTGAGCACCCGGTCGAGGACCTGGCGCGCCTGCTCGGGACGAGCCCGGGCCTTGGCGAGCAGGTTCTTCTGGGCCGCCTCCATCGTCGCGCGTTCGGTCCCGGCGCTGACCACCGAGGCCGCGACCCGCACCGAAACCTGTCCGGCGCCGGGGCGGGGATCGGGAACCTCCACCAGCTCCAGCGAACCATCCTTGAGCCTGCGCGCGATCTGTCGCATCAGCCGACTTTCGCAGGCGCGGCGCCGGGCAGGCGGATCGCCTCGCCCTCCGGCGCCGCCCGGGCCTCGTAGAGCATGCTGAGCGCGTCGAGCATCGGCGCCTGCACCCAGCGCACGTGCGGGATCGGGTTCACCCATCGCCGGTGGCGCTGAAAGACGAAGGCGCCGTCCCGACGCCGCATCCGGCGCACGGCGAATTCGTAGACCCGCGCCGCGGTTTGGAGGCGGGCGCGATCGAGCGCGGCGGCGAGCGTGAAGCTGCGGATCGCCTGGGCGACGTACTGCCCGTCGATCGGAAAGAGCGAATGGTCGAAGGCCTTCGCCGCCCCGTCGGCTGCGATCAGGTTGCGGGCGTAATAGTCGAGCCCGCGCCGGTGCGCGGCGCGCGCGCCGGAGAATCCGAGCGCGACCGCGCAGACCAAGAGGCCGTCGAGCACGTAGCCGGTATGCAGGCCGTCGACCCAGTCGCCGCGGGCGTCGCCCGCGTACGGCCAGGAGCCGTCGTCGCGCTGGTGCGCGACCGCGTAGGCGACGCCGGCTCGCGCCGCGCGCGCGAAGTCCTCGCGGCCGGTCGCCGGCTCCAGCGAGGCCAGCAGCGAGCAGGCGAGCAGGTTGGCGTTGTGGACCGGGGTCGAGTCCGTAGGCAGGTAGCCGAAGTAGGCGCCGATCTCGGCCGCTGTCTGCGGCACCTCGGCAAGGAGGAAGTCGCCGGCGCCCTGTGCCAGCTCGAGCGACTCAGCCGAGCCAGTGAGTGCGTGGGCGTCGAGCAGCGCGAGCCCGGCGAAACTCGTAGCGATCGTGTTCGGGGTGCCGGCGGCGTAGAAGAAGAAGCGGCTGCGCATGTCGAACGGATACCCCCACGCCGAGCCGGCGTGGCCGCTCGTTCGCAGCTCGCGCAGGGACCCGACCAGACGCTCGACTCGCGCCGCGCCCTCGTCGACCGACAGCACGCCCCCCCTCGCCATTCGCACGGTCGCCGAGAGCACGTGCGCGAGCGCCGCCGAGCTCGGCCGGGGGGCGATCCCGAGCAGCGGGCGCGGATCGAGGGGTGACCGCTTCACCGCCTGGATCAGCGCTCGCCGAGCGAGCGCGCCCCGGGCGATGGCCGCAACCTTCGCGTTCAGGCCCTCGTAGGGATCGGAACCGATCCATTCCCGCGCTTCGCCCCAGGCGTCGAGCTCGGTCAGCGTGGTGCGTATCTGGACGGGATCGGCGCCCGGGGCGGTCGCGGTCGTCGGGGCCAAGTCCCGATAGAGCGCCAGCAGCTTGCGCTGTTCGAGCTCCCAGTTGTGCAGCTCCACGGCCTGACGGCGCGCCTCGGCGCGCCGCGCCTCGTATCCGTCCCCGGCCGCCCTGCGCACCGCCGCAGCGATGGAGCTCGGGTCCTCGGGGTCGAAGACCTCGCCAACCGGCGGTTCGCCGGCCCGGAGCACGCGGCGCACCTCCGGGAAGTCGCTGCCGGCGACCGGTAGTCCGCCCATCAGGTACTCGTACAGCTTGTTGGTGTCGCCGAGCACCGAGTTGGTGCTGATCGCCCGCAACGGCACCAACCCGACGGTGGCCGACGCGGCCGTCCCGATCAGCTGCCCAAACGGCAGCGGCTCGCGCAGGTGCACGCGCTCGGCCACATCGGCCTCGCTCGCCCATTCGCGCAGCTGGGCGAGGTCTGCCTCGCGGCCGAAGCCGACGATCACCAGGTCGAACTCCGGCAGCGAGGCGAGCGCACGGATCGTGGCCTCGAACGCGCGGGCGCGAGCGTAGACGCCGCCCTGGTAAAGCAACACGCGCCGGTTTTCGGCGACCCCGAGGCGACGCGGCTCGGCTTCCGCGAGCGCGGGGACGTTACGCAGCACGGTCACACGATCGAGTCGGTGGCGCTCCCGCAGCAAGGCCGCGCGCGACTCGTTCGTGGTGATCACCACGTCGGCGCGGCGCGCGATCAGCCGCTCGGCCAGCCGCGCGCAGCGAGCGGTGAGGCGTTGGAGCGGGCTCGCGTCGCGAGCCGGCTCGCCGTAAAGCTCGTGTGCGTCATAGACGATCCGCGCCCCCCTGCTCCGGGCCGCAGCCACCGCCGCCGGCCCCGGATGGATGTTGTGGCAGTGATAGACGTCGGCCCGCGTTCGCAGCACCTGCCACCACAACCGCAGCAGGGCGCCGGCTCGGGTGCGCAACCGGGCGGCCACACCCACCGCGCCGCGGCTCCCAAACGGAATTTCGGTCACCACGATCCCATCTCGCTCGCCGGTGGAAACGGACGCGGCGTCGTAGCTCATCCCGATCAAGCGCACGGACCAACCGGCCTCGGCGAGGCTGCGCGCTTGCTTCCACACGCGAGCGTCGAACGGCAGGTGTGAGACCACCGGCATGCAGCACGTGGGTCGAGGCCTGGCCATCGGCTGGGAATCGTTCATCGGGCGTTCGGTTTGAAGGTGTGGGAGAGCACGAGCGGCAGCCGACCCGACAAGCGTGCGACCAGGACCGGCGCCCGCAGCCGCACACCGTAGCTCGGAGACACCCACCCCTCTTCGAGGGAAACCGACATCTCCTCGCCGTCGAACTGGATCGCGCCACCGCCGGGGCAAAGCTCGGCTCGGTTGCCCTGCAGGTGTGGGTCGATTCCGGAGGCGAGGTGGATCCGGCACTCGGCGCTCGCCTCACCGCTGCCGCTGAGCTCGTCGACCACGCGCAGCTCGCCGCTCACACGGTCGAGGTCGAAGCGGCGCTCGTGATCGATCCGCGACCCAAGTCGCCGGTAGCCATCGTGGCCGGCGATCAGGATCGTGCGGTCGTCCGAGTCGCGCCACCGAGACACCCGCGGCGTCGCAACCTGGGGCAGCCGGAAGAGTTGGCCCGGAGGAATCGGATTCTGCTCGGAGCCATCGACGTTCACGGTGTTGTGCGCCGCCGTGGATCGAAACTCATCGCGGGCTCGCGGGTCGGCGGTATAGACGTAGGTGCCGGGATCGACGACCACAACCCGCCCCCGCCAGAGCTCGTAGGAGAGCAGGTCGTTGTGGGCGTGCCCCCCGTTGCCGTTCTGACCGACGTCACCACAACGCATGACCACATGCGTGCCGCCGCCGGCGAGCACATAGATCCCGCCGGCCGAGAAGGCGGCGCTGCGGGGCGGGGGCGCGGCGGGCGCCGAGCCGGCCGCCGACCAGGCGTCGAGACCGAAGTTCCAGGCGACTTCGGCGTCGGGGAGGCCCTCTTTCGGGCGCGGGGTGGCCAGCAGGCCGGCGCCCGCCCAGAGCAAGTGATCATGGCCGAGGCCGCACGCCGGGCCCGCCGGTAAGACCCTGCCGTCGTCGGCGTCGCCGAACGCCGGGATGCGACCGTCGGGCTGGCGAACGGCGAGGGAGACCGCGAGCATTCGCCGCAGCTGCTGTTCGTACGCGGCCGAGAGCGGCCGGCCGCGCACCGAGCAGACCCACCAGGCGATCAGGAAGATCTCCAGCGCCAGTCCGTGATAGCCGAGCGAGGCCTCGAAGCCGACCCCGTCGGAGAGCACCTGGCGGTGGATCTCGCGCTCGAACGCCCTGCGGGCGCGCCGCTCCCACCGCTTCGCCGCGGGATCGCCGACGAGCACGGCGCCGAGCACGAGCAGCCCGAGCACGTCGGAGAGGAAGTGGTTGCTGCGCAGCTGCGGTGTTCCCTCGAGGTTGGCCGCTATGTGGCGGCCGTGGACCTGCAGGCTTCGGACCGCCTCCCCGGCGAGATTGGCATCGAGCCGGCCGGTATCACCGATCGCGCTCAAAGCCCACGCCCAGTTGGTCGCCCGCAGGGCGACCTCCATCGGGTTCACCCAGTTGACGCCGATCCCTGGCGGATTCGCCTCGATCCACGAGCCGATCTGACTCGCGAACTGATCGAGGTAGCGGTGGTCGCCGAACAGGGCCGCGGCGCGGCCAAGGGCGAGCAGCTGGTGGCCGCGGCTCAGCTCCCACGCGACCTTCGGGTCGCCGCTGTCTTCGAAGCTGACCGGCTTGATGTCCTGGTAGAAAGCCCGCGGCCAGGCCACGCCGCTTTTGAAGTCGCGGTGCCAGTCGATCTGCGGCCCAAGCGAGGTCGGACCCGACCCGAGCAGGTCGAACTCATGGGCGATCGCCCGCTCGGCCTCGGCGCGGACGGTGGCGGCGGCGGCGGCGAGCGCGGGCGGAAGATCGGCGGCGGCAGGTGGAGACACCGGCAGTCCGTCAAAGGACGCGTGAGCGCGGGGGCGCACAACAAACCGTCCGTAGGCCTTCCTCAGCCCGCGCGCTCGAGCCCTCTGTATGACCCGGTGTGCGATGTGATTGATCAGGTAACCGGGGTTCGCGCGGATCCGGGCGAGATGCTGGCGGAGGTCTCGGGCGGCCACGGGGTGGTTCAGTGCAGCTCTATGAGCCTCGACCCATTCAGCTGAGCCGGATCGCTCTGGCGACGACGCGCCACTCCACCGCGGCGGCGAATACCGTCCCCATCCACCGGGCATAGGCATGACGATCCTCGACCATATGCGCGCTCGATCCCGGCTCGCCGGGGTCCGGCCGGATCAGCCGTCCATTGTTCGATAGCCGCCCGCCTAAGATCAGGCTCGAACCGCTCAATTGCAATCCCTCTGCAGAAACTCCGTACCCGGCGCGAGGGTACCGATCACGCCCTGCACCGAGGCCGGGAGCCACGGGTGGCTGCTGATCGCCGCCAGCGCTCGCGGTGCGGCAGAGCGATTCGCCGCCCAGCACGGCCTGCTCTCACCGATGATCGTCGACCGCTACGAGCTCGCTGGCAATCCGGTCGCCTTCGCGCGCGCCTGCCGGAGCCCCGCGATCGAGCATGTGGCCGTGCACAGCCTCGATTGGGAGCGCGAGATGATGCCGCAGCTCTACGCCGCCGCCTTGCTCAGCGCCGCGGGCCGGTCCCGATGGCTCGTCGACGAGCGCGCGGACACGATCAGGCGAGTCTCGGTGCGCCGCCTCGCCGCGGCGAGCGCGGCGGCGCCCGCCCTCGTCGGCGGGTCGTTGGCCCGAGGGTTGGCGGACGCCATTCGCTTCATCTGCCGGTCGCAGGCCGGGCGCAGCGACCGCGTCGATCGCCGGGACACGATGCTGGCGATCTGGGCCGGCGACGTGGGTGCAAGCGTAGGTGGCGCCGTCACCCACATAAGCGGCGTCCTGGGCGGCGTCCGGCGCCGCGGGCTGCGCATCGGGCTGGTCACAAGCGCGCAGCCGCCACCGCAAGTCACTGACAGCGTCGACGACCTGGAGATCGCACCCCCGGAACCGTCCGGAGCAAGGTTCACCCCCGAGCTGGCGAGGCTCGCCAGCAACCGCACGATGATGAGCGCGGCCGACCGACTCGTGTCGAGGTTGGGCTCGCCCGGCATCGTCTATCAGCGCCATGCCGCCCTACGCATGGTTGGGGTAGACCTCGCTGAGCGCTATCGCGCGCCGCTGGTTCTGGAATGGAACGGGTCGGCGAGCTGGGCCTTCGCGCACTGGTCGCACGGGGCGAAGCTGCTGAAGGGCCCGACAGGGTCGTTGATCGCCGCCATCGAGCAACGGGTCGTGGCCTCGGCGGACCTGGTCGCCGCCGTGTCCAGGCAGGCCGGCGATATGGCGTTGCACGCGGGCGCGGACCCCGCTCGGGTAATCACGAGCCCGAACGCGGTCGATCTCGAGGCGGTTGATTCCGCGCTCGCCGGACACACCGCTCCAGCGCGTGACCACCCGCTGGTCGGCTGGATCGGCAGCTTTGGAAGCTGGCACGGAGCGGAAGTACTGGTGCGGGCAGTTCCACATCTGCCCTCCGCGACCCGCGTGCTGATGGTCGGCGAAGGCCGAGGGCGTCCTGCTTGCGAGCGGCTAGCAGCCGAGCTCGGTGTCCTCGACCGGGTGACCTGGACCGGAAGAACCCCGCACGACGAAGCAATTCGGCTGCTCGCCGATTGTGACGTTCTCACCGCCCCCAACATCGAGCTGACTGGCGGCGAGCCGTTCTTCGGCTCGCCCACGAAGCTGTTCGAGTACATGGCGCTTGCGCGGCCGATCGTTGCCAGCGAGCTCGGGCAAATCGGGGAGGTGCTGGAGCACGGTCGCACTTGTCTCCTCGTCACCCCGGGCGACGAACGCGAACTCGGCGAGGCTGTCTCGGCGCTTCTCGCCGACCCCGAACGCGGCCGCAAACTGGGCCGCGAGGCGAGACGCCAAGCCGAGGCATCGCACACCTGGGAGCACCGCGCCACCACGATCCTCGAGGCGCTGGAGGGCTGACCGCTGCCGCGGGATCGCCGGTGGGCGGGAGGTGGCTGACGTTCCATGAGACCTACGCCCTTTGACGTGGTCCTGGCGAGCGGAGCGGATTGACACGCGACCGCCGAATCCAGTCGGCGACCTGGCGCCTGGCGAGCCTGCGACAGCGGGTACTTCGTCATCGCAGCTCTTCGGTCGGGCGCCACACGTTGGCTTTCGCCCTTCTGTCCGTTGGCAGCGCCGGAATCACGGCGGTGGTGACTGCGGTCGTCGCCGCGGAGTTGTCGACTGCTGCATTTGCGGCGTTCACACTGAGCAAGTCGATACTCCTCTTTGTCGCCGCCTTCTTCGAGTTCGGCATCTTCTTTCCGGGAGCCCGGCTGACAGCCCTGGCGGATTCGACCGCCGAACGGCGTCGCTGGCTTGGCGCCCTGCTACTCGCCTATGTCCCCCTCGGCGTCATGTTCAGTGCGACGATGGCCGCCGTCTCGCTGGTCGTCGACTCGATCTTCACCGTCGAGGCCGGGACTGCGCTGCTGATCACCGCCCCTTTGTCCATCGCCTATCCGTTTGGGCTCGTGGCACTAGCGATCAGCCAGGGAATCGGTCGTCCCTACCTGCAGCCTCTGATGACGCTGGCGGCGGCTGGTTTGACCCTCGTCGGTTTGTGGATGATCCTGGACGTCACAAACCATGACCTGAACCTGACTCTCGTCCTCGCATTGCGAGCCGTGAGTCTGCTTCTGGCCGCCGCGCTGCTTGCGTATCTCATACGTCCGATATTTTCCCAGTTACGCACGAGGTGGCGGCGGATCTGGTCGGAAACTCGTCGCTGGGGACTGCAGGCGTACGCGGGCAGGCTGCTCAGTGTGGGTACATACAACACCGACGTACTTATCCTCGGCGCGTTTGCGGACTCCCGCCAACTTGCCGCTTATGGTCTGACCGTGGCCGGAGCGAGCCTAATCCGTCTTCCGGCAATAGGCCTGGGAACCGCCCTCTACGGTCGCATGACGAGGAGCGGCGCCCTGGACCGCCGTGCATTTGCACCGGTCGTCGTGTGGGGCGTTCTTGCAACGCTCGTTGCTGCGATCGCAGCCGGGCCAATCGTGGATCAGCTAAACCCTGACCTCAGCGAGGTCCGGAGCCTGATCATCCCGCTCGGGCTGGCTGCCACGGCCGCTGGCGTAACAAGCATCCTCAATGCCTACCTCAACGCTCGTGCCGCCGGCCGCGCCTTGCGTAATACGAGCTTGATCCTTCTAGGAGCCAACGTCCTACTGAATCCGGCGCTAATCATTCCTTTTGGTGCGCTCGGAGCCGCTTTTGCCAGCCTCCTCGCGGTGCTGGCCAACCTAGCCGGCTACATTTACTATGCGCGCCGTATCTCTCGTAGTCCCTACACGATCGAGCAACCCCGCAGCAGCACCAACGAGTAATCCCATGAGCGCATTCGACGGTGACGAGGGAAGCATGGTGAGGGTAAGGGACGTGATCAGATAGGCAATACCGGCACCTGTGAGACACAGCGCAACGTATCGAACCTCTTGGGTTAAAGCGGCCTTGCGGACGGCCCGGATCAACCTCCACACGACCACCGTGAGAAGGGCAAACGGAATAAAGCCGACTATGCCTTGCTCCGCTAGCAGAGCGAGGTACGAGTTATGCGGATTGTCCAGGGCGTAGACGCCTGACACCACGACGTTCGTCTCGTTGGTGGTGGATGACGTAAAGCGCTCTACGCCCACACCGAATACTGGTGCGGTTCCGAAGACCTTGAGGTCCTGGCCCCAGGTTGCGAGTCTCCCCGCCGCATTATCGCTGTCGCTCAATCGCGTCGAGACCGCGTCGGATTGAATCAAGCCGAACGCGACGACTGCAAACCCGAACACAAGCGCGACTACGACCGCCGGCCGAGGCCGCGCCCGCACAAGGGGTAGACCGAATATGAAGACAATGATGACGAGGGCGGCGAGCCACGCGGCGCGGAAAAAGGTGATCCCGATTGCCGCGAGCTCGAGCGCCGCGATTGCGGCTACCAGTGAGAGGACGCCGTCGCCCCGGAGGCGCAGCGAGCACAGCGTCGCAGCGAAGCAGATCAGCAGCGACAGCGCGTAGGTCTCCGTGCTCGCATACGGCCCCGACACCCGCACCAAATCGATATTCCTGTCGTAGAACGGGGTCCCGCCGCTGCGAGTGGCCAGCTCGAAGCCGAACGCGAACTCGGCCAGCCCGATCAGCGAGAGCAGCGCCCCGGTCATCGCCAGCGCTCCGAACAGGAGCCTGAAGTCGCGCATCGAGCCGATCAGCTGGCGCGCGGCGAGCAGCAGGACCACCGGTAGGACGACTGCGTCGAACCAGATCTTGATCACGGTCAGCCGGTCCTCGGGTGTCAGCGCCGCACGGAGGCCGAAGGTAACGACGAAGAGCACCGCGGCCGCGACGACCAGGTCGGCGGCGGGCGAGCGCGGGCGCTCGCGCCGCGCGACCAGGTCGTAGAGGACCCAGATCCCGATCGCGCCGATCCAGACGCGGTCGAAGGTGACCCAGGCGGGCTCGCCGAGACGAAGGAACGGGTAGGTGATCACGCTCAGAGGCCCCCAGGCCAAGAGGGCCAGGAACGCCGCATCGCGAGCGCTCCTGATCTGGAGGTCGCGCGTCATCGACGCGGCAATTTAGTCCCTCGGTGCCTCAGTCTTCCAGCGCCAGGTCTCCACGCGTTCCAGGGGATCAGCAGTCAGCTCAAGATCGATCATCTCCCCCACGCGGCGCTCTCGGGCCTCGGTCCGCAGTAGAACGGGTGGCCAGTTGGTCGGCGGCGCGAGCGGAGCGTTGGTGAACCGATTGACGGCATCGAAATGGGCTACGAAGTAGACGACCAGCCCATGCTGGACGCCCGCCGAGGTTGCCGGGCGGCGCGAGCCGACGCGTGCGGGCAGGTTGGCGGGCCCGTGGCGCTCGAGGTCGATCGAGAAAACGGGCTCCGGCTCGCAGAGAAGGCGCTTAAAGGCGGCAGCCACCGCGCTCTGCGGCGGGGGATAGCTGGGTATCTCCCGCGCGACCGCTCGCAGCGCCGAGAAGTCGAGGCCCTCCACCCGATGTTCCCAGATCAGCGGCATCACTCTGTCCTCGCGTAACTCAGCGGGCTCGACGTAGACGTCGAATCGATTGGGCAGGATCCGCCCGCCGGGCCGAAGCACCCGGTCGCGCAGGGCGGCGACGCTTGTAACCATGCGTTCGTTGAAGATCGCCTTGCCGATCTGCTCTTGGACGATTACGTCCACAGCTTCGTCCGGGTCGAAATTGTCGCTGTGGATGCTCCTGAAGTCGATACCGCCAAGTCCGTTGGCCTCAGCCAATGTCCGAGCCAGATCCACCGCACTGTGGTCGATCGCATAGACCTTCCGCGGCCGCCGGCGCGTTGCCAGGCATGCGAGGATTCCGACGCCTGTCCCAAGATCCAGGACAACGTCACCCTCCTTCACGTTCGTCGCGATGCCCTGCGCATAAGCTCGAATCCTGACCTCGTCGGCGAGCATCGCGTCGTGAACCGCCAGGTTCCCAAACTCGTCTCGGTTGACCGCGTCGTAGAAGAGTCGTTCCAGGCGCGGGTTCCGCGTGACCCGCCGCTTGAGCCGCACGGTGCCAGAGAACATCGCACGGGCGATACGCTCGGCCATCCTGCCGGGCATCAGCGATCGAAGCTCGACTCTTCGATTCGGCAGTCGGGCGCGCAGCCCTCCAGTTTCCCGACGACGTCGAGGAACCTCTTCTCGTCGATCACATACGGCGTATCACTGGTCGCGCTCCAGAGGTGATTACCGATCACGGCGTAGGCCGCCCTGCCTTGCTCGACCGCTTCAACCTCGTCGGCGCTGTGGAGAAAGGCGTTGATGTAATCGCGAGTCCTTTCGGGTGTAGGGATTGCATTGACCTGGAGATGGTCGCGGCCGAGACGGAACACCCCGTACCTCTGGTCGGTGCCTTCGGGAGGAGTGACACCGCCCTCTCCACGGCCATCCAGGTTGATCCACAGGGTGGCCTCGGAGGATGTGACGATGATGTCGTCGTGACACTCGACCCCCTCACCCTCCTGACAGGAGATCAAGCCGTAGCCGGCCGCCGCCGCCCGATCTTGAATCTTCACGAGAGACTTGGCAGCGTCGGATGTCTCAGGGGAAGGAGGCGACGAAGGGGGCGAATGGTCCCGTGTGAATCCAAGGATCAAGGCTGTAACAGTGAGTGCTAGTGCGACGGGCAGTGCGACGAGGTCGAAGAGATTCGGGGGAAAGTTCTTGCTGAGCCGGTTCATGGCTCCCGGCCGGGATGCGGATTCGTGAGTCCGTCGTCCTCCCGGTACGCGTGTCCCGTGCAGCGGCGGTTGAACTGCGTTGCGTGATGCAGCAGGCGAGCTTACAAAACGTGGCGCAGCTGCCGAGGGGGCGATCACTCCGCGCCGCCGTGCCTCGGTCAATCCGAACGCTGAGCGGGCGCCTCGTTGCTCGTACCTGAGAAAGTCCGCTTTGATGGCCTCTCCGCTGCTCAAAGTTCATCGCCTGGGGCGCCGCTTCGGCCCCCGCGAGGTCGTGCGTTCGCTCGATCTGGAGCTCGAGCCGAGCCAACGGGTCGCGCTGGTTGGCGCGAATGGCTCCGGGAAGACAACCGTGCTCCGCTGCGTCGCCGGGACCTTGTTGCCTGACCGCGGCGAGATCAGCATCGCGGGCCACGCCGCCGGCTCGATGGCGGCCCGCCGCCTGGTCGGCGCCTCGCTTGCCCAAGAACGCTCCTTCTACCTGCGGCTGACGGGGCACGCCAACCTGATGTTCTTCGCCCGGCTTCGCTGCGCCACCGAGCGGGAGGCGGCGAGCCAGGTAAGTGAACTGGAGGAGGAGCTCGAGCTTTCCGAGATCCTCTCGAAGCGCACCGACGCCTGCTCCGCCGGAATGTTGCAGCAACTCGCGTTCGCCCGGGCTCTGCTCGGGGCTCCCGGGCTTCTCCTCCTCGACGAGCCGACGCGGTCGCTGGACGCAGATGCCGTGCAGCGCCTGTGGGCGGCGATCTCGCGACGGTCGCGAATGGCGGTGCTGGTCGCAACGCACCGTGACGAGGATCTCGACTACTGCGATGGCCGCCTTGAGCTTCCCGCCTAGGCTTTCCCGAGGACGGGCGATTCTCGCCATCGTCCGCCGCGATTACCTCGTCAGGCGCTCCTACCGGTTGGCGATCGGAATGGATCTCGTCTTCGGGGTCATGAACCTGCTCCTTTTTTATTTCATCTCCCGCACATTCGAGGATGCCGCCACGGCACCGCTCGGTGGAGCGCCGGACTACTTCGCCTTTGCGGTCGTGGGCATGGCGGTCACGCTTGTGGTGCAGGCCGCGATCACCGGCCTCGCGGTCAGGGTTCGCGAGGAGCAGCTGACCGGCACGTTGGAAACGCTGGTTGCTCAACCGCTTACGGCGACCGAGATGTCTCTCGGTCTATGCGGAGTGAGCTTCGTCTTTGCGATGCTGAGAACCGCTTTCTACTTGCTGGTCGCGGGACTGTTGCTCGGGTTGGATCTCGCCGGGGCCGACTGGAGCGGGTTCGCGATCGTGCTGTTGGCGACCTGGCCCGCGATGGTCAGCCTTGGAATTCTCTCGGGCGCGGTGGTGATGGTCGTCAAGCGCGGCCAGGGCGTGATGGGCATGTTCGTCTTCGGGATGGGGTTGTTGAGCGGTGCCTTCTTTCCGGTCACGGTGCTTCCGGATTGGCTCGAACCGGTGGGCGCGGTGGTTCCGACCCGCTTCGCGTATGACGGGATTCGCGGCGCCCTCTACCAGGGCAGCGGCTGGCTCGCCGACGCCCTCATGCTGGTGCTCTTCGGAGCCGTCTTCCTACCGCTGGCGATCCTCGCCTTCGCCGCTGCGTTCAAAGCCGCCAAACGATCCGGCTCCTTGAGCCAGTACTGATCGGGAACGCCTGAATCCCTTGCCTGCGCAAGGGAGGTGGTAGGGTGCACGGCCGGTTGACCGACGCTCGGACGCAGGGAGGGGAGCAGGGAGAGGCTGCGCAGCTGCGGCCCGCTCGAGATGTTGCCGCCCGCCGGCTGGGCGACAAGATCGTGCTCGTCAACCTGCACACGAACTTGATCTTCGAGCTCAACCGCACCGGCGCCCGACTGTGGGAGCTGCTCAGCGATGGCTTGGACCGGGCCGAAATCGAGCGATGCATGCTGCAGGAGTTCGACGTCGATCGGGACACCCTCCGGGGGGAGATCGACGGGCTGCTCTCGTCGTTGCGTGAAGCCGGGCTCGTAACGGTGGATGCTGGTGGCTGAGACCGTCGTGACTGCGGCGCCGGCCGGCCGCGCCGCCTGGGTGGGCGGCGAGCCGGAGATCCGCGCGGCGGAGGACGAGTGCGAGGCGTGCTTCGAGGGCACGCTGGACAATGCGGAGGAGCTACGCCGCGCGCTCTCCCTTGGCGAGTCGGCTAGCGCCGCCGAAATCGTCGTGCGGGGATATCTGCGGTGGGGCGCCGAGATGGTCCCCCGTCTACGGGGCGCCTTTGGACTGCTGATCTGCGATCACCGCCGCAACACAGCGCTTTGCGCGCGCGATCCGGTCGGCATCCACCCGCTCTTCTATGCGGAGGCGGACGGGAAAGCGCTCGTCTCGACGTCGATCCAGGACCTGCTCGACGACCCCCGAGTGCCCAGCTCGGTGAACCGGCTGGCCCTCGCCGATCACCTGTGTCACCGCTGGGCACACCGCGAGGGGGGGGAGACTTACTTCGAGGCAGTGCGGCGGATTCCACCAGGGCACGCTTTACGGATGTCGGCTGCCGGGAGACGAATGTACCGCCATTGGGATCCGGTCCGCCCCGAGGAGGACGTCGACTGGGTGAGTGAAGACGAGCTCGAGCGTTTCGACTCACTCTTGGACCAAGCACTGGACCGCTGCATCGACGGCGGCCAAGCAGGTATTTGGCTGAGTGGAGGATTCGACTCGGTGACGGTCGCCGCGATCGCTGCCGATCGGTGCCGCAGGCATGGCTGGCCGGACCCACAGGCGCTATCGCTCATCTTTCCTCATCCGGACGCAAACGAGGAATCGGTCCAGCGCGGCGTCGCGAATGCGCTCGGACTCCCCCACTTCCTGATGGAGTTCTTCGACGCGGTGGGCGATCAGGGCATGCTGGCGCCCGCGCTCGACATGGCCAGGGGGTGGCCCGCGCCGCTTCTCAGCTTCTGGTTGCCCGCCTATCGCCAGCTCGGACTCGAGGGACGGCGTCGCGGCTGCACGACATTCTTGAACGGGGACGGTGGGGATGAGTGGCTTACCGTCACCCCGACCTACGCCGCCGATCTGTTACTGGCGCTCGATTTCACGGGCCTTTACCGCCTCGGTCAAAGCCACAGCCGTTCCTTTCGAACCTCGCGCCTGCGAGTGGTGCGCAATCTCCTGTGGCGATTCGGTGCCCGCCAGGTGATTGCCGCTGCGGTGGGTCATACCGCGCCCTGGGCGATGCGAGCACTCAGACGCCGCAGGCTGGCGCGCGCGATGCCGGATTGGGTGGCCCCGGACCCCGCGCTTCGGCATGCGCTCGATCAACGTGCAGAGATTCGATCGTTTCCACCGCCCAAGGACTTCTACATGAGAGAGCTGCGAGCGACGCTCGACCACCCCCTCGTATCAATGACCCATGAGGAGATCTTCGAGAACGGTCGCCGCTTCGGTGGCCGCGTGGTCCGGCCATTCCTCGACGCCGACCTCGTCGACTTTCTGTTCCGCGTGCCACCTGAGCTTCTCAATCGCGGCGGATACGCCAAGGGGCTCGTGAGACAAACCGTGGCAACGCGGTTTCCCGAACTCGGCTTCGCGCGAAAGAAGAAGGTCACTGCCACGGCCTTCTCCCGCCCACTGCTCGCCGCCGAGGGAGCGCGGATCTGGAAGTCGATGGGGGGCACCCCGGCCCTCGTCGAGGCCGGCCTCGTCGATCCCGATGGCGTGGGGCGCTGCATCGAGGAGGCACTTGCCTTCCGCGCCACGGGACGCTACGGTTACCGTATCTGGGATATTCTCAGCCTTGAGGCGTGGCTCCAACCCCGTCTCTGACATCGACGCGCAGGAGGTAATTCGTGGATAAAAAGCACGAGAGGGTCTGGGAGTCGATGAGGCTCGACCCCGTCGGGCACATCGGTGATGTGCTGAAGGGTGGCGGGGGCAAGCTGTCCATTGTCTCGGACGACTCCGGCGACGCGCCGCGTAAGCCGTCGGGACTGGAGTAACGGGCTTCTGACGGAAACTCCGGCGGCGGGGAGGGTTTCGCCTTCCCTACCGCCGGAGTCCCTCTGCCTCCTATGCTGACGCTCAGGGCGGGGCCGGCCGGTGCCGTGCCCGAGGTCCCCCCGGGAGCGGAGGTCTGGCGAGACTCCGACGATAGAGTCGCCGCCTTCGGGTTCACGGTCGCCGGCGATCGCTGGATGAAGCTTCCCGGCGTCGCGAGTTTTCGCTTCTCCGACGGTCCAGAGGTGACATCGTTCGCCGAGCCCGGCGTTTCCGAGGAGAGGGTGCTGGACGCTTACCGGCGCACCGTGCTTCCAATGGCCCTGCAAGCGCTGGGAGCGGAGGTACTACACGCGAGTGCTGTGCGGATGGGCGAGGGCGTAGTTGGACTATGCGCCGTCTCGCAAACCGGGAAGTCGACGGTCGCCTACGCCCTCAGCAGGCGGGGGCATAGGATCGTCGCCGATGACGCCGTGCCATTCGACCTCTCAGGGCCGACCCCACGTGCCTTACGGCTCCCCTTCGAGCTCAAACTGCGTCCGGAGTCAGCCTCGTTCTTCGGCGTCTCCGGCCGGGTGACAGCTTCGGATCACGACGACAGTGACCCCGCCGAGCTGGCGGCGCTCTGCGTTCTCGAGCGCTCGCATCCCTCGGCCCCCGGAGGTCCGGTGGTGGTCCGTCGTCTCGAGCCGGCGAGCTCCTTTCCACGGGTCCTCGCCCACGCCTACTGCTTCAGCCTTGAGCCTCCCGAACGGCACGTCTTGATGGTGGAGCGCTACCTCGAGCTGGTGGCGCGCGTTCCGGTTTTCGAGGTATGCCTGTGGCCGGGACTGCACAATCTCGACCGCGTCGTCGACGAGATCGAGGGCGCCGTCCAGGCAGCCGCGTGAGCGCCTCGGCAGACGAGAGCCGGCGAACGCCGGCCGCACGGGTTCGCGCCTTGATGGCGTTCGTGGCGACGCCTGGCGACGGCGTGCTGCTCGCACGCATGTTCGCCTGGCGCCTCTGCCTCCCGGTGCTGAAGTACGTGTTGCCCCTGCCGCGCCTCGTACGGTTGATGTCATCCCGACCCCGACGAGGCGGCTTGCGGCGGCCGCGCGAGAGACGGATCGCGACAATGGCGGCATGGCTCTATCGGCGAGGCGGCATCCTGGCAACCGACGACAACTGTCTCGAGAGAAGCCTGCTCGCGTACCGATACCTGGCCCGCGAGGGTGGTGCGCCGACACTCGTAGTCGGGATGCGACCCGACTCGGACGCAGATCCACGCGGACATGTATGGGTCACCGTCAGCGGGCGGTCCGTGACCGACACCGAGACCTCGCTCGATGCTTTCCGTACGGTGGTCTCGTTCGGCGCCGACGGAGTTCGTGCGGCCCACGACGACCGTACCCATGACGGTCGCCGCCCCGGATCCTTCGTCGGCGCCGGGTGACGAAAGCGGACGCCGCTCGGTCGGACGCGGGATCCGTCACCTGTTCACACATGTTTGGGGCAGGACACTCAGCCAGCGTGCGAGTTCTGCCCTCGCCGCGCTCGCCGCACGGCGACGATCGCCCTCGGCAGCCGCACGAGGATCCAGATCAGCCGCCAGATGTAGGCGAGCCACAAACCGAGACCACCCTGCAGTAGCGCCCGGGCCCAGGGCCATGAACGGCCGCTGGCCCACTTTCGCATGTAGCCCGGCGATGGGAAGAGCGCCCCGAACAAGAGGCGAGCGCGTGCACGAAGCGGCCCCTCACTCGCGAGCCGCTCAAGGGTGATCGCCGCCCGGACCTCCGGGCCGGCGCGCAGAACGACCAGGGGCGGGCGATCCGCGGGGAGCTGCAGACGCTCCACCAGCCGCCTGCCTGCGGGGTCGTCGAGGCGAAGCCCGGCGGCAAACGCGGCTAGAGCGTCCACTCGCCGCGCCAGTTCGCTCGCCTCGCGCCAAACCTGCTCGTCGACCGCTCGGACGGCTCGCCCGAGGTCCTGCAGCGGGCGCTCGTGGTCGACCCCGTGCTGGGCCGCGTGAAGGGCGAGGTGCAGCGCCCGCCCCGGCATGCCGAGCACCTCGACGTCGATGCCGCCCACGCGCAGCGTCTCCGTCTCCCGAGCAAGCTCTTCCCAAAGAACGTCAGGGGAGGCGCAGACACCGACTAGAGAGCGATGGAGATCGACGGAGGCGTTGTCCGAGTGACGCAGCCAGGCCTGCGAATCAACATGCCCCTGGCTCAGGTAGCCGAGCGGGCGGAATCCGAGCGCCCGAAGAGCATTCTCCGCCGGCCGGTATGAGCCGGGGGATACGAGCAGGTCGGAATCTCCGTATGGGCGCGCAGCGCCGTCTCCGTACAGCCACCCGGCGATTGACGGTCCCTTGAGCAACAGCGGTCGAATCCCGGCATCGCGCAGCGCCGTGACCACCTCGGCGGTGACGGCATCGACGGCGAGGGCGAGCGCGGTGGCGCGGATGCCTGGGGACGGGGGAAAAACGGTGCCGTTCTGCATCTGGGACAACCCTAGAAGATCCCTCCACCCTCGCTGGGAGCAGCGCGCCGCGAGATCCTCATAGAGGCGACCTCGGCGCCGCGCGGCTAAAGCCCCAGTGTCTTGGCGATGATGTTGCGCTGGATCTCGCTCGTCCCGCCGTAGATCGTCGAGACCAGTGTCTGGCGCACGAGCCGCTCCATGTCGTACTCCGACGAGTAGCCGTAGCCGCCCATCATCTGCATCCCCTCGAGCGCCGCCTTCTGCGCGGTCTCCGTGACGAACAGCTTCACCATCGAGGCCTCCCGGGGGAGCATCGTGTCCGGCGCCTCGTCGACCTTCGTCGCCACCCAGTGGGTCATCAGCCGCGCCGCCTCGAGCTCGGTGGCGAGGTCGGCGAGCCGGTGCTGGAGCGCCTGGAAGGAGCCGATCGGCTTACCGAACTGGCGGCGCTGCTTGACGTAAGCGAGCGCGTCGTCGAGGGCGCGCCAGCCGAAGCCGAGCATCGTCGCGGCGAGGATCAGGCGCTCGACGTTGAGCCCCGCCATCAGCTGCGTCCACGCCTGGTCGAGCTCGCCGAGCAGCGCCTCGGCGGGCGCCTCGCAGTCGCTCAGGTAGAGGTGGTTGGTCTCGCGGCCGCCAAGCGTGTCGATGGGCTTGATCTCCATCCGCGGGTGGTCGGTGGGGATGAAGATCATCGACAGGCCCTCGTGCTTGCTCTCGCCCCTGCTGGTGCGGCAGACGATGAGCACGTGGTCGGAGATGTGGGCGTTGGAGCAGAAGACCTTCTGGCCGTTGAGCACGAGACCGCCGTCGACGCGCTCGGCGCTGGTGGTCAGCGAGCCGACGTCTGAGCCCGCCTCGGGCTCGGTCATCGCGATCGCCTCGACCGAGCCGGCGGCGATCCCGCCGAGGATCTCGCGCTTCTGCTCGTCGCTGCCGAAGCGGGCGACGGCGCCGGCGACGATCAGGGTGGTCGCGTAACCGCCGATCGGTGCCAGCCCGCGCGAGGTCTCCTCCATGAACAGGCAGGCGTCGAGCATGCCGCCGCCGGAGCCGCCCCAGGCCTCGTCGATCGTCACCCCGAGCCAGCCGAGCTCGGCCATCTTCGAGTAGATCTCGGCCGAGTGCAGCACGGTGTGGCCCTCGGTGAGCCGCTTGCGCTGCTCGGGCGTGCCGCACTCGCGCGCGCAGAAGTCGCGGACCGCGGCGACGAAGTCCTGCTGCTCGTCGGTGAGCGAGAAGTCCACGGGCGCGAAATCTAGCGTCGGCGAAGCCCGGAGTCGGATTCGAACCGACGACCCCCTCCTTACCATGGAGGTGCTCTGGCCTGCTGAGCTATCCGGGCGCAGCGCTGAGCGTAGCGGCCGCCAGGCCGGTGCGAATCGCCGCCGCTATCTCCGCGGTCGCCTCCCGAGCGCGGCCGCCGAGGCCGACCGCATTGATGAACCCGTGCACGAGGTCGCGCTCGCGGCGCAGGGTGATCGGCACCCCGGAGGCCCGCAGGCGCTCGGCGTAGTCCTCGGCCTCGTCCCGCAGCGGGTCGAAGCCGGCGCTGACCACGTGGGCGGGCGGGAGGTCGGTGAGGTCGGGGGCGAGGATCGGCGAGGCGCGGGGATCGGTGCGGTCCTCGGTGGTGGCGAAGTAGTGGTCGCGATACCAGTCCATCTCCTCAGCGGTGAGGAAGAAGCCCTCGCCGAAGAGCTCGTAGGAGCGCCGCTTGGCGGAGTAATCGGTGACCGGATAAATCAGCGTTTGGAAGATCGGCACCGCGCCGCCCGCGGCGACCGCGAGCCGGCAGACGGCGGCGGCAAGATTGCCGCCGGCGCTGTCGCCCGCGACCGCGACCCGCTCGGGGTCGGCACCCAGGCGCCCGGCCTCCGAGTGCGCCGTGACGAAGGCCGCGAAAGCGTCGTCTACCGCAGCCGGGAAGCGATGCTCGGGCGCCAGGCGGTAGTCGACCGCGAGCACCAGCGCACCGGCCTCGCGGGCGAAAAAGCGGCAGGGCTGGTCGTGGGTTTCGAGGTCGCCGATCACGTGCCCGCCGCCGTGGTAGTAGACGACCAGCGGCGCAGGGCGCGAGATCTCGACGGGCACGTAGAGCCGGGTGGGGATCGGGGCGGTAGGACCGGGCAGCTCGAGCTCCTCGACCCGCTCGACCTCGATCCGCGGGCCGGCGAAGATGCGCGCCTCGCGGCGGCGGCGGACACGTGCCTCGGGGACTCCAAGCAGCTCCGAGCCCCCCGCGAGCCGCTCGAGCCGCAGCGCGAGCTGCACCTGGGGGTGCAGTTGCTGGCCGTCGATTCGGACCGGCGCGCCGGCGAGCGTCCGCGTCAACGGGCCCGGAAGGAGCGGGATCGAGCGGGCGATCAGGCCCTCGGCTTGGTCGCGCACCGCGTCCAGCCCTGGAACAACCATCGCCGCCAGGCTACTCAGACGGGCGCGACCGCCGCCGCGACCGCCGCCGCGAACTCGTCCACGTCCTCGGGCGTGGTGTCCCAGGCGCACATCCAGCGCACCTCGTCGGCCTCCTCGTCCCAGACGTAGAACGGATGCTCGCCGGGCAGCTCGACGAGCAGGCGGTCGATCGCCGGCCGCGGCAGGCGGGCGAAGACCGCGTTCGCCTCGACCGGGTGGGTGATCTCGACCCCGTCGGTCGCCCCCACCGCCGATGCCAGGCGCACCGCCATCGCGTTCGCGTGGCGGGCGCTTCGCAGCCACAGCTCACCGCCGAGCAGGGCCTCGAACTGGGCCGAGACGAAACGCATCTTCGAGGCGAGCTGGAGCAGCTGCTTGCGGGTGAACGCGAACTCTTCGGCGAGCTCGGGGCGACAGAACACGACCGCCTCGCCGAGCACGAGACCGTTCTTGGTGCCGCCGAAGGAAACCGCGTCCACCCCGGCCTCGGTGGTCAGGGCGGCGAGCGGGGCCTCGAGCGCCGCGGCGGCGTTGGCGAGCCGAGCGCCGTCGACGTGCACGAGCATGCCGAGCTCGTGCGCGGCCTCCGCGATCGCTCGGGTCTCGTCGAGCGTGTAGACGGTGCCGAGCTCGGTCGCCTGGGTGATCGAGACGACCCGCGGCTGCGCCTGGTGCTCGTCCCCGCGCCGCGCCTCCCAGCGGCGGACGTCGTCGGGGCCGAGCTTGCCGTGCTCGCTCGCCACGGTGAGCAGCTTGGTGCCGGTGAGCCGCTCCGGCGCCCCACACTCGTCGACGTGCATGTGGGCGACGTCGGTGCAGATCACCGCCTCGAACGGGCGGGTGAGCGCGTCGACCGCGGCGACGTTGGCGCCGCTGCCGTTGAAGACGCAGAAGCCGCGGACCTCGGCGCCGAAGTGCTCGCGAAAGAGCTCCTCGGCCCGGGCCGTCCAGGCATCGGCGCCGTAGCTGGCGGCGTGGCCGTGGTTGGCGGCGGCGAGCGCCTCGAGCACCTCGGGGTGGACCCCGGCCTGGTTGTCGGAAGCGAAGCCGCGCGGGGCCGGTGACGGCGGCCCGCTCACGGGTAGAGCGGGAGGCGCTTGCCGTTCATCTTCGCGCCTGAGTCCGAGCAGACGAAGGCGATAGCGGCGGCGATGTCCTCGGCCGAGGTGAACGTCCTGTAGGGCTTGTCGGGATTCGCCTCGCGCATCTGCGGGGTGAGGATCGCGTTGACGACGAGCACGTTCGCGGTCGCCGCCGACTCGTCGGCCGCGAACTGGTCGGCGAGGGCAAGGGTCCAGCTCTCGGCGGCCGCCTTGGTCGCCGCGTAGGCGGCGTTGGTGCCGGACGGGGCCTGCGCCTGCGAGGAGGAGACGAGCACGAAGCGGCCGTGCTCGGACGCGGCGAGCGGCTCGTAGAAGGCCCGGGTCGAGTTGACCACGGTGCGGACGAGCAGGTCGTGCAGCCACCCGTAGTCGGCGAGGTCGAAGCTCGCCAGCGCCTCGCCGCCGCGCCAGCCGCCGACCAGGTGCAGGAGCCCGTCGATGCGCCCGAAGCGCTCGCCCAGCCGCGCCGCCCAGTCGCGGGCGGCGGCCTCGTCGAGCAGATCGACGACCTCCAGATCGAGGCGCTCGTCGGGCAACGCGAGCTCGCCGCCGAGCGCGTCGAGTCGCTCGCCGGCGACGTCGGTGCAGGCCAGGGTCGCGCCGGCCTCGGCCATCCGATCGCAGACCACCGGCCCGAGGCCGCCGGCGGCGCCGGCGATCGCGATCACGCGTCCTTCGAGGTCGGTCATCTCGGGGACGCTACCCGGGCGGGCGCCGCGGCGCCAACAGGGACGCGAGCCCGACCGCGCCCACCCCGCCCACGGTGCCGAAGAAGATGTCGAGCGCCGAGTCGCGCTTGCTCGGGATCAGCGCCGTGTCGAGCGCGCGGTCGCCCAGGTACTCGCCCAGCTCCCAGAGGATGGTCAGCGAGAAGACGCCGACCAGCACCGCCAGGATCCAAAGCGGCGAGGGCAGGCGGCCGCGCAGGTACTCCGCCAGCGCCCAGCCGACCAGCACACCGCCCGCAAGGTGCGCGAGCGCGCTCGTCTGCTGCAAGTCGGCCGGCGGATCGATCCACACCAACCACAACAGCACCACCAGCCCGCCGGCCGGCGGCACGAGCGCCCGGTTCGAAAAGCCGGCCACCCGCGCGGCGAGCAGACCGACGAGGCAGAGCCCGCTCATGATCAACGCGGCGCCGTTGCGGGCACTGAAGAAGGCGAGCGTGAGCAGCGCCAACGCGCCGAGCGCAAAGGCGAAGAGGTCGATGCGAAGCCCGCGTCCGTTCATCTGCGGATAGCGTAGGCGGGTGCGGTAAAGCGGGGCCATGGCCACCGTGGGGTGGACAGGCGCTCGAGCGCGTGCGCGCGGTTCGGCTTCGGCTGGGAGTAGTCCGAGCGCGGGGGCGGGTCGGGTCGCCCTACCCGGGGGAGGCGGCGGGCTCGGCCTCGCGGCGTGGGGGCTCGAGCGCGTGCTCGAGCTTCGGCTTCAGCTGGACATAGAAGAGGCTGAGCGGGAACTCGTCGTCGCGGACCAAATCGACGAGCTGCTTCGGCTCCTCGACCTCGGGCAGCTCGCGGCCGGCCTTCGCCCAGACGCTGTTCTCGGCCGGGGCGACGTACTCCGACATCAGGTCGTGGGCGGCGATCCACTGGCCGAGCTTCGAGCGGTCGATGCCGGAGTGATAGAGCTCCTGGACGCGCTCACGGAGGCGGCCGACACCCTCGGCGATCCGCCCCCACTCCAGCGTCAGGCGGTTGTCGGTCCAGTGCAAATAGCCCTCTTTGTGCAGGAAGGCGAACAGGAGCTGGCCGCCGAGGCCGTCGTAGTTGCGCACCCGCGAGCCGGTGATCGGGAAGCGGAACAGGCGGTCGAAGAGGATCGCGTACTGGACGTGGCGGGCGAAGGCGAAGCCCTCGCGCTCGAGCTCGACCGCGGAGGCGAACGCGGTCAGGTCGCAGCGCAGCTCCTCGAGCGCATACATCCAGTAAGGGCTGCGCTGGCGGATCATGAACGGGTCGAAGGGCAGGTCGCCGCGCATGTGGGTGCGGTCGTGGACGAGGTCCCAGAGCATGTAGGCGCTCTGCGAGAGCTGGGCCGAGGAGAGCAGGCAGGCGGCCTCGGGGGGCAGGTTGAGCCGCAGGGTGTCGGCGGCGGCGCCGGCGACCCGGCGCAGGCGCTCGGCCTCGCGGTCGCAGAAGATGGCGCCGAAGTAGTAGTCGGAGGGGCGCTCGGCGGTGGAGAAGGTCTCGGGGAAGAGCACCGCGCACTCGGAGTCGTAGCCGGCGGTGTGGTCGATGAAGGTGACCGGGAGGTACTTGGCGTTGTCGAAGCGGCTGCGCTCGAGCTCGGCGATCCACTCGGGCCAGGGAACGCGGACGATGAGCGCCTCGAAGCAGGTGTCGCGGGAGGCGTTCTGCTTGTACATCGGAAAGACGCAGAGATGCTCGATCGCGTCGGTGCGGTCACGCTCGGGGCGGAAGGCCTCGAGCGAGCGCATGAAGTCGGGCTTCTCGTAGCCGCCGTCGGCCCAGGCGATCAGGTCGGCACAGACGGCGTCGATGTAGTCGTGCTGATGGGCGAAGCGGGGCTTGAGCGCTTGTGCGGACTCGGCGATCTCGGTGACCAGGGGGCGGAGGGTGTCGGGGGCGTGCTCGGCAGTGTCGATCGAGCCGTCGGCGGATTGGGTGAGGCGGAGCTGCTCGGCGGCGGCCTTGAGGCGCAGCCAGGCGGGGTCGGCCGCGGCGGCGGAGGTCGCCGGCGCTGGCGGCTCGGCGAAGGCGGGCTGGGCGGCCCAGTAGACGAGGTTGAGCCACAGCGCCTCGTGGTCGAGCTCGGCGATGCAGTCATCGCCGAAGAGGTCGGAGTCGGCGAGCACGACGACTCGGCCGGCGCCGGGGGCGGCGGTGGCGGCGAGCGCGGCGTTGGGGAGCGAGGCGGTCGGGTGGGCGCGGGCGATGACGCGGACGCCGTTGGTGGCGCCGTTGGTGCTGAGCGCGCCGGCGCGGTAGAAGCAGGCGGCGGAGATGCCGGCGAGCGGATCGGAGGCGGGGCCGGTGACCGGGGCGTCGGGCTCGTCGGCGGCGGGGCGGACGCCGGCGAGCGGGTCGCCGAGCGCGGCGAGGATCCAGGAGGGGGCGTCGCCGTGGTGGTGCTCGTAGTCCTGCACGGTGGCGTTCTCGATCTCGATCCCGAAGCGGGCGCAGAGCTCGGCGACGTTGCTTCCGTACTTGTCCTGCTCGGTCTCGGCGAGGATGATCAGGCCGCCGCCGGCGCGGACGAAGGCCTCGATCGCGTCGAGCTCGGCGGCCTCGAGGCGCGGGGAGCCGCCGTCGACGGTCGCCTCCCACTTCGGCTCGGAGGGATGGGCGATGACCAGCACCGAGACGCCGCCGAGGACCTCGGCGGTGAGCGCGCCGCCGGTGTGGGCCGCGACCTCGAACTCGCGCGCGGCGAGCGCGGCGGCGGCGGTTGCGAGCGAGGAGTCGCCGGGATGGGCGGGCTGGAGCTCGCGGGCGACCTCGGGGCGGATCGTCCAGGCCTCGGAGTGGGCCTCGTCGAAGAGCACGCGGGCGCTCTTCGCGGGCACGGGCAGGCGGGCGGACGCGACGGCGGCGGGCATCGCTTCTGAACGGTAGAGGGCGGACCGGATCGGGTCAATGGCGATTCCGGCGGATGAGTACGCAAGAATCGTGCGCATGGACGCCACTGATCGCAGGATTCTTTCGCTGCTGATGGAGGACGGGCGGCGTACCTACGACGACATCGCCGGTCGGGTGAAGCTCTCGGCGCCGTCGGTGAAGCGGCGGGTCGATCGGCTGCGCGCCGCGGGGGCGCTGGTCGGGTTCACGGCGCTGGTCGATCACGCCGTCCTGGGGTGGAACACCGAGGCGCTGGTGGAGCTGTTCTACCGGCCGGGGACGACGCTGGCCGAGGTGGCGCGGACGCTGCGCGATCATCCCGAGGTGGTCGAGGCGTGGAGCGTCACCGGCGACGCGGATGCGATCGCGCGGGTGCGCACGGAGGACAACGCCGACCTCGAGCGGCTGATCATCGACCTCCAGCGCACCGGTCAGGTCGAACGCACCCGCTCCCAGGTGGTCCTGTCGCGGCTAGTTCACCACGGCGGTGACTGACTCGTCTTCGACCCCTCGCGGGTCGATCTTCTCTTCGTGCTCACGGAGCCGGGCGACGATGGCCGATTCCCTCCTGTGCCCTTTGACGGAGCTCACAACATCACGGTCGAGGATCGACGTACAACGAGTACGAGTTGCGCCCGGACACCCAATCGAAGCGATCGTCTACGGCCCGACAGACCCCGCTCTAGAATCTGTTGCCACGCCGGGGGAGTGCCCGAGCGGCCAAAGGGAACGCGCTGTAAACGCGTCGGCTATGCCTACGCAGGTTCGAATCCTGCCTCCCCCATGCTCCGTGTTCGAGCCGACGGTCCCGGCCGGGTGATCCTCGAACGAATTCGCTCGCCGAATACGCTGCCGCTATGACAATCGAAGCCCACCCCGCCGAGGCCTCCGCCCGCAAGCTCGCCGCCGCGCTCTACCTCAGCGGCGTGGTCACGCTCGTGGTCGGCATCGTCCTCGGCCTGATCTTCGACCCGGTCCTGTTCGCGATCGCCGCCTTCGCGATCGTCGACTTCGTCCTCGCCCGCCTCTACGAGACCGGCCGCATCGGGCCGCTCGGGGCCCGGCGCAGGGCCCAGGCGTCCGGCGACGAGGCGGCCATTGCCGAGTCCGACCCCAGCCACAATCCCTACGCGCGCGAGGACTGAGGCGCGTCTTCGAATCTTTCCCCGCCGCGGCGGGTTTCCCGCCTCGTGGACCTCGAAACTGAAACCGTGATCGACCGACCCCTGCGGCTCGCCGTCGCCACCGCGCTGCTCGCCCTCACCCTGGCAATCGCCGGCGCATCCGAGACGCCCGCCACCTCACCCGCGGCCAGCCCAGCCCCCCGCGCGGCCAAGCCGCCACCCAACGTAATCGTCGTCATGACCGACGACCAGTCGGTCGCCCAGCTCTCCCGGCGGACGATGCCGGAGACGATCCGCGCGCTGCGAGATCACGGCACCCAGTTTGCGAACAGCATCGTTTCCAGCCCCCTGTGCTGCCCGTCGCGCGCCGGCTACCTCACCGGCCAGTACCCGCACAACAACGGCGTCTTCGACAACGAGCCCGGCTACACCAGCCTCAACCACAAGACCTCCACCATCTACTCCTGGCTACAGGCGGCCGGCTACCGCACGGGCCACGTCGGCCGCTGGCTGCTCAACTACCACCGCGAGGAGCTCCGCGGCGATCCCGACACCGCCAACGGCTTCGCCCCACCGCCGGGGATCGACCGCTGGTTCGGCTTCCGCAGCCCGGCCGCGGCCTACCACAACGCCAGCTTCAGCAACGACGGCGTCCCCGTCGCCGTCGGGCACAAGCGCCGTGGTTACACCACCCGGGTGATCAACCGTGAGGCGCTGGACTTCGTCCGCCGCGCGAAGGGCGACTCGCGGCCGTTCTTCCTCACCGTCGCCCACATCGCCCCCCACGCGACCAGCCAGACCGGTCGCGGACCCTGCGGCGTCGGCGGCCTGCCGCTGCCCGAGCGCGGCGCGCTCGGGCAGTGGAAGTCCGAGCCGCTGCCCCGCCCGCCGTCGTTCAACGAGCGCCGCATCGGCGACAAGCCCGACTGGGTCTCGCAGCATCCCCCCTTCGGCCCCGAGCGCATCAGCGCGCTGAAGTGGGGCTGGCGCTGCGCGCTCGCCAGCCTCGCCACCGTCGACCGCGGGGTCGGCAACCTGATCGACCGGCTCGCCGCCCAGGGCGAGCTCAGCCGGACCGCGATCTTCTTCACCTCCGACAACGGCTACCTGTTCGGCCAGCACCGCGTCTTCCTCAACAAGGTGTATCCCTACGAGGAGTCGATCCGCGTGCCGCTGCTCGCGCGGCTGCCCAACGCCCGCCGCCAGCCGGGCGCGGTCGACGCGCCGGTCAACAACCTCGACCTCACCGCGACGATCCTCGACCTCGCCCGCGCCACGCCCTGCACCGCGAGCGGCGAATGCCGCGTTCTCGACGGGCGCTCGCTGCTGCCGCTGCTGCGCGGCCGCCACCCGGGCTGGGCCCGCGACCGCGGCTTGCTGATCGAGCTCGGCAGCGTCCGCGACTGTGGCCACCCGACATCGACCCTCGCCGGGCTCAACAACTTCTACGACGCCGTCCGCACCCGCCGCCACCTCTACGTCGAGCTCGACCGCCTCGTCCGCGAAACCGGGATCTGCGACCGGCCCGAGTACGAGCTCTACGACCTGCGGCGCGACCCGTTCCAGCTCCGCAATCGCGCCCGCATCCCGACCGAGGCCGACCCGTTTCAACTCGGGCTCGCCGCACGCCTCGACTCGCTGCGCGACTGCTCCGGGATCGCCGGCCGCGACCCGGTCGGCGCCCGGCCGTTCTGCGAGTAGCCGCGCCCCGGCCCCCGGCGCCCGGCAGCTGCCCCGGAGCCCCGCTAAGCCAACTCGCGCAGCCGCTGCGCCTCGGGCAGCTGCTTGAGCTTCTTCAGCGTGTTGTTCTCGATCTGCCGAATCCGCTCGCGGGTGACGCCGAAGGCGCGGCCGACCTCCTCCAGGGTCAGCGGCTCGTGGCCGCGCAGCCCGTAGCGCAGCTCGATCACCTGCCGCTCGCGCTCGGGCAGCGCGTTGAGCGCCCGCTGGATGTCCTCGCGCTGCAGGTTCTCGGTCGCGGCTTCGAACGGCTCCTCGGTCGCCTCGTCGGCGACGAAGTCGCCCAGCTCCGATTCGTCTTCGTCACCGACCGGCTTCTCGAGCGAGACCGGCATCTGGGCGACGCGGAGGATGTCGCGCACCTCGCGCACGGTGATCTTCAGCGCCGCGGCGATCTCCTGCGGCTCCGGCTCGCGGCCGAGCCGCTGAACGAGCTGGCGCTCGACGTGGGTGACCCGGTTCAGCTTCTCAACCATGTGCACCGGGATCCGGATCGTCCGCGCCTTGTCGGCGATCGCCCGGGTCACGGCTTGGCGGATCCACCAGGTGGCGTAGGTCGAGAACTTGTACCCGCGCCGGTAGTCGAACTTCTCCACCGCGCGGATCAGCCCGAGCGACCCCTCCTGGATCAAATCGAGGAAGCTCAACCCGCGACCCAGATAGCCCTTCGCGATCGAGACCACCAACCGCAGGTTGGCCTCGACCATGTGGCGCTTGGCGTTCATGTCGCCCTTCTCGATCCGCTGCGCCAGCTCGATCTCCTGGTCGGCGGTGAGCAACTCGACCCGCCCGATCGAGCGCAGGTAGAGGCGCAGCGAGTCGAGGCTGGGCTCGACCGTGAGGTCCAGCTCCGGCTTCTTCTGCTGTCCCGGCTGGCCTTCCTCCTTGCCCTCCTTGTAGGCGGTGAGCCCGTCCTCGGCGATGACGTCGACGCCGTGCTCGATCAGGTAGGAGTGCAGGTCGCGGACCTGCTCCTTGGTCACCTCGACCTCCTCGAGCGCCCCGGTGATCTCCTCGAAGGTCAGATAGCCGCGCTCGCGGCCCTGGACGATCAGCGCCCGCAGATCATCCGAATCGGGAAGCGCCGCCTCCCCGTGCTCCGGGGCGGCCTGGTCCTGGACCGAACCCGGACCTCCCGCTTCGTCCGTTAGAAGAGCCGCCTTCTTCTCGGCCAAATCGAGCCCGTCCTCCTCCCCGGGCCGAAAAAGTATAAGCAGCAGGCCAATCGGCCGTCCAACGGCGATCGATCCGTACCCTGTATGCATGGCTACGACCGAGACCGGAACCGACGCCGCCACGGTCGCCGACGTCCAGGCCGGCCGGCCGACAACCGAGGTCAGCCTGACCCGGGTGGGCGTGCGCGGGGTCGAGAAGGTGATCCAGGTCGCCGGCGACCACTACTTCGCCGAGCTCGAGTGTTTCGTCGACCTCAACCCGCAGCAGGCCGGCGTGCACATGTCGCGGTTCGAGGAGGTCGTCAACGCGGCGATCGACGAGGTCGTGCTCTCGGAGTCGCCGATCGCCGAGGGCCTCGCGACCCACATCGCCGAGCACATCCGCGAGCGCCAGCGGGGGATGCGCGCCGAGGTCAGCATCGCCGCCCGCTACCCGGAGACGGTGTCCACGCCCGCCTCCGGCTTCGAGACGCAGGAGATCTACACCCTGCTCGGCACGGCGGTCTCCTCTGATCGCGGCACCCGGACGCTGACCGGAGTCGAGGCGCAGGGAATGACCGCCTGCCCCTGCGCTCAGGAGCTGGTCGCCGGTCGCGCCCGGGAGCGGCTCGCGGACGACGGCTTCGACGAGGACGAGATCGACCGCATCCTGCGCACGGTGCCGGTCGCGACGCACAACCAGCGCGGCATCGGCCGGCTGCACATCGGCCGTCCCGAGGGCAGCCAGTTCGCCGTCGACGCGCCCGACCTGCTGCACATCGTCGAGCAGTCGATGAGCTCGGAGATCTACGAGCTGATGAAACGCTCCGACGAGGTCGCCGTGGTCGAGAAGGCGCACATGCAACCGCGCTTCGTCGAGGACGTGGTCCGGGAGATGATCCGCCGGGTCACCGGCGCCTACCCCGGGCTTCGCGACGGCGGCTTCATCCTCGCCCGGCAGGAGAATCTGGAGACCATCCACCGCCACTCGGTGGTTGCCGAGCGCTCCGGGATGCTGGACGAGATCCTCGCCGAGCTCGAAACCGGCGAGCATTCCGCGCACCACACGACCACCCGCGAGTGGCTCGAGGCTCCCTGCGCCGACGTGGCGCGGTAGGCCGGCCGGTGGCGTAGTCGCCTAGCGCGGCTTGGTGCCGGCGGCGATCGGCGCCGGCGCCTGCTCCGCCCGGTGCTCGGCGATCCGGCGGCGCAAACCGAGGAAGTAATCGGCGCCGGAGATCAGGGTGACCGCGACCGCGAGGTAGAGCAGGACATCGACCCAGACCGGCGACGGGTCGAACGCGATCAGGCAGATGATCGCCGCCACCTGCAGCAGCGTCTTCAGCTTGCCGAGCCAGCTCGCAGCGATCACCACCCCCTGCTCGGCGGCGACGCTGCGCAGGCCGGTGACCGCGAGCTCGCGGGCGATGATCACCATCGCGATCCAGGCGGCGAGCCGGTCGAGCGAGACGAGCGAGATCAGCGCCGCGATCACCAGCAGCTTGTCGGCGAGCGGGTCCATCAGCTTGCCGAAGGTGGTGACCTCGCGGCGGCGGCGGGCGATATAGCCGTCGAGGCCATCGGTGAGCGCGGCGAGCGCGAACACGGCGGCGGCGATCACGTCGCCGTCTGGCGTCTCCTCGAGCAGCGCCACGACCAGCACCGGGACCGCGAGGATCCGCAGCAGCGTGAGCACGTTGGGGATGTTCACCGGGAACATCGCCCCGAAGTATCGCGGGCCGGCGGCGCGCAGGGACGGCGGGGAGCTAGGAGGCGCCGTCCTCCGCGGCCAGGCTCCGCGCCCGCGCCAGCACCGCGTCGAGCATCTCGCGGGTGAGCTTGCCGGTAAAGGTGTTCTGCTGGGAGACGTGAAAGCATCCGAGCATCCGATAGGGGCCGACCTCCACCTCGGCCCCATGGCCGAAGCGCGGCTTCGGACGCGGCACCGGCTGGCCGAGGTCGCGCAGCGCGCGCAACGTGCCGTCCCAGGCAAAGGCGCCGAGCGTGAGCAGCACGGTGGCCCGCTCGAGCAGGCGCAGCTCCTGGTCGAGAAACGGCAGGCAGCGGTCGCGCTCGGCCGGCGACGGGCGGTTCGCGGGCGGCGCGCAGCGAACGACCGCGGTCACATAGGCGTCGCGCAGCCGCAGCCCGTCGCCACGATCGGTGGAGGTCGGCTGGTTCGCGAGCCCGGCCCGATGCATCGCCGCGTACAGCCACTCGCCGGAGCGGTCACCGGTAAACGGGCGGCCGGTGCGGTTGGCGCCGTTGGCCGCAGGGGCGAGGCCGACGACGACGATCCGCGCCCCGGGATCCCCGAACCCCGGCACCGGCCGCGCCCAGTAGCGCTCGCTCCGATGGCGGCGCGGCGGGTTCGCCGCTGCCTGCTCGCGCCAGGTGACCAGCCGCGGGCAGAGCCTGCAGACGGCGACCCGGTCGGCGAGCTCGGCCAATCGCTTGTCACTGTCGGTCCGCATCCGCCCCGGTAGGGTGCCGCGAATGCAGACCGTCTCGCGTCGCGGCTTGTTCCTCATCGGCGGCTCCGGCGCCGCCGGGGCGATGCTCAGCGGCTGCGGCGGCAGCACCGACGATCCACGCGCCGAGGGGCGCGACCCGGAGCTGCTCGCGACGGCGCTGGCGGCGGAGACCGTGTTGGGAGAGGCCTATGCGGTCGGTGGCGAAGGCGGCGCCCCGGCGCCGGTGACGGCAGCGATCGAGAGCTTCATCGCCGCCTCGCGAAAGCGAGCGGAGCGACTGGCCGGGCTGCTCGAGCAGGCGGGTGGCGAGGCGCAGGAGACCGATACGCCCGCACCGGGGACGGAGATCGAGCAGGGCAATGCCGCGATCGCCGCCTACCGCACCGCCGCCGGTCTGCTGTCGACCGCGCAACTGCGCGGAACCGCGATCGCCTTTCTCGCCGCGGTGGCCGCCGAGCTCTCGGTGATGTCGGACCTCGCCGGCGACGACCCCGCCCCGCGGGCCTTCGTCACCGGCCTCCCCGGCGAGCCCTACGTCGCCGGGGACGAGACCGACGCGCGCGAGACCACCACGACCACGACCGAGGAGCAGCCGTGAGCCGCGCCGAATCCAGCCGTCGCGAGGCGCTGCGCCTGGCCGCGCTCGGCGCCGGCGCGCTCGCCGCCGGTGGCCTGGTGCGGCCGGCCCTCGCCGGCGCCCAGGCGCCGGAGGACGAGGACCTGCGCGACTTTCTCGTCGAGGCGATCTCGCTCGAGCAGCTGACGGCGTTCGCCTACGCGACCGCCTCCCGGGAGGTCGACGGCAACACCAGACCGACCCTGGAGAGCTTCCAAGAGCAGGAGCAGGCGCACGCGAACGCCCTGCGCCAGGCGCTCGACGCGCTCGGCTTCGACCTCCCCGACGCGCCGGACTCGACCACCGACACGGGCGCCTTCGAGGACGTCGAGGGGCTCGAGGACGAGGCGAGCGAGAGGCTGCTCGAGCTGCTCGACGAGCTCGACAGACTCGGCTCCCCCCGCGAGTACTACGCCTACCTGGCGAGGCTCGAGGACGAGCAGATCACCCATTACACGCGCGAGGGCCCGGCGGTGGAGAGCGTCGACTTGACGACCACGTGCGCCGAGATCGCCGGTTGTCAGGCACAACACGTGGTCGTCCTTCGCGGGGCGCTCGGCGACTCCGCCGAGGAGGCCGCGTCCGCGGCGGCGAGGACGGCGGCCGACGCCGTTCCCCAAGCCTCCGGCGGCGAGTGAGCGAGTCCGCCGACCCGCGCCCGGTCTCGGGCTCACACTCGGAGCTGGTCCGCTGGATGGGGATTGAGGACGCGAACCTCGCCGGGCTCGTGCACGGTGGCGTGGTGATGAAGATGTGCGACGAGGTCGCCGCGGTCGCAGCGATTCGCCATTGCGGCAAACGGATCGTGACCGCGAGCGTCGACCGGATGACCTTCGTCGAGCCAGTCAACGTCGGCGAGCTGCTCGCCTGCTCGGCGACCGTGAACGCGGCCTGGCGCACGTCGATGGAGGTCGGCGTCCGGGTCGAGGCCGAGAATCCGCGCACCGGCGAGCGCCGCCACACCTCGACCGCCTACCTGACCATGGTCGCGCTCGACGACGACGCGAAGCCGACGCCCGTCCCGGGCCTGGTCACCGAGACCGAGGTCGAGGCGCGCCGCCAGCGCGAGGCCGAGCTGCGGCGGGCGAACCGGCTCGCCGAGCGCGAGCAGATCGTCGGCGGGCGCGGTTAGGGTCGGGGCGCCGGCGCCCGTGCATGCGGATCGCCCACGACCCGTATACGCAGGCTCCCCGCGGACGCCTGCTCTACCCTGACCGCAGCGCGCCATGCCCGAGAGCACCGAACTACGCCGGCTGGCGATCGTTCCCGCCTACAACGAACAGGGGATGGTCGGCCGGGTCGTGCGCGACATCCGCCGCCAGGCCCCCGGCTTCGACGTGCTCGTCGTCGACGACGGCTCCACCGACGCGACCGGCGCCGAGGCGGAGGCCGAGGGTGCGGCGGTGATCCGCCATCCCTACAACCTCGGCATCGGCGGCGCCGTGCAGTCCGGTTACAAGTACGCGCTGCGGGGCGAGTACGACGTCGCCGTGCAGGTCGACGGCGACGGCCAGCACAAGCCGGAGTACCTGCCGGAGATGCTCGCCGCGCTGAAGACCGGCGGCGACGAGGCCGACATGGTCTACGGCAGCCGCTTCCGCGGCGACCCCGGCTACCCGGTGCCGATCGGCCGCCGGGTCGGGAACATGATCTTCTCGGTCGTGCTCAGCGCGATCACCCGCCAGCGGATCACCGACCCCACCTCCGGGTTTCGGATGACCAACCGGCGCGGGATCGAGCTCTTCGCCCGCGACTACCCGCACGACTATCCCGAGGTCGAGGCGCTGCTGATGCTGCACGCGCACCATCTGCGCATCCACGAGGTGCATGTGCGGATGAACGCGCGCGGCTTCGGCCGCAGCTCGATCGACTACCCGCGCAGCGCCTACTACATGGTCAAGGTGCTGCTCGCCCTGTTCGTCGGGCTCTTCCGCCGCCGCCCGACCCCGGTCGAGGCGACCGGCGAGGACGAGCCCGGAATCGGCGCCGCGGCGATCGCCGAGGGCGAACGCGTCCAGGGATAGCCGATGCGCCGGCTCCTACTCCCGCTGACCACGCTCGCGCTGGCCGCGCCGGCGGCGGCCTGGGGCGAGACGCTAGAGGTGACCTCCGAGAGCGAGACCGGGACCGGGTCCCTGGGGACGACGATCCTCGAGGCGGGCCCGGGAGACACGATCAAGATCCCGCCCGGCGAGTACCCGCTCACCAACGGCGACACCCTGGTCGAGCAGGGCAACCGATTGGTCGGTGCGGGCGAGGATGAGACCACGATCATCCCCACCGGCGGCGGTGAGGCGCTCGATCAGGTCACGGTCAGCGGCGTCACCGAGGCGGCGCCGGTCAACCCGGAGAGCGACGACGATTCCGGGCTTGACACCAAGGTCCAGATCGTCGCCCTGATCGGCACCCTGGCGCTGTTCATCCTCGTCCTCGACCTGGTCCGCCGGCGGCGGCTGGCCGAGCGCTACGCGTTGCTTTGGATGCTCGCGTCGGCGGCGCTCCTGGTGCTGGCGATCTGGCGCGGCGGGCTCGACGCGATCGCCGACCTGCTGGGCGTCGCCGAGCCGGCGAACGCGATCTTCATCCTCGCCTTTGGGGTCGCCTTTTTGCTGCTGCTCAACTTCTCGGTCGTCACCACGCGGCTCTCGGAGGAGACCAAGATCCTCGCCCAGGAGTCGGCGCGGCTGGAGCAGGAGCTGCGGGCCGCCCGCGGCGAGCTGGCCACCGGCAACGGCGCCTCAGCGCCGGTCGCCGAGCAGGGCGAGCACCAGCGCCCAGTATCCGCGCAGGACGAGACCTAGGGCCTGCGAGCGGGCAGCGGGGCCGAGAAACGGCGAGCCGAGCTCGGCGCTGAGCCCGCGGGCAAACTCCGCCGCGCCGACCGCCCGCTCGGCCTGGATCGCGCGCCGCTGGCGCAGTAGGCGCGGCAGCGCGGCGACGGTCTCACCCCAGGCGCCCAGCTTCTGCGGCAGCCAGCCACCGGCGGCGGCAACGGCCACCAGCGCCAGCTCGGTGGCCAGCAACGCCGGCGCCAGCAAGACCAGCAGCGCCGCCGGGTAGGTGCGCAGCACGGTCGCCCAGCGATTGCGCTCCAGATAGCGCCATTTGTGCGCGCCCTTGGCGAACTCGTAGTCGTGGTCGACCTGCGCCGTCGGCTCGACCCCGAGGGTGGCCCCGGCGAGGCGGAGCCGGAGCGAGAGGTCGACATCCTCGTGATAGAGGAAGAAGTCCTCCGGTAGTCCGCCGGCGTCGGCGTAGGCCGTGCGCGGGATCGCGAGACAGGCGCCGGAGACGAAGCCGGGTTCGTCGTCCGTTATCCGTCGTCCGTCGTCCGGGGAGTAGGGTTCGCCGGCCCCGCCCGCCCAGGCGATCCCGGTGAAGTGCACCACCCCGCCCCGGGTGTTGACGGTCCGCCCGCCGTCGGCGGTGACCAGCGCCTGCCAAGCCGACCAGCCGCGCCCCTCGGCGAGCGGGCGCTCGATCGCCCGGCGCCAACCCGGGCGGGGCATCGCGTCCGGGTTGAGCAGGCAGAGCAGCGCATTCGAGGACGCCTCGGCACCCCGGTTGCAGGCGGCCGCAAACCCGAGGTTGGCCTGGTTCTCGATCACGATCGCGCCGGGCGCCAGCTCGCGGACCGTCGCCGCGGTGCCGTCGGACGAGGCGTTGTCGACGACGATGAGCTCGTCGCCCTCGCGCAGCTGCTTTGCCAGCGCGGCCATGGTCACGCCCACGGCATCGCGCGACTCGTGGGTGACGATGACGATTGACAGCGTGGCCACGGGCAGCGGACCATAGTGTCAGCCGCCAATTGGACCGATCAGAGGCTGCTGAGCGGCACGCCGATGATGTCGAGGCGGATCGTTGAGCTGAATATCAGCTGGGTCACGGAGCCACGCGGGCCCGGATGATGGCCGAGGCCGCATGCTCATGAACGCGATGGGTCTCCTGGATCTCGAGCTGATCGAAGCCGGCCGCCTCGAGCCGGGCCCGGTAGTCGGCCCGAGTCAAGGCTCCGGCGATGCACCCGGTCCACTGCCCCATGTCGTCCCGCGTGACCTCGTCCATGTCCTCGTCGGCGACCACGTCGCTGACTGCGAACCGGCCGCCGGGCCTCAGCACCCGCGCCGCCTCGCGGAAGACCGCCGGCTTGTCGCTCGAGAGGTTGATGACGCAGTTGGAGATGATCACTTCGACAGCGTCGTCGGGCAGGGGGACGTCCTCGATCGTGCCTTTGAGGAACTCCACGTTCTCGACCCCGGCCTCGGCCTGGTTGCGCCGCGCCAGCTCGAGCATCTCGTCGGTCATGTCCAAGCCGTAGGCCTTGCCGGTCGGTCCGACCCGGCGGGCCGAGAGCAGGACATCGATCCCGCCGCCAGAGCCGAGGTCGAGCACCGTCTCGCCCTCGTTCAGCGCGGCGACCGCGGTCGGGTTGCCGCAGCCGAGGCTGGCCAGCTGGGCCGCTTCGGGCAGGGCCTCGCGATCATCCGAGTCGTAGAGGCTGGAGCCAAAGAGCTCGCGCTGGCCCTCGGTGAGCTGGGCTGCATCGTCGCAGCAGGTCACCGAGCCGCTACCGGCGGCCAGCGCCGCCTTGGCGTAGCGATCCCGAACCGTGTCGCGCAGCTCGGCCGCGTCCTCGGGGACGGTCGCGGTCACCTCGCCTACGCCACAGCCGCAGTTGCCAGCCTCGCGCCCTGGCCCGCAGCACTCGCCCTTGGCCTCCGGCTCGCAGCAGGTCTTTTGGGCCGCAGGCGAACAGCAGCTTTCGGTCGAGCCGGCGCGCTCCTCGTCGATCGTCTCTAGCTCAGCCACGTGGAGATCTCCTTCATTGCTTCGGTCTTGACGTAGTAGTAGGCCCAGAGCCCGCGGCGCTCGGAGCCGACGATCCCGGCGTCGCGCAGCTTCTTCAGATGATGCGAGACGGTGGGCTGGGAGAGGTCGAACAGCGGCACCAGCTCGCACACGCAGACCTTGCCGGCATGCTTGCGGAGCACGTCGACGAGCTGCATTCGCACCGGATCGCCGAGCGCCTTGGCCACCTCCGCCATCCGTTCCGCCTGGGCTCGCTCGATGTCGGGATAGACCACCGGCTCGCAACAGACCTCTCCCTTGGGTCGCTTCTGCTTCGGCGCCAGTTCGAGGGTCTGCATCACGCGGCCTCCCCATGCGGATCGAAGCTCATCGATATACATATATCTATTGAAAAGACATTTGTCAATGCAGTAGCCTCCCGCCCGTGTGCGAGCGGCAGACCAACGCCGGGCTGACGGGGGTCCCCGAGGTCCTCTTCGTCTGCGTGCACAACGCCGGGCGTTCTCAGATGGCCGCCGGGTTGCTCACTAAGCTGGCCGCGGGCCGGGTGCATGTCCGCACCGCCGGCGCGGACCCGGCTGAGGAGATCAACCCGGCCGCAGTAAAGGCCATGGGCGAGGTTGGCGTCGATCTCTCCCGGGAGTTCCCGAAGCCGCTCACGGATGAGTTCGTCCGCGCCGCGGACGCGGTGATCACGATGGGCTGTGGCGACGCCTGCCCGATCTATCCGGGCAAGCGCTACGAGGACTGGGAGCTTGAGGACCCAGCCGGCAAGGATCTGGAGACGGTCCGGCGGATCCGCGACGAGATCGAACAGCGGGTCCGCGACCTGCTGGGAGAACTGGCCCCGGATGCGACCTGATCTCGGCGGCCCTGGCCGATGGCCTGGCCATGTTCGCGGGGCTGAGAGCCGGCGAGCGGACTCGAACCGCTGACCCCTTCATTACGAGTGAAGTGCTCTACCAACTGAGCTACGCCGGCGGGTCGCAGCGATTCTAGAAGCGTTCGCGCTCAGCCCTCGGCGAGCTTGTAGCCGACCCCGCGCACCGTGAGCACCAGCTCGGGATCCTGGGGGTCGCGCTCGACCTTCTGGCGCAGGTTGGAGATGTGGACGTCGCAGGCGCGGACGTCGCCGGAGAACTCCGACTGCCACAGCTCCTCCATGATCTCGAGTCGGCTGAAGACCTGGCCGGGGCGCTCGGCGAGCAGGCGCAGGACCTGAAACTCCGAGCGCGTGAGGTTGACCGGCTCGCCGCGCACCGAGACCAGGTGTCGGGCGAGGTCGATGCGCACCGAGCCCGCGTCGATCGTCTTCGCCTCGGTGACCGTGCTGGACCGATCGAGCTCGCGGCGGCGAAGCTGGGCGCGGACGCGGCCGATCAGCTCGCGGACCGAGAACGGCTTGGTGACGTAGTCGTCGGCGCCGACCTCGAGCCCGACCACCTTGTCGACCTCGGCGTCCTTGGCGGTCAGCAGGATGATCGGCACCGGGCTGCGGGCGCGGACGTCGCGGCAGATGTCGAGGCCGCTGCGCCCGGGCATCAGGATGTCGAGGATCAGCAGGTCGTAGCCGGGCTCGTTGGCGCCGAGCTTGGCGTCGGCGTCCTCGCCGTCGACGGCGACGGTGACGTCGAACCCCTCCTGGCGCAGCGCGTAGCCGACCGCATCGCGGACGCTCGGCTCATCGTCCGCCACCAGGATCCTGTCGCTCATCGAACCCTCACGGACCCCTCACGCTAACCGACCTCACGCCACCGGCGTCGTTGCCGGCTGCGCCGTCCGCAGGCGGACCCAGAAGGTCGCGCCCTGGCCCTCGACCGACTCGACCCCGATCTCGCCCCCCATCACGTCGACCATCCGCCGCGCGATCGAGAGCCCGAGCCCGAAGCCCTCCTGTTCGAGCGATCCCGAGCCACGATAGAAGCGCTCGAAGATCCGGCTCACCTCCTCCGGGGCGATCCCGCTGCCGGTGTCCTCGATCTCGACCGTGACCTCGCCCTCGTCACCGCGCCGGCCCCTGATCGTCACCTTGCCCGGCGGGGGCGTGTTCTTGAACGCGTTCGTGAGCAGGCCGATCAGCACCTGGCGCAACAGCACCCGGTCGCCTTGGCCGACGAGGTCGGAGCCGACGTCGAACTCGACCCCGATGCCACCCGGGGCCTCGACCACCTCGGCCGCCTCCTCGATCACGATCGCGACGTCGAGCGCCTCGGTGCCGCCCTCGCCGACCGCCTCCATGCGTGCCAGGGTCAGCAGCGACTCGGTCAGCCGGCTGATCCGCTCGGCGTCCTCGGAGAGCCGGGCGAGGAAATGCTCGCGCGCCTCCGGGTCGTCCTTCGCCCCGGCGAGCAGGACCTCGATCGCGCCGGAGATGCCGGCGATCGGGTTGCGCAGCTCGTGAGCGGCGTTGGAGACGAAGTCGCGCTCGGCGACCTCGCGGCGCAGCTCCTCGGTGCGATCGCGGACGACCGCCAGCACGGCGCCCTCGGCCGGAAGCTGGCGGGCGTTGAGGCTGTAGACGCGCTCCTCGACCCGCAGCGCGTCGTGCTCGGCCACCGTGCGCCGGGACGCCCGGCGCAGCCAGGGGAGCAGGGGCTCGATCGCGCGCCCGTCCTCGCCAATCAGATCGGCGGCGGCGGCGTTGGAGAAGCGGACCTCCCCGTCGGGCTGGACGACCATCACCGCCTCGCCGAGGCCCTCGAGGATCGCCGAGAGCCGGTCGCGCTCCTCGCGCAGGGCACCGAACGTGCCGCGCAGGGCGCTGCGCATCGTCTCCAGCGCCCGGCCGAGGTCGGTGATCTCGTCGCGGCCCCCGGTTCCCTCCAGCGGGTCGTCGAGGTCGCCCTCGCTGATCCGTGCGGCGCTATCCGCCAGCCGCTTGACCCGCGAGGTGATCGCGCTCGCGATCAAGAACGAGACCAGGATCGCGACCGTGACGGCGACCGCGAGCGCGGTCAGGCGGTCGCCCTGGAGCTCGGCGATCGCCTCCTCGACCTCCGGTGAGCGCACCGAGCGGCCGAGGATCGCGCCGTCGATCATGCCCTCGCGGAAGATCGGCACGGAGACGATCGTCACCCCGTCCGGGAGCTCGTCGACGAAGCGGCTGCCGATCAGGGCCGTGCGCACCGCCTCGCGGGCGCCGGGTACGGCGCGCAGGTTGACGCCGCGCGATTCCTCGGTCGTCGTCGGCCGGCCGTCGGAGTCGAAGACCCAGGCCGAGTACCCCTCCTCGGTGATCCCCGCGAGCGTGGTCGGGGCGGCGCGGCTGGGACGGTTGCCGATCTCGTCGGCGAGGCTGACCGTCCGCCCGACCGCGAGCTGGGTCAGCTCCTCGTCGGCCGCGCGCTCGCCGGTGTCGCTGACGACGACGAAGGCGAGCCCAGCGGTGATCATCGCGACCGCGGCAAAGGCGACCGCGAGATAGAGGCGGACTCCGAATGGCCTCCGTCGCTGCCTCGCCATGGGCGGGATCATCCCATTCACCGAAGCGGGGCGGCAAGGCGCTGTCGCTCAGCCGCTAAGCAGGAATTCCAGGCGAAACGCGAGGGCCTCCAGGGCCAGCGTCTCGGAGACGTTGACCTGAAGCCGCCGGCGGGTGTCCATCACCAGCTCGGCCGCGCGCCGCGCTCGGCGCGGGTCGATCACGCTCGCCGCGGTCTCGATCTCGGCGCGGCGGTCGGCGTTCAGGGCCATGTCCGCGCCCCCGTCGCCGGCGGCGGCGAGGTCGCGTGCCCAGGCGGCGAGCAGGGCAAGGCCCAGGTCGAGCGTCTCGGTCCGGGCGCGCCGCGAGCGACGGCGCGCCGACTCCTCCGCCTCGCGCGCGCGCCTTCGCGCCGCCGGGCCCGAGCGCTCGGCGGCGTCGGCCTCGGCGGCTTCGGCGCGGGCCCGGACGGCGGCGGCCTCACGCTCGCCGGTGGCGTCGGCGGCGTCGAGCAGCATCGTCCAGGGCGCGCCGCCGAGCTCCCCGGCTGCGGCGGCGAGGGCAAAGCCCTCGACCGCGACCCTGAGCGCCCTGCCCTCCGCGGTGAGCAGGAAGGCGGCGCGGTCGGGGTCGCCGTCGGACAACCGCGCGGCCGCGCGGCGCTCACCGTCCTCGGCGCCGGGATCGAGTCTCGCCTCGACCGCCTCCGGCGCGAGCCGCGCGAAGCGCACCGGCCGGCAGCGAGAGCGCACGGTCTCGAGCAGCGCCTCGGGTTCGGCCGTGACCAGGATCAGGTGGACGAAGGGGGGCGGCTCCTCGAGCGTTTTCAAGAGCGCGTTCTGGCTCTCCTCCGCCATCGCCTCGGCGGCCTCGATCACGAACACCCGCCGTTCGCCCTCGAACGGCCGGTAGACCGAGGCCGCGATCACCCGTTCGCGCACCTCGTCGACCAGGTGCTGAAGGCCGGGCGGGCGAAGCCAGGCGAGGTCGGGATGGGGCGAGGGGTCGGCGAGCGCGCGGCGGCGGGCGTCGTCGGGATCGGCGGCCCCGGCGGCGAGCAGCTCCGCGGCCAGCGCCCTGGCGGCGCTCCGCTTGCCCGACCCGGGCGGCCCGGATAACAGGTAGGCATGAAACGGCTCCGACGCGGCGGCGGCGAGCGCCATTCGGGCGGCGGGCTGATGCTCGGTGGCGTCCTCGATCGAGGTCGGTGTCCGGGCCGCGACGTTCACCGACGGGCCTCGACCGCTTCCATGATCCGAGCCTGGACCTCGCCGGGAACGCCGGCGCCCTCGATCACCACAATCCGGTCGGGATGGCGGCGGGCGAGCTCGTCGTAGGCGGCGGCGACCCGGCGCTGGAACTCGAGCCCCCGACCCTCGAAGCGATCCGAGCCGTCATCGGCGCCCGACTCGATGCGCTGCTGGCCGCGGGCGGCGGCGGTCTCGGGGTCGATTCGCACGAGCAAGGTCAGGTCGGGTACGCAATCGCCGATCACCAGCGAGTTCATCTGCTCGACGAGCTCGATGCCGAGCTCGAGCGCGCTCCTGCCCTCGCTGCCGGGAGTGTCGACCAGGAAGTGCCCGATCGCCTCACCCTGGTAAGCCGCAGTGGAGTCGATGTAGCGGTCGCACACGATCTCGCGGCCCGCCTCCTTCGCGGGGGCGATCACCGCGGTCGCGAGCGCGGAGCGGGCGGCACCGAAGAGCAGCAGCTCGGCACCCGGGTTGAGCTCGACCTCGGGGTCCTTGAGCAGATCGCGGATCCGCTCGCCGGCCGTGGTTCCGCCCGGCTCGCGCAGCAGCAGCGTCTCGGGGCCGAGCGCCTCCGCCAGCAACGCCGCCTGGGTCGTCTTCCCAGAGCGGTCGATGCCCTCCAGGGTGATGAACACCGTCAGCGCTTGCTGCTCGAGCGGGCGCGTTTGGTCCGCTTGGTGCCCGGGTCGGGCTTCTTGCGAGCCCGGCGCCGACCGCCGTTGCGGCCGGTCTTGTCGGTCGTGGCCGACTGCTCGGCCTCCGCCTCGGCGCCGTCGCGGCCGTCGTTCTCGGCCGCCGCCTTCGCCGCCTCGCGCACCTCGCGCGCCGCCTGGCGCTCGGCCCGCTTCTCGCGCATCTCGACCATCGTCGGGCAGTCGTCGTTGAGGCAGAGCTTCCACGGCCTGCCGCGAAAGCCCTTGACCGTCAGCCGCGGGCGCTCGCCGCAGACCGAGCAGCGCTCCTCAAGCCGCCAGAGCTCGTAGCCGCGTCCGGGCAGCGGCCCACTGACCTCGCAGGAGTCGGGCGACTCGGGGTCGTCGCGGTTCCAGCCCTCGCAGCCATACATGCGCTTGCCGCCCTTGAGCTCGATGATCCGCAGCCGGTTGGGGGAGCCGTCCTCGCGCGTTCGCACGGCGTGCTCGCAGACCTTGCAGGGGCCGAGGAACTTGTCCTCGTCCATCCCCGCCCAGACCCGCTTGGCGAAGTCCTCACGCTGGTCTTCGAGCGCGGCCGTGGTCGAGTGCAGCATCTCGCGGCTGATCCGCACGACCTCGTCCTTCGACGTCTCGCCGGCCGCAATCTGGTCCATATCCTGCTCGAGCTCGGCGGTCATCTCGGGGGTCGCCATCCGCGGCACGTACTCGTGGAAGGCCTTGTACATCGCGATCCCCGTCTCGGAGGGCTCGGGCGGGTTGGAGAACACGTAACCGCGGTCGTAGAGCTTCTGGATGATGTCGGCCCGCGTCGCCTTGGTCCCGAGCCCGCGCTCCTCCATCAGCTCGATCAGCTTGCCCTGGCTGATCCGCGAGGGCGGCTGGGTCTCCTTGTCGTCGATCCAGGGATCGCCCTCGAGCTCCAGCGACTGACCCTGCTCGAGCTTCGGGATCTCGTCGTCGGCGGAGCGGGCGTAGGTGTAGATCGCGGCGTAGCCGGGGTCGACGACGACCGACCCGCGGACGAAGTAGGTCTCCGAGCCCGCCTCGATGTCCGCTCGGGTCGACTCGGTGATCATCGGCGGCGCGAAGGTGGCGAGAAAGCGGCGGGCGACGAGCTCGTAGACGCGGCGCTTGGGGCCCTCGAGCGCATTCGGGTAGACCGCCTGCGTCGGGTAGATCGGCGGGTGGTCGGTGGTCTCCTTCTTGCCCCGGGTCGGCGTCAGCGCACCGGGCGGTTCGAGCAGCGACCGGGCGGCCGAGAAGTCGTCGATCCGAGCCAGCGCGCTGACCAGCTCCCTGGTGTTCAGCGAGCGCGGGTAGACGGTGTTGTCGGTTCGCGGATAGGAGATGAAGCCGTCCATGTAGAGGTCCTCGGCGATCCGCATCGCGCTCGCCGGCGTGATCCCGAGCCGGCTCGAGGCGTCGGTGGTGAAGGCGGTGGTGTTATAGGGCGTCGGCGGCTTGCGCGTGTTGCGTCGCGAGCTCACCTCCTTGACCACGCCCGGGCTCTTGGTCCCGGCGAGCGCGGCCTCGGCCTCGCCGCGGTCCCAGAACTTGTCGGTGGCGTGGTGGGCCTCGAACGGACCGTCGGGGTGGGCGAAGTTCGCGAACAGCTCCCAGTAAGGCTTCGGGACGTGGGCGCGGCGCTCGAGCTCGCGCTCGACGATCAGCGCCAGGGTCGGGCTCTGGACGCGACCGACCGAGAGGAAGTTGGAGCCGAAGCGCCGGGTCGCAAGCGAGACCGCGCGGGTCAGCGTCGCGCCCCAGATCAGGTCGATGTCCTGGCGCGCGGAGCCGGCGTAGGCGAGGTCATAGGAGAACTGGTCGAGGTTCGAGAAGGCGCGCTCGATCTCGTCCTTGGTCAGGGCCGAGTACCGCGCCCGCTTGATCGGCGGGCGCCCGGCGAGCAGCGCGGTCGAGTCCCCGTCGCCGCGGGCCGGCGACGGTGCCTCGGCACCGCGGGCGGTCGCCGCTGCGCCGCTGTCGGCGACGCCGGGGTTGACCTCGAGCACCTGAGCGAGCGCCTCGAGGCCGATCAGCTCACCCTCGCGGTCGTAGTCCGTGGCGATCACGATCTCGCTCGCGTCCTTGGCGAGCTTGCGGATCGCCTTGACCACGTTCTTGTCCGTCGGCTCTCCGACCAGCTCGGCATCGATCAGGTCGTGGAGATCGGTCTCCTGCCAGTTGGAGTAGCCGTCCGGGAAGGCGACGCCCATCACGTGGCCCTTGAGCCCGACGGACATCTGCTCGGCGTCGGAGTCCGACCAGGTGTAGAACGGCACCTTGTAGGTGGCGTCGGCCTTCGCCTCGCCCCGACTGAGGATCTCGGCGATCTTCTTCGCCGAGTTGTTCTTCTCGGTGATGATCAGCCTCATCGCGGCGCGAGGGTAGCAGGGGGTCCAAACGGCCCCAATAGGCACGAGGCGCGCACCCGAAGGGTGCGAAAGGCCGATCGAGCGATGTCCAGACCAGGTTCGCGGCGCGAGCCCGCTCGCTACGACTGGCCCCGCGGTCGACTCCGTTCGCCTGAGAGCGAGTTACCTCGCCGCGTTAATCGCGTGTCGGCGTAAGAACGCTCCTAGGCCGGAATTGTTGGCCGCAGGGCCAGCACGATCCAGCTTACTCCTCCGAGTCCGGTCGTGCGGGAGCCCGCTGGTCATCGAGTCCCGGGCACGCGGCCAACGGTCACTAACCTAGGGCCCGATGCCCGCCCAGGCCTATGCCGGCAAGGAATGCGTCTGCCAGCTCCGCCGGGGGATCTGCGATCAGTCGTGCGTGCGGGGGATGCTCGAGACACCGCTGTACATCGCCTGTCTGCGCCTTTCCGGCCGCGACTGCCTGGTCGTCGGCGGCGGCGGGGTGGGGCTGGAGAAGGTTGAGGGGCTGCTGGCCTGTGACGGTGAGGTGACCCTGGTGGCGCCCGACGCGGTGAGCGAGCTCGAGCGCTACGCGAATGAGGGCTCGATCCGCTGGGAGCGCCGCGACTATGCCGATGCCGACCTGGAGGGCAAGTTTTTGGCGATCGCCGCCACCGACGACACCGACGTCAACATCGGCGTCTATGAGGCTGCCGAGCGCCGGGCGATGCTGGTCAACGTCGTCGACGTGCCGCCGCTGTGCAACTTCATCCTCCCCGCGATCGTGCGCAGCGGGCCGCTGGCGATCGCGATCTCGACCGCGGGCGCCTCGCCGGCGCTGGCGAAGCGGATGAAGCGCGAGATCGCCGAGCAGTTCGGCCAGCCCTACGCCCGCCTGGCGGTGATCCTCAACGACGCCCGCGGCTGGGCGAAGGCGACGCTGCCCACCTATCAGGACCGCAAGCAGTTCTTCGAGGGGATCGTCGACGGCGACCCAGACCCGGTCGAGCTGGTGCGCGAGGGGCGCGAGCGCGCGGTGCTGGAGTTGATCGAGGCCGCGAAGGAGCGCCACGACGCCGCCCTCGCGCGAGGCTGACGCGGTCAGCCCACGCTGAGCGCTTCAAAGCCGCCGCGCAGCCAGTTGCGGTCGACGCGGCCCTCGACCCCGGGTACCGAGCCCGAGCTCGTGTGCTGCCAGATCGACCAGCCCCGGCCGGCCCAATTGGCGGCGGGGACGACCGGGGCGCGGACGTTCCAGTTGGCGACCCAGAGCGGATGGCCGCGGCGGGCAAAGCGCTCGGTGTCGCCGGTCTGGGCCCAGCTCGAGGCGTTGGTGTAGACGATCGGCCTCACCCCGAGCCCGTCCTCGACCCGCTCGAGCCAGGTCCGAATCCAGAGTCGCAGCTGGCGTCGGTTGAGCCCGCCGAACGGCGCCTCGACGTCGAGCGCGGGCAGCAGGTCGCCCGAACGCAGGCCGCCGACCTCGCGGATGAAGAGACGGGCCTCGGCCTTCGCGTCCGCCCTCGCTCGGCGGCGCCCCTTGCCGTCGGCGAACGCGCGGTGGTAGGCGCCGACCCGGATCCCGGCCGCGGTGGCGCCGAGGTGGTTGTCGTCGTAGAAGGGGTCGGCGCCGCAGTTGCCCGGGCTCACCGCGCAGTCGGCGCCCGAGCCGCGGCTCGCCTGCACGAACGCGAACTCGACCCCCGCTGACGCCACCCGCTCCCAGGCGATCCCCCCGTTGAAGCGCGAGACGTCGATGCCGGGGACGCGCTCGGCGGCGGCCGGCGCGGCACTCCCGCAGAGCAGCGCGACCGAGATCGCGAGCGCGGTCGGTAGCCTCGCGGCGACGGCCACGGTGTGCAAGATACCCGCGCCGGGTAGCGTGGTCGGATGAGCGTGGGCCGCAGACGCCTCGGGGACTCGGATCTCGAGGTCTCCGAGATCTCGCTCGGCTCCTGGCTCACCTACTCGGGCGGGGTCGAGCGGGAGCGGACCGAGGCCTGCACCCGGGCGGCCTTCGAGGCCGGGATCAACTTCTTCGACACCGCCAACGTCTACGGCACCGGGGCGGCCGAGGAGGCCTGGGGCGAGATCCTCTCCGCCTATGACCGCGACTCCTACGTGCTCGCGACCAAGGTCTTCTTCCCGATGTCGGAGACCGACCGCGGGCTCTCGGCGACGCAGATCGGCAAGCAGATCGACGCCTCGCTGCGGCGCCTGCGCACCGACCACGTCGACCTGTATCAGTGCCATCGCTTCGACACCGAGACGCCGATCGAGGAGACGATGGAGGCGCTGACCGAGGTCGTGGAGTCGGGCAAGGCGCGCTGGATCGGGTTCAGCGAGTGGACCCCGGAGCAGATCCGCGCCGGGCTCGAGGTCCCGGGGGCGGCGAAGCTCGTCTCCTCGCAGCCGCAGTACAACATGATCTGGCGCGCCCCCGAGGCGGAGGTGTTCGCGCTCTGCGCCGAGCACGGGATCTCGCAGATCGTCTGGTCGCCGCTCGCCCAGGGCGTGCTCAGCGGCAAGTACGCGCCCGGCGAGGGGGCCCCCGCCGACTCGCGGGCGGCGAGCGAGGAGATGAGCGTCGCGATCGAGCGCTACCTGAGCGACCAGGTGCTCGAGGCGGTCCAGCGCCTGCGGCCGATCGCCGAGGCGGTCGGACTGACGATGGTCGAGATGGCGCTCGCCTGGGTCCTGCGCCGCGACGAGGTCGCCTCGGCGATCGTCGGCGCCTCGCGCCCCGAGCAGGTGCACGCCAACGCCGCCGCCTCCGGGATCAAGCTCTCCTCCGACACGCTGGCGGCGATCGACGAGGCACTCGGCGAGGTGGCGGTCACCGAGCCCCGGCGCGCCGGCTTCGCCGAGGAGGGGGTCAAGCACCGCTGATCCGCCCGGGCCGGTGACCGGCTCACGCGACGGCGCGCAGGAACGCGAGCCCGTCCGCAGCCAGCGCGTCCGGCGACGACGCCAGCGGACGCCAGATCGAGGCCGCCGTCGCGATCGCCTGGTTCGCTCGCGCGCGCCGGCGAGAGCCGGGCGGTGTTGCTGGTGCGCGAGTCGGGGCGCCTGATCGGCGAGGTTCTCGCCGCCTCGGTCAACCTCTACAACCCGGCGGTGATCGTGATCGGCGGCGACGTCGCCGAGGCCCACGAGCAGCTGCTCGCCGGGATCCGCGAGGTCGTCTACCAGCGGTCGCTGCCGCTTGCCACCCGCCACCTGCGAATCGCTCGCAGTCAGCTCGCCGACCGCGCCGGGGTGATCGGCGCGGCGGTGATGGTGATCGAGCACGTACTCTCGCCGGCTGCTGTCGACGCCGCGATCGCCGCGTTGCCGCCGGGCGAGCAGGCGGCCGCCGTCGGCGGATCAGTTCGGCAGGGCGAAGAGCGCGATCGCGGCGAAGTGCGCCGCGGCCGCACCGATTACGAGCACGTGGAAGATCTCGTGGTAGCCGAACACCGTCGGGCTCGGGTCCGGGCGCTGGATCGCGTAGATGATCGCGCCCGCGACGTAGAGCGCGCCGCCGCCGGCGATCAGCAGGCCGGCGCCGATCCCTGCCTCGGCGACGATTGCGGGGAAACCGATCGCGCCGATCATCCCGACCGCGATGTAGACGGCCGCGGAGACGCCTTTCGGCGCATCGATCCAGACCAGCTCGACGATCGCCCCGGCGGCGGCGCCGGCCCAGACGGCGATCAGCAGCGCCGTCGCCAGCGGGCCGTCCATGACGAGAAGCGCGAACGGGGTCACGGTGCCGGCGATCAGCAGGAAGATCATCGTGTGATCGAGACGACGCATCCAGCGGCGGACCTCGGGGCGGCGCCAATCGACACGGTGATACAGGGCGCTGACGCCGAACAGCGCCGAGAGGCTGACCGCGTACACGGCGATCGCGACCCGCGCCTCGAACCCCTTCGCGAGCACGATCAGGGTGGCGCCGAGCACCAGCGAGACGAAGAAGGCGTACTCGTGGGTGACGCCGCGCAGGCGTGGCTTGACCTTGGCGATCTGCTCCGCGGCGGCGGCCCGAGCGTCGGCCATCCGCTCGGCGGCGGTCTCACGGGCATCCGCCATGCGCCCGGCGGCGGCGTCGCGCGCGTCGGCGACCCGCTCGACCGCCGCATCGCGGCGCTCGCCCATCGCCTCCAGCGCCGCATCGCGGCGCTCGCCCATCGCCCCCAGCGCCGCGTCGCGGCGCTCGGTGAACCGCTCCCGCGGTGTCATCTAGGTGGCCCTCCGATCACGTGCGAGCGAGGGTAGCCAAAGGGCGCGCCCGCGCGCCACCGCCGGGCGGGACTCGGCATCCTCGAGCGGAGGTACTACGCGCAAACTCGCCATGCCCTCGATCGGATGCGAGACGGGGGTGGCCCTACAAACCCTCGGGCTGGGTGCGCTCCCCGCCGTAGTCCGGAATCTGCTGAACGGCCCAGCCGTTGCCGTCGGGGTCGCTGAAGAACACGAATCGGCCCCAGGGGAAGTCCTGGACGTCGGAGACCCCGAGCCCGCGTCCCTCGAGCTCGTCCCGGGCGGCCTCGATGTCGTCGACCACCAGCTGAAGCGCCTGAAGCGAGCCCGGCTCCATCTCGGTGATGCCCTGGCCGATCGCGATCGAGCAGCCGGAGCCCGGCGGGGTGAGCTGGATGAAGCGCAGGCCCTCCCGGACGGTCACGTCGTTGTCCAGAGTGAAGCCGGCTCGCTCGACGTAGAACGCCTTTGCCCGCTCGACATCGGAAACCGGGACCGCGACCAGCTCGAGCTTGAACTCCATCCGGCGCCGCAGTCTATCCCGCTCGCGAGCACGCTGGGCGACTCCCGGGTGTCCCAGCGCCGATAGGTCGCTCTAGGTGTCCTGGCAGATGTCGGCCTCGACCGCCGAGCTCGCTCGGACGAGGTCACGCGGGTTGAGCAGCAGCGAGTGCTCGTGGTCGCCCCCGTTGCAGAGCACGCGGTCGTGGTCGAGGATGCGGCGGTCGACGATCTCCGCCGCGGGCAGCATCTCACCGAGCGGCGGGATCGCGCCGAGCTCGAAGCCGGGGAACTCGTTGGCCATCTCCTCCTCACTGGCGAGGCGCAGCTCCTTGCCGGCCTCCAACAGCGCGCGCAGCTTGTGCAGGTCGACGCGCTCGGAGGCGGGGACGACCGCGAGCCGGAAACCGTCCTGGTCGCGCAATAGCACCGACTTCGCGGCGTTCGCCGGGGTCACGCCGGCGGCGCGGGCCTCGGCCGCGGCGCTTTCGCCCCGGGCATGCTCGACCACCTCGTAGGCGATCCCGAGCTGATCGAGGTGAGCCGTGACGAGCCCGATCCCGGCTTCCGGGCCTGCCTCATCAGTCATCTGAACCTCCTCGTCGCGGGTGGAGCATGCGAGCCTACGGCGGTCGCCGGGCGCTCGCAAGTTCAGCCACTCGCACGCTATATCTAGCGTTGACTAGCAGAAGGAAAACGCCACCGCTAGTAGAATAGATCGTCATGGACTGTCTCCGCTGCGACCGCCCCACACGCGTGCTCGAGAGCCGGCGCGCCGACGACGGCGACGCCACCCGGCGCCGGCGGCAGTGCCCGGAATGCGGCCATCGCTTCACCACCTACGAGCGCCGCCAGCGCGAGCCGTTGTTCGTCCGCAAGCGCGACGGCGAGCGCCAGCGCTTCGACCGCACCAAGCTGCGCGCGGCGCTGCTGCGGGCGACCCACAAGCGCCAGGTCAGCGCCACCGACGTCGAGGCGCTGGTCGACCGGGTCGAGCTGGCGATCGAAACCTCGGGAGACGAGTTGACCGCGGAGCGGATCGGCGAACTCTGCCTGCTCGGCCTCCGCGACCTCGACTACGGGGCCTATCTGCAGTTCCTGGGGACGCTCCCGTCACCGAACGCGGATTTTGCGGCGGCAGCTTCGGAGGGTTCTGTCCGGGCGGCTCGCAAGAGTGCATCGTTACCCGCTCAACCAGCCGAGCAGGGCGCGACCGGTAAGGAGAAGAGGAGATAGAGGATGGCGGAAAGCGCTGCAAACACGGCAAAACTTGAACAAGGGGGACTGACCTGCAGCCGACGGCACACGACCCCGGGGGCCCACCCCTTCGACGAGGTCGAGTGGGAACTTCGCGACGCCGTCATCGGCGACCCGTCCAAGCCGGCGTTCGAGCAGCGCGAGGTCGAGTTCCCGAAGAGCTGGTCGCAGAACGCGACCAACATCGTCGCGCAGAAGTATTTCCGCGGCCGGCTCGGATCCGAGGAGCGCGAGAGCTCGGTGCGGCAGATGATCTCCCGGGTCGCGGGGACGATCGCCGGCTGGGGCCGTGAGGGCGGCTACTTCTCCACCGACGAGGACGCCGACGCATTCGAGATGGAGCTGATCCACATCCTCTTGCACCAGAAGGCCGCCTTCAACAGCCCGGTGTGGTTCAACGTCGGCTTCGAGGAGCGCCCTCAGTGCTCGGCCTGCTTCATCCTCTCGGTCGAGGACACGATGGAGTCGATCCTCGACTGGAACACCAAGGAGGGGATGATCTTCCGCGGCGGCTCCGGCTCCGGGATCAACCTCTCCAGCATCCGCGGCTCGGTCGAGCATCTCTCCAAGGGCGGGCTTGCCTCGGGCCCGGTCAGCTTCATGCGCGGCGCCGACGCCTGGGCGGGAACGATCAAGTCGGGCGGCAAGACGCGGCGGGCGGCGAAGATGGTCGTGCTCGACGTCGACCATCCCGACATCGAGGACTTCATCTGGTGCAAGGCGCGCGAGGAGGAGAAGGCAGCGGCGCTTCGCGACGCGGGCTTCGACATGCGTCTCGACTCCGACTCCTTCCACTCGATCCAGTATCAGAACGCCAACAACTCGGTCCGGGTCACCGACGAGTTCATGCAGGCGGTCGACGACGACGCGGACTGGGACCTGATCGCGCGCAAGGACGGCTCGCCGACGAAGTCGCTGCCGGCTCGCGAGCTGATGCACCAGATCGCCGACGCCGCCTGGCGCTGTGCCGACCCCGGGGTCCAGTACGACACCACGATCAATCGCTGGCACACGTGCCCCGAGTCGGGGCGGATCAACGCTTCCAATCCCTGCTCCGAGTACATGCACGTCGACGACTCGGCCTGCAACCTGGCTTCGCTCAACCTGATGAAGTTCCGCCGCGCCGACGGCTCCTTCGACACCGAGGACTTCGAGCACGCCGTCGACATCGTCTTCTGGGCGCAGGAGATCGTCGTCGGCCCGTCGAGCTATCCGACCGAGGAGATCGGCCACAACGCGCGCGCCTTCCGCCAGCTCGGGCTCGGCTACGCGAACCTCGGCGCGCTGCTGATGTCGGACGGCGTCCCCTACGACTCGGATGCGGGTCGCAACATCGCCGCGGCGATCACCGCGCTGATGACCGGGCGCGGCTACCGCAAGTCGGCCCAGATCGCGGCCGCGGTGGGCCCCTACGCCGAGTACGAGCGCAATCGCGAGCCCCATAACGCGGTGATGCGCATGCACCGCGACGCCTCCTACGAGATCGACGGCGACGGGATCAAGGGCGAGCTGCTGGAGGCCGCACGGCGAAGCTGGGACGAGGCGGTCGAGCTCGGCGAGGCGCACGGCTACCGCAACGCGCAGGCGACGGTGCTCGCCCCGACCGGGACGATCTCGTTCCTGATGGACTGCGACACGACGGGGATCGAGCCCGACTTCTCGCTGGTCAAGTTCAAGGAGCTGGTCGGCGGCGGGCAGATGACGATCGTCAACCGGACCGTGCCGATGGCGCTCGAGACGCTCGGCTACTCGCCGTCAGAGATCGAGCAGATCGAGGCCCACATCAACGACAAGGGCACGATCGTCGGGGCCCCGGCGCTCAAGGACGAGCACCTGCCGGTATTCGACGTGGCCGTCGGCGAGCGGGCGATCTCGCACCTGGGCCACATCGAGATGATGGCCGCCGCGCAGCCGTTCCTCTCCGGCGCGATCTCGAAGACGGTCAACCTGCCGCAGACGGCGAGCACCGACGATATCGCCGACGCCTACATCCAGGGCCACAAGCACGGGCTCAAGGCACTGGCGATCTACCGCGACGGCTCGAAGACCGCCCAGGCGCTGCGTACCGACGCCGAGGACGACGTCGAGGAGGACGCCGCGGAAGCCGGCCCGGTGCCGGTTCGCCGCAAGATGCCGCGCGAGCGCGAGTCGATCACCCACAAGTTCTCGATCGCCGGCCACGAGGGCTACATCACTGCCGGCAAGTACGAGGACGGCTCGATCGGCGAGATCTTCCTCACCGACATCGGCAAGGAGGGCTCGACCCTGCGCGGGATGCTGAACGCGTTCGCGACCGCGATCTCGATCGGGCTCCAGTACGGGGTCCCGCTGGAGACCTTCGTGCGCAAGTTCAGCTACATGCGCTTCGACCCCGAGGGGATCACCAACAACCCCGAGATCCCGTTCGCGAAGTCGATGCCCGACTACATCATGCGCTGGCTCGGCAGCCGCTTTATCGACGACCTCGACGAGCTCGAGGACCTCGGCATCCTCACGCCGGAGGTGCGGGCGCGCAAGGAGGCACAGCAGTCGCTGTTCGCCGACGGCACTGACTCCCCGGCCAACGGAGGCAACGGGCACGGAAACGGTTCCGTGGAACCGCACGCGAGCCCGGCCCAGCCGGCGGCCGCCTCGCTCACAGACACGCCCCCGGTCGTCCCCGCCCGGATCTCGGGCGGCGACCTCGGCCCCGCATGCGAGCAGTGCGGCGGGATGATGCAGCGGACGGGCTCGTGCTACACGTGCTCGAGCTGCGGCAACAACACCGGCTGCGGTTGAGCCGCGGGCCGGTGCTGGTCTCCAGGCCGCGCCGGGTGCCCAATCAACGGGCGTATGCTTCGGCGGCCAGCACACGACGCGCTCGAAAGGCCCACCAGATGCCGATGCTCGAACTTACCTATCCCAAGGGGGCGATCGCCTCGGATGCGCGCGATGAACTGCTCGAGGAGCTTGCGACCAAGATGCTCGCGGCGGAGAAGGCACCGGATACGGACTTCTTCCGCTCGATCACCTGGGTGTACGCGAACGAGATCGAGCCCGAGGCGCTCGCGGTCGGCGGGCGACCCGGCGGTGAGCCGCGTTTCCGGATCGCGGTCACCGTGCCCGAGGGCGCGCTCTCGGACCGGCGCAAGGGCCTACTGGTGGACTCGTTCAACCAAGCCGTGCTGCGGGCGGCGGGCCTCCCCGAGAGCGAGGGCATTCGCGTCTGGACCGTGATCAGCGAGGTCCCGGACGGAAACTGGGGCGCGGCCGGCCGGCAGGTCCGCTACCAGCAGCTGGTCGAAGCCGCGGCCGCGGAGCGGGAGCAAGCCGGGACGCCCGCCTGAGCTCAGCGGCCCCCGGCCGTCTCGTCCCGAGTTCGAAAAGCTGACGACGATGGCCGAGCCCAAGGCGGTCGTCCGCCGCCTGATCGACGAGGTGTTGAACGGCGGCCGGATGGAGGTGATCGACGAGATCTACTCCGCCGAGCTGGCGCCGGCGGCGCGGCGCTGGATCGAGCCCTTCCGCACCGCGTTTCCGGACATCGAGATGCAGACGCTCGAGCTCGTGGCCGAGGGCGAACGCGTCGTCGGCCGGTACCGATGCTCGGGCACCCAGCTCGGCCCCTGGCGCGGGCGCGAGCCGACCGGCAAGCGCATGCACGGCATCGATGAGGTCTATTTCTTCACCGTCCGCGACGGCCGCATCATCGAGGCCTGGGGGCTCGAGGACGCGGCGAAGCGCATCCGCCAGCTGGGGGTCTAGAGATTTGGATCGGCGACGGCGCGGCGCGTTCGCGATCCTGTAGCGCATCACCTCCTCCGTCGACAAGCTCGAGGCCCCTGGGCCCTCGCCGAGCGAGCTGCCCGACGAGTTCCAGCCGCGCACGCTGCGCCGCCGCGGCCTTCAGGCGCTTGCGGCGCTCGCGGTCCTGATCGCGATCTTCCTGCTCGCGCCGGGGTTGAGCGCGGTCCGCGAGATCGTCGTCGAGGCGAGTCCGGGCTGGCTGGCGCTGGCGGCGCTGTTCGAGGGCCTCTCGCTCGCCTCCTACGTGGTCATGTTCGGCCCGATCTTCTGCACCGGGCTGAGCTGGCGTCGGTGCTGGCAGATCGGCGGTGCATCGCTGGCGATGGGCTCGCTGGTCCCGGCGAGCGGCGCCGCCGGGCTCGCGCTCGGCGCCTGGGTCCTGCATCGAGGCGGCATGAGCGGCGAGCGGATCGCACGCCGCTCGGTCGCCTTCTTCTTGATCAAGAGCGGCGTCAACTTCCTCGCCGTCGCGGTGCTGGGCACGGTGATGGCGCTTGGGCTCGTCGGTCCCGAGCTGTCGATGTGGCTGACCGCGGTCCCCGCCGCCGGGGCGGCGCTGGCGCTCGGCGCGGTCGTCGCGATCCCTCGCCTCGGCCCCGGCCGCGAGCCCGGACCCGAGGCCTCGCGTGCGCGCCGCGCGATCAGCGCCGCCCGGCGCGCGGTGATCGAAGGCACCATCGAGGCGCTGAAGATCCTGCGCGGCGGCAACCGGCGGGTGCTGGCGGGGTCGCTCGGCTACTGGGCCTTCGACAACGCGGTCCTCTGGGCGACCTTCCAAGCCGTCGGGCTCTCTCCCCCGCTGACCGTCGTTTTGATGGGCTACTTGATCGGCCAGCTCGGCGGCCTGCTGCCGATCCCGGGCGGGATCGGGGGCATCGACGCCGGGCTGATCGGAACCCTGATCGTCTACGGCGCGCCCGCGGCCGGTACCGCCGCAGCCGTGCTCGGCTATCGCCTGATCCTCTTCTGGCTGCCGCTGATCGCCGGCGGCATCGCCTTCGACTCGCTGCGCCGCGACATGCCGGCTCGCGGGGAGCTCGCCGCCTGCGCGCCCGCGATCGCCGCCCAATCCGCATGAGCGCCGGCGGGCCCCGAGCCGATTACAGTCAGCCGATGGATCCGCGTTACGAGGTTCTCGGTGACGCCGCCCGACTCGCCGGCGAGTTCGTCGACACCCTCCCCTCGCGTGCGGTCGGCGCCCGGGCCGATCTCGACGAGCTTCGCTCCCGGCTCGACCGGCCGCTGAGCGACGGCGGGGAGGACCCGAGGGCGGTCCTCGAGCAGCTCGCGCGCGACGTCGAACCGGGGCTCGTCGCGTCGGCCGGTCCGCGCTACTTCGGCTTCGTCATCGGTGGCGCCCTCCCGGTCGCCGTCGCCGCCGACTGGCTCACCTCCGCCTGGGATCAGAACACCGGGGGTTACCCGCCCGCCCCGGCCCTCTCCGTCATCGAGGAGGTGGCGGCCCGATGGGTGCGCGAGCTGCTCGGCCTGCCGAGCGGTTGCGGCATCGGCTTCGTCACCGGCTGCCAGATGGCGCACTTCACCTGTCTGGCGGCGGCGCGACACGCGGTCCTGCGCGACGCCGGCTGGGACGTCGAGGCCGACGGGCTTCAGGGCGCGCCTCCGCTGCGGGTGATCGCCGGCGAGCAAGCCCATGTCACGGTCGGCGTCGCCTGCCGGATGCTCGGCCTGGGCCAGGAGCGGGTGCGCACCGTGAGCGCCGACGACCAGGGACGAATGCTCGCGGCGGAGCTCGAGAGCGTGCTGGCCGAGGAGAAGGTTCCGACGATCGTCTGCGCGCAGGCGGGTGAGATCAACACCGGTGCCTTCGACCCGATCGCCGCGATCGTCGATCGCTGCCGCGCCCACGGCGCCTGGTGTCACATCGACGGCGCCTTTGGGCTCTGGGCGGCGGTGAGCCCGAAGCGCCGCGCTCTGCTCGACGGCTTCGAGCGTGCTGACTCGTGGGCCACCGACGGCCACAAGTGGCTCAACGTGCCCTACGACTGCGGGATCGCGGCGGTTGCGGATGCCGGCGCCCAGCGAGAGGCGATGACCTCCACCTCCGCCTACATCCCCGCCCATGACGAGGAGGTCCCCTGGGGCTTCGACTGGTCGCCGGAGTTCTCGCGCCGCGCCAGGGGCGTACCGCTTTACGCCGCGCTGCGCGCCCTGGGGCGCGGCGGGACCGCCGAGTTGATCGACCGCTGCTGCGATCACGCGCAGCGGATCGCGGAGCGGCTGCGACAGGCGGACGGGGTCGAGGTCCTCAACGACGTCGCGCTGAACCAGGTTCTGGTCCGGTTCGCCGACAGCGATGAGGTCACCGATGCCGTGGTCGAGCGCGTGCAGCGCGAGGGCACCTGCTGGCTCAGCGGCAGCAACTTCCGCGGCCGCACGGTGATGCGGATCTCGATCGTCGGCTGGCAGACGACGACAGACGACATCGAGCGATCGGCCGAGGCGATCCTGCGCTCGGCCGAGAACGCCTGAGCGCGGTCGCGCCGGCGCCGCTAGCGGGCCACCGGCTGCGCCGAGGTCTCCAGCCAAGCGTGCACGTCGGGGATCGCCACCGAGCTCTCGCCGACCGCCGAGGCGACCCGCTTGACGGCGCCGTGGCGGGTGTCGCCGACGGCGAAGACGCCCGGCACGCTGGTCTCATAGGTCGCCGGGGGGCGCTCCAGTGGCCAGCGTTCGCGCGCCTCGCCGGCGAGCACGTCCGAGCCGGTAAGCACGTGCCCGCCGGAGTCGAGGGCGATCGCATCGGGCAGCCAACCGGTCCGCGGCCGGGCGCCGATGAGCACGAACAGCGCGGCCGCCGCGACGCGGCGCCTCTCGTTCGTCCGGTTGTCGCGCAGCTCGAGCCACTCCAGCCGGTCCTCGCCGCCCCCGCCAACGACCTCAGTCTCAACCAGCACCTCGATGTTCGGCGTCGCCCCGATCGTCCGGCACAAGTACTGCGACATGTCCTCGGTCAGCGACCCGCCGCGCACCAGCAGCGTCACCCGAGCTGCCGAGCGCGACAGATGAAGCGCGGCCTGGCCGGCGGAGTTGCCGCCTCCGACGACGTATGCGTCCTCGCTCCCCAGCCCCAGCCCCTCCACCGTCGACGCCCCGTAGTAGACGCCGGCGCCGGTCAGCTCCTCCAGGGCCGGGATGCCGAGGCGTCGGTAGGAGGCGCCCGTGGCCAACAACACCGCGCGACCGGTGGCGATGTAGCCGGCATCGCAGCCGACCCCGTACGGCGCGCCGTCGAGCTGCAGCGACCTGACCTCGCGGCTGATCGCGAACCGGGTGCCGAAGACCCACGCCTGCTGGTAGGCGCGCTGCGCCAGCTCGGCGCCGGTGACGCCGCGCGAGAAGCCGAGGTAGTTTCGGATCAGCGAGCTGGCGCCGGCCTGCCCGCCGATCGTCTCGCGCTCGATCACCAGTGTCCGCATCCCCTCCGACGAGGCGTAGACGGCCGCCGAGAGGCCGGCCGGCCCAGCGCCGACGATGACCAGGTCGAAGTCGCGTTCGTCGACGGGCTCGGTGTCGACGCCGAACGCCCTCACCACCTCCTCGTTGCTCGGATTTCGAAGCACTCGCCCATCCCGCAGCCGGACGACCGGCCCGGCGCCGGGCGCGTCGTCGAGGTCGTCGCAGAGCGCCCGCCCCTCCGGCGAGTCGGCTCCGAAGAAGCTGTGCGGAATGCCGCTGCGACGCAACAGGTCGCGGAGCTCGTGCGTGCGCGGCGCTCCCGGTTCGGAGACGACGGCGAGCTCGAAGGCCTCGGCGGAGTGCTCGCGCGACCACTCATGCAGGAACTCGGCGATCAGCCGGTGGAACTGCTCGTCGCCGGTGCGAACCGGCTTCAGCACGTAGTAGTCGATCCGCCCGGTTGCCATCGCGTGCAGGATCGAGTCGGCGGTCGGGCGGTGACCCCACGCCCCCCAGTCGATCAGCAGCGCCCGCTTCGCGTGCGGGTGCAGGCTGCGAACCCGATTGAGCATGTCCGAGCCCGGCCGCTCGGCCATCCAGACGTCGGCGAGCACCAGCGCCACCTGGTCGCCCTCCGCCCGCATCGCCTCGAGCTCCGCGGTTGCCGCGTCGGTGGAGCGCCCGCAGACCACCCGGTAATCGTCGCCGTAGCGTCGCCGGAGCTCGGCGGCGATCCGCTCGATCGCCTCGGGGTCGTCGTCGACGGCCACGATCACCGGCTGCGGGGAGGCGGTCACGAACCCAAGTGTTGCCGATCCGTGGTTCGCGGTCGATTGTGAGCATCCACTTGCACGAATCCGCGCCAACGCCTACACTGCCGCGACTCGATAACCGGTAAAGCCGAATCTCGGATGCCCTGAAGCACGAACGGGGGCCCGAGAGCGGGGGAACCAAGTGTTTGGGGCTAACCCGCCCGTAGGCCGACGAAGGAGACCGTTGACGTTGACCTACTCTGATCCGAAGCGCAGGGCGGCCCGCATTGCAGCCGCGTCTCTGACCATCTTCGCCGTCGCCGCGGCCGTGGCGCCCGTCGGTGTCTCAGCTCTCCGCGACAGCGGCGGCGTCGGCACCGGCGGCACCGAGGGCGGTGAGAGCGGCACCGACAGTGGCCCGTCGGGCGGCGGTGGCGATGGCGGCGAGTTCCCGATCCGCGGTAAGCACACCTACGGCGACGGTCTCGGCGCCGGCAGGGGTCACCAGGGTCAGGATCTGCTCGCCAAGTGCGGCAAGCGCGTCGTCGCCGCGCAGGCCGGCCGGGTGCAGATGCGCGACTACCATGGCTCCGCGGGCAACTACGTCGTCATCGACGGCAAGGGCCGGCGCGACGACACCGTCTACATGCACCTCAAAAGGCGGGCCAAGGTCGGGAAGGGCGAGCGCGTCCGGGCCGGCCAGACGATCGGGCGGGTCGGCGACACCGGCAACGCCGCGGCCTGCCATCTGCACTTCGAGATCTGGTCGGACCCCGGCTACTACGAGGGCGGCAAGCCGATCGACCCGGAGCCCTACCTTCGCCGCTGGGACCGAGGACGGTAGTCCTACGCGGCCGTCGGCTCGCGCGCCCGCGCCGGGCGGCGGGCGGTGACGATCACCGGGGTGCCGCGGCGGGGCGAGAAGGTGATGTTGCGGCGGGCGATCCGCTCGGGCGCCGAGCGGGCGCCGCGCAGCTCACAGCGCGCCAGCAGCTCGCGCAGCACGATCCGCATCTCGAACTCGGCGAAGGCGGCGCCGAGGCAGCGGCGAACCCCGCCCCCGAACGGAATCCAGGCATAGGTCTCGGGTGCGCCGGCGAGGAAGCGCTCGGGGCGGAACGCGAGCGGATCGGGATAGGCCTCGGGGCGGGTGTGCGCGAGCCAGATCGCCGGCGTGACATCGGTCCCCGGCGGAAGCCGGTAGGGGCCGGCGCGAAGCTCGGATCCCAACCGCCTTCCCGCGAGGGGGACCACCGGCCGCAGGCGGAGCGCCTCGGAGATCACCGCCCGTAGATAGTCGTCGCCGCCGCCCTCGAGCTCGGCGCGAAGGCGAGCCATCGGGCCCGGGTTGCGCAGCAGCAAGTCGACCGTCCAGGCGAGGGCGGTTGCCGTTGTCTCGTGACCCGCCAGCAGCAGGGTGATCAGCTGGTCGCGCAACTCGTCGTCGCCCATCCGCTCGCCGTCCTCGAACCGGGCGGCGACCAGCATCGAGAGGATGTCGTCGCGATCGCCGAGCCCTGGATCGGCGCGCCGCTCGGTGATCTCGGCGCGCAGCAGGTCGTCGGCCGCAGCGGTCCGCTGCCGCAGCTCCTCGATCGGATCCGGACGACCGAGGCGGCGGGCGAGCAGGAGGCGAAGCTGCAGGCGCGGGGAGGCGGTATCGACGAGCATCTCGGCGAGCTGGGCGCGCAGGCGCCGGAGCCGGCCCGGGTCGGTGACCCCGAACACCGCCCGCAGGATCACCTCGAGCGTCACCGCCTGCATCCGGGGATGGATCGGGAACGGGCTGCGAAGCGGCCAGGACTCGATCTCGGCGGTCGCGACCTCGGCGATCAACGACTCGTAGGCGCGCATCCGCTCGCCGTGGAACGGCGGCAGCATCAGCTTGCGCCGCGAGAGGTGCTCCGCCCCTTCGAGCAGCAGCACCGAGCGCGGGCCCATCACCGGCTCGAGCGCGAAGCTGCGGCCCGGCGGCAGGCCGTTCTCGCGGCTGCGGTAAAGCGCCCTGATCGCCTCGGGATCGGAGATCATCACCATCGGCGTCGCGAAGCCGATGAACTTGACGCTGAAAGTGTCGCCGTGGCGACGACGGCACGAGTCGAGGAACCGGATCGGGCGAAACAGCCACTGGGCGGTCTGCACCGCGGGCGGCACGGCTGGCCCGGGCGGGAGGCTCACGATCGCAATCCTAAGGCGAGGCCCGCCCTCGCATTGACTGCCCGGGGCAGGCGCCCGCGTTCGAGGGCGAGGGTCGGTATCATTACTTCAGAAAGTAAAGTTACTTCAGCCCGTGAAGCGGAGATATCGATGCAGCTTCCCCTGATCCCACTCGACGACAGCATCCTCTTTCCCGGCATGACCGCGACGGTCGCCGCCGAGACCGGCGACGCGGAGCGGGTCTTCGTCGTCCCTCGCCACGAGGGCGATTACGCGCGCGTCGGCACGGTCGCCGAGGTGGTCGAAAGCGGTCGGCTGCCCGGCGGCGTCGGCGCCGTCACCCTGACCGGCCTGCATCGCGGGCTCGCCGGTCTCGCCTCCACCGGTCCGGGCGGCGGGCTGAGCATCGAGGTGGAGCCGGTCCACGACGGCACCCCGGCTGACGGGCGCACGCGTGAGCTCGAGCGCGAGTACCGCGCCGTGGTCGAGGAGATCCTCGAGCTGCGTGGCGACGACGGGCGTGTGTCCGCATTCCTGCGCTCGGTCTCGGATCCCGGCCCGCTCGCCGACACCTCCGGCTACGCCCCCGATATCTCGCTCGCCGACAAGCAGCGGTTGCTCGAGACCGTGGACGTGACCGAGCGGCTCGCGCTGGCGCTCGAGCTGCAGCGCGAGCGGCTCGCCGAGCTGCAGGTGCGCCGGCGGATCCGCGACGACGTCGAGTCGGGCGCCCAGGCGCAGCAGCGCGAGTACTTCCTGCGCAAGCAGATGGAGTCGATCCGCAAGGAGCTCGGCGACGACGACGCCTCGGTTTTTGAGGAGTACGAGCGCAAGATCGCCGACTCCGCGATGCCCGAACCGGTGCGCGAGCAGGCGCAGCGCGAGCTCGGCCGGCTCGAGCGCATGGGTGAGGCGAGCGGCGAGTCGTCGATGATCCGCACCTACCTCGACTGGCTGCTCGGCGTCCCATGGGGCGAGCGCTCCGATGAGCGTCTCGACCCCCTCCACGCCCGCGAGGTGCTCGACGCCGACCACGCCGGGCTCGAGGACGTCAAGGACCGGATCACCGAGTACATCGCCGTGCGGCGGCTGCGGCGCGAGCGCGGGATGGCGGAGGAGGGCCGCGGGGCCGGGGCGATCCTCACCCTGATCGGTCCGCCCGGCACGGGAAAGACCTCGATCGGCGAGTCGATCGCCCGCGCCACCGGCCGCGAGTTCGTGCGCATGTCGCTGGGCGGAATCCGCGACGAGGCCGAGATCCGCGGACACCGCCGGACCTACATCGGCGCACTCCCCGGGCGGTTGGTACGGGCGCTCAAGGACGCGAAAACGATGAACCCCGTGATCATGCTCGACGAGGTCGACAAGGTCGGCGCCGACTGGCGCGGCGATCCGAGCTCGGCCCTGCTCGAGGTGCTCGACCCGGCGCAGAACCACTCCTTCCGCGACCACTACCTCGATGTCGAGCTCGACCTCTCGGAGGTGCTGTTCATCGCCACGGCGAACATGGCCGAGACTATCCCCGGCCCGCTGCTCGACCGGATGGAGGTGGTGCGCTTCGACGGCTACACGACCGACGAGAAGGTGGCGATCGCGCGCGGCTATCTGTGGCCGCGCCAAATCGAGCGCAACGGGCTGCTCGCCGACGAGGTCGAGGTCGCCGATGAGCTGCTGCGCGAGATCGTCACCGAGTACACGCGCGAAGCCGGCGTGCGCGGCCTCGAGCGTGAGCTTGGCAAGCTGCTGCGCAAGACCGCGACCCGGATCGCCTCGGGCGAGCGCGAGGCCCCGGTCGCGATCGACCACGAGGCGATTCGTGAAGGGCTCGGCCGCCAGCGCTTCTTCCAGGAGGCAGCCGAGCGCACCGCGGTTCCCGGCGTCGCCACGGGGCTCTCGGTCACCGGCGCGGGCGGCGACGTGCTCTTCATCGAGACGACCTCGATGGCGGGCAAGGAGGGATTCGTGCTCACCGGCCAGCTCGGCGACGTGATGAAGGAGTCGGCGCGGATCGCGCTCTCCTACGTCCGCGGGCACGCCGACGAGCTCGGGCTCGACTCCGACGCGTTCGCCGAGCGCGAGTTCCACATCCACGTCCCCGCCGGGGCGATCCCAAAGGACGGGCCGAGCGCCGGGATCACGATGACCACGGCACTGGTATCGCTGCTCAGCGGGCGGCCGGTCAAGCACACGGTGGGGATGACCGGCGAGGTCACGCTCCAGGGCCGGGTGCTGCCGATCGGCGGCCTGAAGCAGAAGGTGCTTGCCGCGCACGCCGCGGGGCTCACCGACGTCGTCCTCCCGGAGCGCAACCGTGCCGATCTCGACGACGTCCCCGAGGAGGTCCGCGACCGGATGAGATTCCACCCGGTGCTCTCGATCGACGAGGTACTGGGGATCGCGCTCGAGCCGGCGGCCGCTCACGAGCCGGTCGCCGCCTAGGGTTCGCGGTCCGGGTGAACTCACGGAGGCCGATCGAGGCGACGACCGCGCTCGTCACGGGCGCCACGGATGGGCTCGGCCGCAGCGTCGCGATCGCGCTCGCGGGTCGAGGCGCGAACGTCCTCGTCCATGGGCGCGACGCCGACCGGGCCGAGGAGGTGGTCGCCGAGATCCGCAAGCGCACAGGGAGCGACCGGGTCGAGCTCCACCTGGCCGACTTCGCGTCGCTGGACGAGGTCCGGGGGCTGGCGGAGGCCGTCGAGGCCTCGGTGAAGGAGTTGCATGTGCTGATCAACAACGCCGGGATCGGCACTGGCCTGCCCGATAGCCGGGAGCGTCAGGAGAGCCTCGACGGGCACGAATTGCGATTCGCGGTCAACTATCTCGCGGGCTTTCTGCTCACCGAGCGCCTGCTGCCGTTGCTGCGCCGCAGCGCCCCGGCACGGATCGTCAACGTCGCCTCGCTCGGCCAGCACCCGATCGACTTCGACGACCCGATGATCACGCGTGGCTACTCGGGCGTCCGCGCCTACTCGCAGTCGAAGCTCGCCCAGATCATGCAGGCGATCGACCTGGCCGAGTCGCCGGCCGCCGCCGAGGTCACCGCCAACAGCCTTCACCCGGCCACCTTCATGCCGACGAAGATCGTGCTCGAGGAGGGCGGGAAGCCGCTCGACAGCCTCGAGCTCGGTACCCGGGCGGTGGTCCGACTCGCGGTCGACCCGGAGCTGGACGGCGTCAACGGCCGGTTCTTCGATCGCCTCGAGGAGGGAGCGGCGCATCCGCAGGCCTATGACCCCCGAGCCCGAGCCGAGCTTCGCCGGCTCAGCGAAGAGCTCGTCGGGCCTCGGCTCAGCTGAGGCGAATCGCTCAGCCCTCCATCTCGGGCGGGTAGCGGGTCACGTCGAGGAAGCTGCCGGCGGGCGTCACGGGAAGCGCGTCGCTCGGCCCGGCGCCGCCGAACGGGTCGGCGCTGACCGCGACCATGTTGAGGAAGAGCGGCACGCGGACGTTGCCCAGCACCCGCAGGACGCCGAACTTCAGCGTCGTCCTGGCGCCGTCCTCGGGCAGGCAGTTGAAGCCGGTCTGCTTCGAAAGATGGCCCTTCCAGCTCGCCGCTCGGCCGGCGGTCCCGCCGCCCGCTTCGAGCTGGCGGCTCGAGTCGGCGAGAAACAGGCGGGTCGAGATCCTCGCCGCATAGCCGAGCGGCGCGGCGTCGGTCGTCAGCCGCGCCTTGACCAGCAGCTGCTCGCCCTTGCGCAGGTCATCGAGACGGTGCGAGAAGACCAGCGTCTTGCGCTTGCGCACCGGAAATCCCGCTGACGAGGCAGCTCGAGTCGCGGACGGCCGCCCGCTCGGGCTGGCCTCCGGGTCGCAGCCTGACCACCCGGATCCCGGCCTTGTCCTGGACGACGACCGGGGTCTTCTCGTTCTCGCCGATCAGCAGCAGGTCGCCACGGTCCGCGCGAGAATGGCTGGCGCCGACGACCAGGTTCACGTGCGTGGAGCCGCCCCACGGCAACCCCGTGGCGGGAACCTCCAGCACGCCCTTGGGAAAGACGACGACGCCGTGATGGCGGCGGTGGCTGACCTCCTCGCGCCACGGTCGCGACAGCGCGAGCGCCTTCGGGCCTTCGTCGATCTGGCGCCCGTCGGCCGCCAGCAGCAGGCGGGCCTCGACCCTCGGCGCATAGGAGTAGGCATTGCCGATCAGCCCCGGATGGCCGGCGTCCTCGGCGTCGGTCGTCACCTCGAGCTCGGCGAAGATGAGCAGCCGGTCGCCCGCCTCGATGTCGGGGAGCGGCGAGTCGGTCCGCGTACGGGGGCCGAACGACATCACGACGCGCGGCTGGCGACCGCGCCGCTCGGTGATCGGAACGGTCTCGATCAGCTCGGGCTCGTTGCCGGTCGAGCCCACGCGTACCTTCGCCGTCGGCATGGCGGGATCCTAAGTGCGAATCGAGCGATCGGCGAACTAGTAGGTCGCCGGCTCGGGGCGCAGGGCATCGCGGCGGGAGAGCGCGAACAACGCCCCGAGCGCAGCGACTGCGGTGCCGAGGAGCACGGCGGCCGGCCAGCCCTCGGCCTCGATCACCACGCCGGCGACCGCCGCGCCGGCGGAGAGGCCGGCGACCAGCGCGGTCAGCAGCCAAGTGAACGACTCCGTCCCGGTACCGCGCCGCGCGACCGCGGCGACGAGCTCGTTGCGGCTCGCGATCAACGGCGCGATCGGCGCGCCCGCAAGCATCACCAGAAGCGCCATCGCCGGCGGCGAGGAGGCGGCAGCCAGGGGCAGGCAGGCGAGCGGAAAGAGCAGCGCAAGCAGCACGTATGTGTCGGTAAGCCCGCGGTCGGTCGAGCGCAGGCCGAAGGCGAGCCCACCGAGCCCGCTCGCCACCGACCAGAGCGCGAGCAGGACACCGGCCAGCTCGGGGCTGCCGTGAGCATCGCTGAAGGCAGGCACCGCGACCTCGACCGTGCCGATGCAGAAGCCGACCGGAAGTGTCGTCAGGGCAATCATCCGAATCGCGCGCACGCTGAGCGCGCCCAGCGCCCCCGAGGCGCGCGCGTGCGGGGCGATCGCGCCGTGGTCCCCTGGGAGCGCCGCGAGGAACAGCGCGGCGCCGGCGATCACCAGCCCCGCCGAGACTCCGAGCGCGAACTGCGCTCCGGCGGCGGCGACGATCGCGGCGGTGATCAGCGGCCCACCGACGAACGACGCCTCGATCATCACCGAGTCGAAGGCGTAGGCGCCCCGGACGAGCTCCGGCTCGCCGAGCAGCTCCGGCCAGCGCGACCTGAGCACGGATCCTGTGGGCGGGAAGGCGGCTCCGGCCAGGCACGCGGTCGCGGCGAGCGCAACGGTCGGGGCGTCGGCGGCCCCCAGCGCCCAGATTCCGAGCACCGCCGCGGCGTGCACGAACGCGAGCGGCAACACGAGGCGGACGCCCCGCCGATCGACCAGGCGGCCGACGAGCGGCGCGCCGAGTGCGCTGCCGAGCGCCAGCATGCCGGTGGTCAGTCCGGCGATTGCGAACGAGCCGGTGGCCTCGCGCAGGAACAGCACCACCGCGAGGCCGTTGATCGCGAACGGCAGCCGTCCGATTGTCGTCGCCGCGATCAGAACGGCGACGTTCGGCGCGCGCAGGATGCGGGCGTAGACGGCCATCCGTCGAGGATGCCAGGGTTGACCGCTGCGATATGACCCGCACGCCGGAGCCGAGATCCCGCACCGCGCTCTCAGCCGCCGAGGCTCGCCGGCTGGCGCTCGGTGCCCAGGGCTTCGCCGACCCCCGTCCCGCCAAGCCGACCGGCTGGGATCTGCGACGAGTGCTGAGCCGGGTTCGGGTGCTGCAGATCGACTCCGTCAACGTGCTCGAGCGCGCGCACTACCTGCCGGCCTTCAGCCGGCTCGGGCCGTACCCGCGCGAGCTGCTCGACCGCGCCTCGCAGCGGGCGCCGCGGCGGCTGTTCGAGTACTGGGGACACGAGGCCTCGCTGCTGCCGGTCGAGCTGCAGCCGTTACTGCGCTGGCGCATGGAGCGGGCGGCTGAGGAAGCGTGGGGTGGGATGCGGAGGATCCAGCGCGAGCGCCCCGAGCTGGTCGAGCGCGTGCTGCGGCAGGTCGCCGAGCGCGGCCCGGTAACCGCATCGGAGCTCGCCGAGCCCGGCCGGAGGCGCAACGGCCCGTGGTGGGACTGGTCCGAGGTCAAATGGGCGCTCGAGTGGCTGTTCGTGAGCGGCAGGCTGACCGCGGCCCGGCGACGCCGCTTCCAGCGCCTCTACGACCTCCCGGAGCGGGTCCTGCCGGCCGCCGTGCTCGGGGCGCCGACGCCGCCCGCAGATCAGGCCCAGCGTGAGTTGGTCAGGATCGCGTCCCGCAGCCTCGGCGTCGCCGCCGAGCGTGACCTGCGGGACTACTTCCGGCTCTCCACCCCCGACGCGAAGCTGCGGATCGCCGAGCTGGTGGAGGCGGGCGAGCTGCAACCGGTCGCGGTCGAGGGCTGGGGCCGGACGCCGGCCTACCTCGCCGCCGGCGCCCGGGTACCGCGCCGGGTCGAAGCGCGGGCGCTGGTCGGGCCGTTCGACTCGCTGATCTGGGAGCGCAGCCGGGTGCGACGCCTGTTCGGGTTCGACTACAGGCTCGAGATCTATGTTCCGAAACCGAAGCGCCGTCACGGCTACTACGTGCTGCCGTTCCTGCTCGGCGACCGCCTCGTCGCCCGGGTCGACCTGAAGGCCGACCGGGCCGCCCGGGTGCTACGAGCGCGGGCGGTCCACCGCGAGCCCGCCGCCCCCGGCGCGGTCGGCGAGGCACTGCGGGCCGAGCTCGAGACGATCGCCACATGGCTCGAACTCGAATCCGTCGACCTTCCCGCGTAACTATTGCGGCCCTCGAGTGTCAGATATACAGGCACGGACTGGCTGCTTGCACACGCAACCAATTTTCGCTATACTTTCTGAAGCAGGGTAGGGGAGTATCGGTACGGAAAGGGTGTTTTATGCCTCGCCAGAGGGGCGCTGCGACGCAGCGCGACCAGGTGCGCCGCCACCGCGGCGACCACAAAAACCAGACTTCGGCCACGCCGAGCGCGTCCCAGCGCCGCGGTGAGGCCCATGCCGTCGCCGAGCCGACGACCGACAGCCTGCAGCTGTTCATCAACCAGGCGATGCGCTACCCGCTGCTCACCGCCGAGGAGGAGATCGATCTCGCGCAGCGGATCGAGCGCGGCGACCTGGAGGCGAAGGAGCGGCTGATCAACTCGAACCTGCGGCTGGTGATCAAGTTCGCGCGCCGTTATCAGGGACACGGGCTGCCGATGGGCGACCTCGTCCAGGAGGCGATGCTGGGACTGATCCGTGCGGCCGAGAAGTTCGATTGGCGCCGCGGCTACAAGTTCTCGACCTACGCGGTGCTGTGGATCAAGCAGTCGATCCAGCGCGGCCTCGACAACACCGGGCGCGCCGTGCGCATCCCTGCCCACATCGCCCAGCGCGAGCGGACCGTGAACCGTGTGACCACCGAGCTGACCACCGAGCTCAATCGCGAGCCCACCGATGAGGAGGTGGCGAAGAAGGCGAAGCTGCCGCTCGACGAGGTGATGGCGGTGCGCGACCTGACCCGGGTGACGGTGAGCCTCGACACGCCGGTAGGCGATGACGGTGACACGACCCTCGGGGAGCTGCGCGCCGAGAGCACCGCCGACCTCGAGGAAGAGGTGCTCGAGCGCGAGCAGGAGGCCGCGGTCGGCGCCGCGCTCTCGAAGCTCTCCGACGACGAGCGGCTGATCATCCAGGCACGGTTCGGCACCGGTGGGCGCGAAATGAAGTCGCTGCGCGAGGCCGCGCGCGAACTCGGGGTGACCCAGGCGCGGGCCCGGGAGATCGAGGCCCGGGCGCTGCGGCGCCTGGCCGTCGACGACGAGCTCGCCGGTTTCCGCGAGGCCGCCTGACACGCACCAAGCGTCAGTGGGCGAGCGCCTTGAGCGCGATCAGCGCCAAGCCGATCGCGACCACGGAGGCGCAGGTGACGACGCTGCGGATCCCCGAGAGGCCGGCGAGGTAGTTGGCGAGCAGGGCATAGGCGGCGAGCACGCCGAGCCCGAGCCAGGGTGCGATGTCGAAAGCCGTCTCGGTGTCGATCGCGCCGGCGGCGGCGAGCGCGAACGGCGCCGCCGGGACCAGGGCCGCGATCGTTCCGGCAGCCGAATCCTCCGCCCGCGTGCGCAGCTCGTGCAGGCTCGGCACCCGGTGACGGCGGATCGCGTCGCCGAGATACTGGGCGTAGAGTTCGGCGAGTTGGGCAGCGACGACGCCCCCGACCATCGCGGCGATGATCGTGCCCGGCCCGACCACCTCGACGGTGAACGCAGCGAGCACCGCCATCGCGATGATCGTCCCGTAGACGGCCCGTGCCGCGCGCTCGGCGGTCCTCTCGGAGTGCATCGTGCGCCATTCTCTTCGGTTTGGCGTCGAGCGCAGCACCCGAGCGAGGATTGACCGGCACCGACCGCGCCGCCGAGTGCCCGCGGGGGGCTCGGCGCTGGTCGGGCTCGAGCATTTCTACGGAAGCCTCGGCGCGCCGATCCGCTTTCTGATCTGGCTCTGGCCCTCGAACACGGCGACGCTCTACGGGGTCGAGCTCAACGCCCGGCTCGAGCGGCAGGCTGACGCGGTGGAGGGGCCGAAGCAGATAGAAACCGCGCCGTGACCGCATTCGCTCTCGCTGGACGGACCGCGCTCGTGACGGGGGCGGCCCGAGGGATCGGGCTCGAGACCGCCCGCCTGCTGCACGACCGCGGCGCTTCGGTGACGCTCACCGACCTCGACCTCGCCGAGGTCGAGTCGGCGGCCGCCGGAATCGGAGAGCGCACCCTGGCGCTCGCCGGCGACGCCACCGACCGCGCTTCGCTCGGGGTCGCCGTCGCGGCGACCGTGGAGCGGTTCGGGGCCCTGGACGTCGTCGTCGCCAACGCCGGAATCGCGCCACCGCTGCGGACGATCGGCTCGATCGACCCGGCGGCCTTCGAGCGCGTGGTCGAGGTCGACCTGCTGGGCGTCTATCGCACCGTCCACGCCGCCCTCCCGCAGATCGCCCCGCGCGGCGGCCAGGTGGTGGTGGTCGCCTCGATCTACGCGTTCGCCAACGGCGCGCTCGCCAGCCCGTATGCGATCAGCAAGGCCGCCGTCGAGCAACTCGGCCGAGCGCTGCGGATCGAGCTCGCTCCGCACGGTGCCGGGGCGACCGTCGTCTATCCGGGCTTCGCCGACACGAAGCTGGTCAGCGACGCGTTCGCCGATCCCGTCGCCGCCGGGTTCGAGGAGCTGGTGCCGCGGTTCGTGACGCGGCGGATCACTCCGGCGCTGGTCGGCGAGCGGATCGTCGCCGGGATCGAACGCCGCGCCCCGCGGGTGATCGTGCCGCGCTGGTACGCGATCTTCTCGGCGCTGCGCGGGGTCCTCAACCCGGTGCTCGACGCCGGCATGGCGCGTTACGGGCGGGTTCAGGAGCTGGTCGAGCGGGCCGAGCGGCTCGCGGCCGAGCCCGAACCCGAGACCGCGGATCGGACGAACTCGGCTCAGTCGAGCAGGCCACGCTCGAGCGCGTAGCGGACCAGGTCGGAGCGCTTGTTGAGCTTCAGCTTCTGCTGGATGTGGGCGCGGTGGGACTCGACCGTGCGCACGCTGAGGAACAGCTGCTCGGCGATCTCGGTGTTGGTGTGGCCGAGCGCGATCAGGCGCAGGATCTCGACCTCGCGCTCGGAGAGCCCGTTGGCGCTCGAGCCGGCGTCGACGGCGAGCTTGGCGCCAAGCTCGGGCTGGAGGTAGGTCTTGCCGGCCGAGGCCAGGCGCACAGCGCTGACCAGCTCCTCGTCGACCGCCTCCTTGAGCACGTAGCCGAGCACGCCGGTCTGGATCGCCTCCCGGGCATAGGAGGGGTCGGTCTCCATCGTCAGCACGACGACGGAGGTCTCCGGGGACGCCTCGAGCATCTCCGGCACCGCGCGCAAGGTGCGACCGGTGGGCATGTTGAGGTCGAGTACCAGCACGTCCGGCTTATGCCCGCGCACGTAGCGAACGGTCGAGTCGATGTCGCCAGCCTCGGCCACCACCTCGAGGTCGCGCTCGGCATCGAGGAGCAGGCGCAGGGCGCTGCGGACGACCGCGTGGTCGTCGGCCAAGACGATGCGTACCGACTCCCCCATCCGCGTAGAGCGTATCGCCGCTGGGGCGCCGGATGCGACACTCAACGCCGACGGACCAGCAGCGTCTGAAGGGCGCGCCCGAGCGCGTCGGGGACGTAGAAGGGCGCAGACCATCGACCGCGTAACCTAGGAGACGATCATGGAGAAGGTTGAGAAGCCCGAGGCAGCGTGGCGCGAGGAGCTCTCGCCCGAGGAGTACCGCGTGCTGCGCGAGAAGGGGACCGAGCGCGCCTTCACGGGCGCCTACTGGGACAGCAAGGACGACGGCGTCTATCGCTGCCGCGCCTGCGGCCAGGAGCTGTTCAGCTCCGAGACCAAGTTCGACTCCGGCACCGGTTGGCCGAGCTTCTATGAGCCGCTCGAGACCGAGGCGGTCGAGACCGAGGACGACCGCAGCTTCTTCATGCGCCGCACCGAAGTCCACTGCAGCCGCTGCGGCAGCCATCTCGGCCACGTCTTCGACGACGGGCCGAATCCCACCGGGCTGCGCTACTGCATCAATTCTTGCTCGCTGGCGCTCGACGAGAAGTAGTCGACCTCAGCCAGCCGCTCGGGCCGCAGACGGTGCTCTGGCCCGGGTCGCACCCGGTCGGGGTCGAGACGGTGACCGAGATCGACACCGACGGGTCCTTCGGGCGGGTGCTGAGCACTCCCGAGCACGCCGGCACCCATCTGGACGCCCCGGCCCACTTCGTCGCGGGCGGGCGCACGGTCGATGCGATCGAGGCCGGCGAGCTGGTGCTCGAGGCCGCGGTGATCGACGCGCGCGACGCCTGCGCTCGAGATCCCGACCACGTGCTCGAGGCCGCCGAGCTCGAGGCGTTCGAGGCCGAGCATGGCCGCCTGCCCGCCGGAGGGGCGCTGTTGCTGTGCACCGGCTGGGACCGCAACGGCGACGATCCGGCGCGCCAGCTCGGCGGCGACGACGCGGCGAGCCTGCACTTCCCGGGGTTCGGCCCCTCGGCGGCCGCCCTGGCGATCGAGCGCGGCGTCGCCGCGATCGGCGTCGACACGGTCAGTGTCGATGCGGGTGTCGCCACCTCCTACCCGGTCCACCGCACCACCCTCCCCGCCGACGTCTGGCACCTCGAGGGTCTGGTCAACCTGGACCGGCTCCCACCGCGCGGCGCGACCGTCGTGATCGGAGTGCTGCCGCTGGCCGGCGGCTCGGGCGCCCCGGCACGGGTGCTGGCACTGCTCGGCGCGTAGTCGTGGCGCTCGGCTCAGACGCCGGCGATGAATTGCGGCGCACGGGGCGGTCCAAGTTCGCACAACCGATGAGATCGGCCTCGCCGATCACCGAGACCCAGGAGGAACGATGAGCAAGCTGACCGTCGACATCTCGACCTCACTGGACGGCTTCGTCGCGGGGCCGAACCAGACGCTCGACCAACCGTTGGGCGAGGGCGGCGAGGGGCTTCACAAATGGGCCTACAAGCTCGCCAGCTGGCGCCAGAGCCACGGTCGATCCGGCGGCGAGACCGGCGCCGACTCGGAGATCGTCGACGAGGCGCTGCGCAGCGCCGGGGCCACCGTGATGGGCAGGCGGATGTTCAGCGGCGGCGCGGGCGCCTGGGAGGACGACCCCAACGCGAACGGCTGGTGGGGCGATGAGCCGCCCTTCCGCCACCCGGTGTTCGTCCTCACCCACCATGGGCGAGAGCCGATCACGATGCAGGGCGGGACCACGTTCACGTTCGTCACCGCGGGAATCGAAGCGGCGCTCGAGCAGGCGCGGGCGGCGGCGGGCGAGAAGAACGTCGCGGTCGCGGGCGGCGGCGAGGCGGTGCAGCAGTACCTGAAGGCGGGGCTTGTGGACGAGCTTCAGCTCCACGTCGTCCCCCTGCTGCTCGGTGACGGGGTCCGCCTGTTCTCCGGCCACCTCGACTCCGGGCAGGTCGAGCTGGAGCGCATACGGGTTGTCGATTCCCCAGCGGTCACCCACCTCAAGTACCGGGTCGTGCGCTGATCCGGCGAGCGCCGGTCAGGCGCCGATCCGCTCGGGCGCGCCGGCCTCGACCAGCGCCGGCGGCAGCACCACCGAGCCATCGACGCGCTGGCCGTTCTCGATCAACGCGATCAGCGTGCGGCCGATCGCGACCGCGGTCCCATTGAGGGTGTGCACCACCGCGGGCGCGACGTCGGGCTGGGGCCGGAAGCGGGCGCCGAGCCGGCGGGCCTGGTAGTCGGTGGTGTTCGAGCACGAGGTCAGCTCGCGGTAGCGCCCCTGGCTCGGGATCCAGGCCTCGCAGTCGAACTTGCGTGCCGCGGGGGCGCCGAGATCGCCGACGGCGATCTCGACCACCCGGTAGGGGATCTCGAGCGTGGCGAGAATTCGCTCCTCGATCCCGAGGATGCGCTGGTGCTCGGCGCTGGACTCCCCTGGCGCGACGAACGAGAACATCTCGACCTTGTCGAACTGATGCACCCGAAAGATCCCGCGGGTGTCCTTGCCCGCCGCCCCGGCCTCGCGACGAAAGCAGGTCGAGATCCCGGCATAGCGGCGCGGCAGCGCCTCGGCCTCGAGGATCTGATCCGCGTGCAGCGCCGCGAGCGGCACCTCGGAGGTGCCGATCAGAAAGAGCTCGTCGCGCTCGATCTCGTAGATCATCTCGCGCTCGGCGGGGAAGTAGCCGGTGCCATACAGGGGCCCCTCGCGGACCAGCACCGGCGGCACGATGGGCTCGAACCCCTCGGCCCGCACGAGCTCGACCGCGAACCGAACCAGGGCCAGCTCGACCATCACCAGGTCGCCGAGCAGGTAGGCGAAGCGCGAGCCCGAGGCGGCGGCCGCCTGCTCGACCTCGATCCAGCCGTGCTCGATCCCGAGGTCGAGGTGATCGCGGACCTCGAACTCGAAGCTCGGGCGCTCGCCGACCTCACGCAGGACCACGGCGTCGTCCTCGCCCCCGTCGGGAGCCTCGGGATGCGGCAGGTTCGGGAGCGTGGCGGCGAGCGCGTCGCGGCGCTGCTCGACCTCGCTCAGCTCCGCCTGCATCCCCTTGAGCTCGACGGAGAGCGCCTTCATCCGCTCGATCAGGTCGGAGGCGTCCCCGCCCGCCCGCTTGCGCGCCGCGATCCCGTCGGAAGCCTCGTTCTGCTGCGCGCGGCGGCCCTCGACCTCGGGCAGCAGCTCGCGGCGGCGGGCGTCGAGGGCGAGCAGCTCGTCGAGCTGCTCGGCGAACCCGCGGCGCGCGAGCGCCGCCCGGGCCGGCGCCGGGTCGTCGCGGATTGCCCGCAGGTCGAGCACGCGCTCAGTCTGCTCAGGGCGCCGGCGGGCGGTCGACCTCGGAGCCCGCGTACTCGGAGACGAACTCCGCGACTGCCTCGGCCTCGTCGCCGACGAAGATGTTCTGGGGCATGATCGCGCCGGAGAAGCCGCCGTTGCGAATCGCGTAGAGGACGTCCTCGACGGACTCGGCGCGCTGGTCGAGGTTCGGGCCCTGATTGCGCAGCTCGCGGTTCGCGGATCCCTGCGCACCGGCGGCCTTCATCGTGTGACACCCCGAACACCGCTCGGCGAACAGCACCGCGCCCTCGTAGTTCGGATCGTCCTCGGCGACCTCGATACCCTCGGTGCCGCAGGCGCCCAGCGCCAGCGCTGCCGCGATTGCCGCTGTCGAGAGCCACAGTGCTCGCAAGACCGGCGGCATCATACTTTCCGACCTCTTGGCTGCGCCGACCCCCGACGAGCTCCGCCGCGCGATGGCCCGGTTGCCGACCGGGGTGACGATCGTCTCCGCCACCGGGGCCGAGGGCCCGGCGGGGGCGACGGCGAACGCGGTCACCTCGCTGTCGCTCGAGCCGCCGTTGATGCTCGCCTGCCTCGACCGCGGCTCGCGGACGCTGACCCGCGTCCGTGAGGCAGGCCGCTTCGGAATCAGCGTTCTCGGTGCCGACCAGGCCGAGCTCGCCCGCGGATTCGCCACCAAGGCGCCCCAGTCGGAGAAGTTTCGCGACGTCTCACATGTCGAGCGCGAGGGAGTGCCGCTGATCAACGGCGCGGTCGCCTGGATCGCCTGCCGCTTGCTGGGCCTGCACGACGGAGGGGACCACGAGATCGCGGTCGGTGAGATCCTCGACCTCGGCGGCGACGGCGGCGACCCGCTGGTGTTCTTCGGCGGCGAGTACCGGCCGCTCGACGCAATCCGGTGAGTGGTGACGCTCGGCGGGGGCGCCGTCGCGGTCGGCCGTGTGCCTGCCTGACCGACCGGTCAGCATGCTCAGAGCAGGCCGCCGCTGGTCCCCGCTGCGCGCAGAGCGAGAAAGAATACGACGAGCAGCGAGACGGTCATGATCCCGGTCTCGCGGCGGGCGATCCCGAGCGCGATCAGGCGCTGGCGCTTGGAGGGCAGCGAGTCGAAGTCGAGCCCGGCGAGCTCGCGCTCGGCGGCTCCCGCGCGAGCGCCCTCGGCGAGCAGGGCGACCAGCAGAGGCAGGGTGCCATAGAGATAATGGAGACCGTCGGCTGCCTCGTCGCCGAGCAGAAGCAGAATCGTCCCGGCCAGAACCTGTGCCACCACCGTCGCCTGCGCGATCCGCAGCAGGTACCAGAAGGCGACGCTCGGGCGCGCTCTCAGCCAGGCCACCGCGCCCCAGGCCCCGGCGAGGAGATTGGTCACCAGCACCGCGATGCCGATGATCACGTGGACCGTCTCCATCGGGCTGATCAAAGCAGGCCGAAACCCGCCCACGAAGGTCGGACTTTCCGCTTTCTGATGCGGAAGATCACTATGTAGCAACCCTGCACAAAGTCGGATAGAACTCGGGGCTGCGTGCTCCGCAGCTACCTCCCCGTGCTCGTCTTCACCGGCATCGGCGCACTCGTCGGCAGCGCCTTCGCACTGCTCAACGGGATCGTCGGCCGCAAGTCGATTCGCGCGCGGGGGGCGAAGACGGAACCCTACGAGTGCGGCCTGCCGAGCGAGGTCTCGCGGACGTTCCGCTTCGGGGTCAGCTTCTACATGATCGCGATGCTGTTCATCCTCTTCGACATCGAGGTCGTCTTCCTCTATCCGGTCGGGGTGATCATGAATGCGGCCGATTCGGTCTTCGTCCTGGTCGAGGTGGGCGTGTTCGTCGCCCTGCTGCTGGTCGCGCTGATCTACGTCTGGCGACGAGGCGCGCTCGATTGGAGGTGAGGCGCGAGAAGCTGCGTGGGCTGGCGCCGCTCACCGAGCCGGGCTCGCCCGAGCACCTGCGGATCCGCCAGCTCCGCGCCCGCGACCTGCTGCGCGGCGACCTCGACGAGGCCGAGCTCACCGAGCACGTCGAGCAATCGGTGGCCACGACGACGCTCGACAAGGTGCTCGCCTGGGGAGCCTCGAACTCGATGTTCCCGATGACCTTCGGGCTCGCCTGCTGCGCGATCGAGATGATCGCGATGGTGGGCGGGCGTTATGACATCGCCCGTTTCGGGGCCGAGGCTCTGCGGGCCTCGCCGCGCCAGGCGGACTTCATCATCCTCTCGGGCCGGGTCTCGATCAAGATGGCGCCGGTCATCCGTCGCCTATACGACCAGATGCTGGAGCCGCGGTGGGCGATCTCGATGGGCGCCTGCTCGTCCTCGGGCGGGATGTTCGGCAACTACGCAGTGGTCCAGGGTGCCGACAAGTTCATGCCGATCGACGTCCACGTCCCCGGCTGCCCGCCGCGGGTGGAGGCGCTGTTCTACGGCTTCAACAAGCTGCAGCGGGCGATCCTGGGCAATCCGGACCAGGGGTGGCGGCGGCGCTACAACGCGATCGGGACCGAGGAGTGGGCGCGCGATGACGTGATCGCCGGCCAGCCCTCGGCGGCGAGCGAGGCCGCCTATGCGCGAGCGCGCGAAGCGGTGAAGCGTGCCTGATTACCGGCCGATCGCCCGCGGTAGCGTCGAAGTCGCGGCTTACCCGCCCACGACCCGCCCTCCCTGCTCGGAGCGCGACCTGAAAGAGCGGACGCGAAGCGGAGCGCTCGCCGGAGATACTCCTGATGCCTGACGCCCCGGGACTCGAGCTGATCGCTGGCGAGCTGCGCGAAGCCCACCCCGAATCGGTGCTCGGCACCTACCACGAGCACGGACAGGCGTGCCTGATCGTCGAACCCGAGCAGGTGCTTGCGGTGCTCACCTGGCTGCGCAACACCCCCGGCCAGGAGTACCACTTCCTCTCCAGCCTGCACGGGGTCGACTATTTGCCGGCCACGCCGAGGTTCGGTGTCCACTACGAGCTGCTCAACCGCGACCGGGTCGAGCGGATCCGCGTCCGCGCCGCCCTGAACGATCCGGGCGGCGACGAGCTTCCCGAGCTCGAGTCCTGCGTCGAGCTGTTCCCGACCGCGGAGTTCCATGAGCGCGAGGTGTACGACTTCTTCGGGATCGTGTTTCGCGGGCATCCCGACCTGCGGCGAATCTTGATGCCAGAGGTCTACGTCGGCTGGCCCCAGCGGCGCGACTTCCCGATCGGGGGGGAGCCGGTGATCTTCACCCACGACGAGCGTCAGGTCCCGGGTTGGTCGCGATGAGCGACGTCGGAGGGCATCGCAGCGCTCCGGCCCGCGGCGGCGATGTGATCGCCGCGACCACGGCGGAGGTGATCGGCAGCTCGCCGATCGAGCGCACCGAGGCCGGCGACGCCCTGGAGCCCGAGCACGAGCTGCTGACCGTGAATATGGGCCCCCACCACCCCGCCACCCACGGGGTCCTGCGCCTGCTGGTCAGCCTCGAGGGCGAGGAGGTGCTCGACCTGAAGCCGATCGTCGGCTACGTGCACACAGGGATCGAGAAGAGCTGTGAGGACCAGAGTTACTGGAAGGTGATCCCGTTCGTCGAACGGATGGACTACCTCTCCTACTTCTTCAACATGCAGGCCTTCTGCGGCGCGGTCGAAACGCTGCTCGAGCTCGAGATCCCGCCGCGGGCCAAGTACCTGCGAACGATCCACCTCGAGCTCAACCGGCTGCACTCGCACCTGTTCTGGCTCGGGACGACGGCGCTCGACCTGGGCGCGATCTCGATGCTCTGGTACGCGCTGCGCGAGCGGGACACGATCCTCGACCTGTTCGAGATGGCCACCGGGCAGCGCATGCACACCCGCTACTTCCAGGTCGGCGGCGTCTTCGAGGACATCCCGGTCGGCTTCGAGGACAAGCTGCGCGCCTTCTGCACCGAGATGCCGGCCCGCATCGGCCAGTACGAGGCGCTGCTGGACCGCAACGAGATCTTCTTGCGGCGGACGAGGGGGGTCGGCATCGTCCCCCGCGAGCGCCTGCTCGAGCTCGGGGTCACCGGGCCTTTGCTGCGGGCCGCGGGCGAGCCCTGGGACCTGCGCAAGGCGCACCCGTACTTGGCCTACGACGAGGTCGAGTTCAAGATCCCGGTAGGCACCGTCGGCGACGGATACGACCGCTACCGCGTACGGATGCAGGAGATGCGCGAGTCGGTCCGGATCATCGAGCAGTGCCTCGACGGACTGCCCGAGGGACCCTGGATCACCGACGAGCGCAAGGTGGTGCTGCCGCCGCGAGACGAGCTCGCGACCTCGATGGAGGCGCTGATCCATCACTTCAAGCTCGTCACCGAGGGCTTCCGGGTGCCGCCCGGCGAGGTCTACTACCCGATCGAGGGCCCGCGTGGGGAGCTCGGCTGCTACGTGCTCGCCGACGGCTCGGCGAAACCCGCCCGGGTCCACTTCCGCGATCCCTCGTTCGTAAACCTGCAGAGCCTGCGCGAAATGTGCGTCGGCGGTTACATCGCCGATCTGATCCAGAACCTGGGCATGCTGGATCCGATTCTCGGTGGGGTGGATCGATGAGCTACGAGCGGCCTGATTCAGACCCTGCCGCCCCGGGACGAATCCCGGCTTCGCCGGGATCGCCGGGCGCTGACGCTCCCTGGGAGGAGGCGGCGGGATTTGCTCACCTGATGCGGCCGACGGATGAGCTGACCGCGGCGGAGCGGCGCGAGCTGATCGCCTCGATGCGACCCGAGGACGCCGAGGGGGTGCCGGCGCTCGGTGAGCTCGATGTGCCGGCCGCGCTGCGTGAGCAGATCGAGACCGCGATGGCGCGCTACCCGCAGCTGCGCTCGGCCGCGATCCCGGCGCTGTGGGCGGTCCAGCGCCACTACGGCTGGTGCACCCCCCAGGGCGTACGCGAAGCGGCTGCCGTGATGGGCGTCACCCCCGCCTACCTGGAGGCGGTGGCGACCTTCTACGACCTGATCGCCACCTCGCCGATCGGCCGTCACCGGATCCTCGTCTGCCACAACATCTCCTGCTGGATGAACGGCGCCGACGAGTTGCTGGGCGCCTTCTGCGACGCGGCCGGCGCCGACCGCGACGACGCCGACCAACACGGCGCGAGCTCGGCCGACGGAGAGTTCTTCGTCAAGGGCTTCGAGTGCCTGGGCGCCTGCGACATCGCGCCGATGGCCTCGATCGACCAGCGCTATTACGGCCCGCTCGAGGCCGCCGACGCGGTCGCCGCGATCGAGGCGCTGCGCGACGGCGAGGAGCCGTTGTCCGACAAGGCGCTCGCCCTGCGCCCCGCCGCGGGGGGCCCGGACCCGAGCGCCACCGAGCGAGCACCGGACGCCGAGGGCCACGATGCCTGAGACCCGAGTCCTTTTCCGCGACATCGACGCGCCCGGCCTGGCCACGATCCAGGGCTATCGCGACCGCGGCGGCTACGGAGCGCTGAAACGTGCCCTGCACGAGCTCGAGCCCGACGAGCTGCTGAGCTCGCTCGAGGACTCCGGGCTGCGGGGGCGCGGCGGCGCCGGGTTCTCGATGGGCAAGAAGGGCTCCTTCTTGCCCCGCGGGGAGATGGAGAAATACCTCTGCTGCAACGCCGACGAGTCCGAGCCGGGGGCGTTCAAGGACCGAGAGCTGATGCAGAAGAACCCGCACCAGCTGATCGAAGGCTGCGCGATCGCCTCGCTCGCGGTCGGCGCCACCTACGCCTTCGTCTTCATCCGGGGCGAGTACTGGGAGATCGCCGACATCCTCGACCGCGCTGTCGGCGAGGCCTACGACGCCGGGTACCTGGGAGCCGACATCCTCGATACCGGGGTGCGGGTGGAGCTGATCGTCCATCGCGGCGCCGGCGCCTACATCTGCGGCGAGGAGACGGCGCTGCTGGACGCGCTCGAGGGCAAGCGCGGCAACCCGCGGCTGAAGCCGCCGTTCCCGGCGATCCAGGGCCTCTACGGCGGACCGACCCTGATCAACAACGTCGAGACGCTCTCCAACGTCCCCCACATCGTCAACAACGGCGCCGACTGGTTCAAGGGCTTCGGCTCCGAGCAGTCGACCGGGACCAAGGTGGTCTCGGTCTCGGGCTGCGTCCAGCGCCCCGGCAACTACGAGATCGAGCTCGGGATCCCCTCGCGAGAGATCATCTACGGACTCGCCGGCGGCCCGCCGAAGGGGCGCCGCGTGAAGGCCTGGTTCCCCGGCGGCTCGTCGGCGCCGGTGCTGACCGAGGCCGATCTCGACCTCCCCTATACGTTCGAGGACCTGGCCAAGGCGGGCTCGATGCTCGGCTCGGGGTCGATCATCGTCGCCGACGACACGATCTCGATCCCGGAGCTGGCGTTGCGTACGGCGCGCTTCTACCACCACGAGTCCTGCGGCAAGTGCACCCCGTGTCGCGAGGGGACCAACTGGACGACGAAGATGCTCGACCGGGTCGTGCGCGGCGAGGCGACGCCGATGGATCTCGAGATCATCGCCGGGGTACAGGAGAAGATCATCGGTCACTGCCTCTGCGTGCTCGGCGACTCGATGGCGATGCCGGTCGGCTCGATGGTGGCCAAGTTCCGCGACGAGTTCGAAGCGACGATCGAGGCGGCGCGCGAGGCCGGGCACGGTGCGCTCGACCACTCTCCGCTCGATCGGCCGCTGACCACGGGAGCGCAGGCGGCATGAGATGAGCGCCGAGCGGTCGAAGGTCACCTTGGTCGTCGACGGGGTCGAGGTCACCGCCGACGACGGCGCGATGCTCGTCGATGCGGCGAAGGAGGGCGACGTCGAGATCCCCGTGTTCTGCTACGAGCCGAAGCTCGGCGGGCCGGTGGGCGCCTGCCGGATGTGCCTGGTCGAGATCGAGGGGATCCCGAAGCTGCAGACCGCGTGCTCGACCCCGGTCCGCGACGGGATGGTCGTCTATACCCGCACCGACCGCGTGATCGAGTCTCAGAGCGCGGTGGTCGAGTTCCTGTTGGTCAACCACCCGCTCGACTGCCCTGTCTGCGACAAGGGCGGCGAGTGTCCGCTCCAGGACATCGCCATGGGCTGGGGGCCGGGGCGCAGCCGGATGACGGAGCCAAAGCGCCACTTCCGCAAGCCGATGCCGCTCTCGCCGCTGGTCAGGATCGACCGCGAGCGCTGCATCCTCTGCTACCGCTGTGTGCGCTTCTCCCAGGACGTCGCCGAGGACGAGCAGCTCCAGCTGCTCGAGCGCGGCGCCTCGAGCCACGTCGGCACCTTCGACGACCACCCCTATATCGCCCCCTTCCACGGCAACATCATCGAGCTCTGCCCGGTGGGCGCGCTGACCGCCGAGGCGTACCGCTTCCGGGCCCGTCCCTGGGACATCGAGGACTCGGGCTCGGTCTGCACCCTCTGCCCGAGCCAGTGCAACGTCATGTTCACCGTCCGCGACGAGCACGTCCAGCGGGTGCTCGCGCGCGACAACGACGACGTCGACGCGGGCTGGCTTTGCGACAAAGGGCGCTTCGGCTTCCAGATGATCACCTCGGAGGAGCGGATCGTCGAGCCCCGGGTGGGCGGTTCGCGCGCGGGCTGGGAGGCGGCGCTGGATGCGGTGGCGGAGCGGTTGCGCTCCGCCGGCGAGCGAACCGCGGCGATCGTCGGAGGCCAGACCTCCAACGAGGAGGGCTATCTGATCCAGCGCCTCCTCCGGGGTGCGCTCGGCTCGGCGAACATCACCTCGGTCGACGAGCTCGAGGCAGGGCTGGCGCGTCGCCTCGCCGCGCCGGAGCTGGGCGCCGCGGTCCCAGACCTCGACGCGGCCGAGTCGATCCTCGTCGTCGGCACCGACCCGCTGAACTCGATCCCGATCCTCGACCTGCGCATCCGCCGAGCGATTCGCCAGGGCCGGGCGCGGCTTGTGGTCGCCTCCGAGCGCCCGACGGCGCTCGACGGCGGCGCCGAGGAAACCGCGCGCTACGCCCCGGGCGATGCCGCCGGCTTTTTGGCCGCGCTCGCCGCCGAGCTCGGCAACCGTCGCCAGGCGGGCGCCGGGACCCCCGGACGAGCAGCGGACGAGGTGCCGGGCGATGGTTCCGATTGGGCGGAGGGCGCGCGGCGGATCGCCGGCGAGCTGCGTCCCGGCAAGACGGTGATCGTCTACGGCGAGCGGCTCGGGCGCGGGCCGGGTGGCGACTCGGCGCTCGCCTCGCTGCTGGAGTGCGCGCGCGCGCTCGACCTCGCCACCGCCGGCGCCGGCGTGATCGGCGTCCCCGAGGGTGCCAACGGACGGGGCCTGCGCGAGGTCGGCTGCCTCCCGGGCGCCGGCCCGGGCTTCGCCGAGGCCCCCGCCGGCCGCGGGCTCGATCGGATCAAGCAGGGGCTGCTCGACGGCGAGCTCGACGCCGTGGTCCTCGTCCACGCCGACCCGATCCGCAACCTGCCCGACGGGCCCGGCTGGGCCGAGGCGCTTCGACGGGCCCGCACCGTGATCGCGGTCTCGGCCTTCGACGACGCCTCGACTGAGACCGCCGACATCGTCTTTCCGGCCGAGAGCTATGCCGAGAAGGAGGGCACCGTCACGCACCCGGACGGCCGCCTGCAGCGGCTGCGTCCCGCCGTCCCTCACCCCGGCAACGTGCATCCGATCTGGCAGGTGCTGGCCGAGCTCGGCGCGCGGCTCGGCCACGAAACCGGGATCGGCTCGGTCCCGGAGGCGGTCGCGACGATCGCCGCCGAGGTCCCCTTCTACGCCGGGATCACGCCGGAGGAGATCGGTGGCAGGGGCGTGCGGTGGCAGGAGCGCCCCGCCGCTTCCGCAGTCGCTGAGCTCGCCGCCGTCCCTCCCGAGCAGCGAACGTCCCGCACCAACCTCGATCGAGACGACTCCGGGACGCTCACCGCGGACCGGCTGCGCTTGGGCACCTACCCAGCGCTGTGGGCAGACGAGATCACCGATCGCAACGTGGCGCTGCGCTTTTTGGCGCCGGCGCAGACGGTCGAGCTCGCGCCCAGCGACGGCGAGCGGCTGGGGCTCGCCAGCGGCGACGAGGTCGAGGTGCGCTCGAACGGCACCGGCGTGCGCGCGCGGGTGGCGCTCAACGAGCGGATGCGGCCCGGCGCCGTCTTTTTGATCGAGGCCACTGCAGCCGAGAACGCCAACGCGCTCCCCGCCGAGCTCAACGTCGAGGTGATCAAGCCGTGATCACGCCGGTCGCCGAGGTCGGCTACGCGGAGGCGACCTGGATCCTGATCGCGAAGTCGATCGTGATCTTCCTCGGCGTCTTCTTGATCGTCCCGGTGCTGACCGTGGTCGAGCGCAAGCTGATCGGCCGGTTCCAGCATCGCTACGGCCCCAACCGCGTCGGCCCGGTCGGGATGATGCAGCCGCTCGCCGACATCCTGAAGCTCGTCGGCAAGCAGGTCTTCCGCCCGGATGCGGCGGTGCCGCTGCTGTACGCGATCGGCCCGGCGCTGGTGATCTTCTCCGGGATCACGACGATCGCGATCCTGCCCTTCGGCGACGTCAAGGACGGGGTCGGGTTCTACGGCATCGACGTATCGATCGGGGTGCTGTACTTCTTCGCCTTCGGCTCGCTGGCGTTCTACGGCCTGCTGCTCTCCGGCTGGTCCTCGGGCTCCAAGTACAGCTTCCTCGGGGCGATGCGGTCCGCGGCCCAGCTGATCTCCTACGAGGTCTCGATGGGCCTGGCGCTGCTGGGCGCGGTGATGATGGCCGGCTCCCTGTCGCTGGTCTCGATCGTCGAAGCGCAGGGTGAGATCTGGTACGTGGTGCCGCAGTTCGTCGGCTTTCTGATCTTCATGATCGCCGGCTTCGCGGAGACCAACAGGGCGCCGTTCGACCTCCCCGAGGCCGACGCGGAGCTGGTCCAGGGCTACCAGACCGAGTACGGCGGCTCACGCTTCGCCTCCTTCTTGCTCGCGGAGTACCTGGAGATGTTCGTCGTCTCCGGGATTGCCGCCGCCTTCTTCCTCGGTGGCTGGATGGGACCGGGGCCGGGCTGGCTCGACCCGATCTGGATGGTGACGAAGATCATGGCGCTGATCTTCGTCTTCATCTGGATCAGGGCGACGCTGCCGCGGCTGCGCTACGACCAGCTGATGAGCCTAGGCTGGAAGGTCCTCCTCCCGCTCGCGACCCTGAACATCCTGGTCACCGCGGTCCTCGTGGTGGTCACATGAATACCGCCGCGAGGGGTCGATGAACGAAGAGTTTCCCTACCTCAAGGACGCCGAGGAGGTCGTCACGGTCCAGCGCGGACCCGAGCCCGGCGGGGCCAAGGGGGCCTACCGGGCCTTCGGCGAGACGCTGCGGGGCCTGCGGACGACGATGGCGCGGTTGATCGAGGGGCCGATGACGATCCAGTACCCGGAGGAGAAGACGCCCGTGTACCCGCGCTTTCGGGGCCGCCACAAGCTGCACCGCTTCGAGGACACCGGGCTCGAGAAGTGCGTCGGCTGCTCGCTCTGCGCCGCGGCCTGCCCCGCTGACTGCATTCGCGTCGTCGCCGCCGAGAACGATCCCGACGACCGGGTCTCGCCCGGCGAGCGCTACGCCGCCGTCTACGAGATCAACCTCGCCCGCTGCATCTTCTGCGGCTACTGCGAGGTCGCCTGCCCGTTCGACGCAATCACCATGGGTCACGAGTACGAGCTGGCCGACTACAACCGTGGTGACCTGATCTTCACAAAGGAGATGCTCTTGGCGGAGCCGGTGGAGCGGACGCCGCTGCGGCGCGAGGGCGAGTAGACGTGGAGGAGATTGCGTTCTTCGCGGGAGCGATCGGGGCGCTCGGCGGTGCGATCGCGGTGATCGCGCTGCGCAATCCGTTCTACAGCGTTCTGGCCCTGATCGTCCACCTGATCTCGCTCGCGGGCCTGTTCTTGATCCTCTACGCCGAGTTCATCGCCGCGGCGCAGATCGTCGTCTACGCGGGTGCGGTGATGGTGCTCTACCTGTTCGTGACCGCCTACGTCGGCGGGGTCGAGGAGTCGATCTGGGAGCCGATTCCCGGCCAGCGCTTCCTCGCCCCGCTGCTCGCGGCGGCGCTCTTCATCGAGCTCTCGATCGCGGTCGTCGGCACCGCGCTGAAGGCGGTCGAGTCGACCGGTCCGACGATCCCGGCCGACTTCGGCTCGCCCGGATCGATCGGTGAGCTGTTGCTGGAGCGCTTTTTGGTCGTCTTCGAGGCCGCCTCGATGCTGCTTTTGATCGCCGCCGTCGGCGCAATCGTGCTCGCCGGCCGCAAGCGCGAGCGCGAGACGGTGCCCGCCCGCGGGGCGGGCCGCTGATGGACATCACCTGGTATTTGGTGCTCTCGGCGCTCTTGTTCGCGGTCGGCGCCGGCGGGGTGCTGGTCCGCCGCAGCCCGCTGGTGATCCTGCTCTGTCTCGAGCTGATGCTCAACGCGGGAAATCTCGCCCTCGTCGCCTTCGCCCGCTCGAGCGGCAACGAGGAGGGCCAGGTGTTCGCGCTCGTGGTCATGGTCGTCGCCGCCTGCGAGGTGGTCATCGGCCTCGGGCTGATCGTGGCGATGTTCAGGCGCCGGCTGGCGCTCGACGTGGATGAGATGCGGGAGCTTCGGGGCTGATGAGCGCGACCGATTGGGCGTGGCTGGTGCTCGCCTTCCCCCTGGCGGGCTCGACGGTGATCGCGCTGGGGTTCCGGGTGCTGTCGGCGAAGGCGGCGGGTTGGATCGGGACCGCGGCGATCGGGCTCGCCTTCGCGAGCTCGATCGGCGCCCTGGTGATGCTGCTCGACGAGCCGACCGAGGCGCGACAACTCACCGACACGCTCTATCAGTACGCCTCGGCCGCCGGGCTCGAGATCGAGCTCGGCATCCTCGTCGACCCGCTCTCGGTCTTCATGTGCCTGGTGGTGACCGGGGTATCGACCCTGATCCATCTCTACTCGGTCGCCTACATGGACTCGGATGCCGGCTACCGGCGCTTCTTCAGCTACCTCAACTTCTTCGTCTTCTCGATGCTGCTCCTCGTCCTGGCCGGGAACTTCGTCCTCTTGATCGTCGGTTGGGCGTTCGTCGGCTTCGCCTCCTACGCGCTAATCAGCTACTGGTACCGGCGGAACACCGCGACGACGGCGGGGATGAAGGCGTTCGTGATCAACGTCGTCGGCGACGTCGGACTGGTGCTCGCCGCCTTCTTCGTCTTCCGCGAGCTCGGCACGTTCGACCTCCTCGCCTCCTTCGATGCCGCCTCGGAGACGTTCACCACCAACGAGGGCGTCGTGGTCGCGATCTGCTGTTTGATGCTGGTCGGCGCGTTCGCGAAGTCGGCCCAGGTTCCGCTGCACACCTGGCTCCCGGACGCGATGGAGGGCCCGACACCGGTCTCGGCGCTGATCCACGCGGCGACCATGGTCACCGCCGGCGTCTATCTGATCGCCCGCATGTTCCCGCTCTTCGAGCTCGCGCCGACGGCCGCCGACATCGCCGCCTTCCTCGGCCTCGCGACCCTGCTGATCGCCTCGACGATCGCGCTCGTGGTCACCGACCTGAAGCGGATCATCGCCTACTCGACCATGAGCCAGATCGGCTACATGGTGGTCGGCGTCTCGATCGGCGCCTACGTCGGTGGCCTCTTTCACCTGATGACCCACGCCTTCTTCAAGGCGCTTTTGTTCATGGCGGCCGGCTCGGTGATCGCGGCGATGGCGAACGTGCAGAACATCGACCGGATGAGCGGCTTCCGGCGCGCGATGCCGCTGACCTCCGGGCTGTTGATCGTCGGCGCCCTCGCCCTCGCAGCGTTCCCGGGCACCTCCGGCTTCTTCTCCAAGGACGAGATTCTCGCCTTCGCCACCGATCGCGGCGGGATGTATCTGATCTTCACCATCGGCGGCTACATCGGCGCCCTGATGACCGCGATCTACGCCTTCCGGATCGGCTTTCGGGTCGTCTCCGGCGAGCCCTGCGAGGAGGCGCGCGAGCTCGAGCGCGGGCACCTGCACCACGCCGAGCCGCGCAATCCGGCGACCGGCGAGCCCGAGGACACCGAGGTCGGCTTCCCCGGGCCCGAGCACCAGATCGCCGAGCGGCGGCGGCCGATGGCGATCGCGATGGCGATCCTCGGCGTCGGGGCGCTGTTCGGCGGCGTGCTCCAGATCCCGGGCGTGACCGCGGTGCTCGAGCACTTCTTCGAGGGCACGTTCGAGGACTCGCCGCTGTTCCACCTGGTGCCCTCGACCGCCGCCTCCTGGTTCGGCCTCGCGATCGGCGCTGTGATCAGCGTCGCGGGGATCGCAATCGCCTACTACTGCTACGTCGTCAATCCGGGCGTCACCGGCCGGCTGCTCGAGCGCCTGCCCCGCCTGCACCGCTTTTTCGCGCGCAAGTGGTACTTCGACGAGCTCCAGGACGCGCTCGTCCATCGCCCGGCGATCGCGATCGGCCGGTTCGCGAACTCGGTCTTCGAGCGGGTCGTCGTCGACGGGATCGTCAACGGCGCCGCCGGCGCGGTCCGCGGCGCGAGCGCGGTGGTCCGGGGCGCACAGTCGGGGTTCGTGCGGGCCTACGCGCTGTTGTTGGTCGGCGGCTTCGCCGCGCTCGGCATCTACTTCCTGGTGGCGGCGTCATGAATCACACCGCCGCCTCCCCCGCTCCCGCACGGAATCCCCGGTCCGCGGCGCGGACATTCCCGATCCGCTCCCGCATCCGGGGGAGGGCCCGATGCTGAACGTGCTCCTGTGGATGCCGCTGGCGATCGGGATCCTCTGTCTGGTGCTCCCGCACCGGGTCGCTCCCTGGGTGGCGACGATCGGCGCCCTGGCGCGGCTCGGGCTCGCGATCGGGCTCGTGATCGGCTTCGACCTCGGCGTCTCGGAGCTCCAGCACGTCGTCGACGAATCGTGGATCCCCGATCTCGGCGTCCGCTACAGCCTCGCGATCGACGGAATCAGCGTCTTCCTCGTTCTGCTGACCGCGCTTTTGTGGGCCGGGGTGATCAGCTTCTCGGCCCTGCGCGGCCATCACGAGCAACGCGGCCGGCGCCGCCTCTTCTACTTTTTGCTCGGGCTCGGCGAGACCGCGACGCTGGGCGCCTTCCTCGCCCAGGACCTGCTCCTGTTCGTGCTCTTCTTCGACCTGATGCTGATCCCGTTCTTCTTCTTGATCGGGATCTTCGGCGGCCGTGACCGGATCGCGGCGACGACCAAGATGATCGTCTACACCCTTGTCGGCTCGCTGCTGATGCTGGTCGGCGCGATCGCGACCGCGATCCTGGTCGCCCAGGACACCGGCGAGCTCAGCTTCTCGATCGCCGAGTTGCGCGCCAACCTGCTCTCGACCGGCAGCCAGGAGTGGATCTTCTGCTTCTTCGCCGCCGCCTTCTTGGTCAAGATGCCGGCCTTCCCAATCCACGGCTGGATGCCGGATGCCTATCGCGCGGCGCCGCTGCCGGTGCTGGTGCTGCTCTCCGGGGTGCTCGCCAAGGTGGGCGCCTACGGCTTCTTGCGCATCGTGCTCCCGATCTATCCCGACGCCACGGTGACGTTCCAGGAGGTGGTGATGGTGATCGCGGTCGCCTCGATCCTCTACGGCTCGGTGATGGCGTTCACGCAGACCAACCTGCGGTTGGTCGCCGGCTACTCCTCGGTGGCGCAGCTCGGCTTCATCACCCTCGGGATCTTCTCGCTGCGCTCCGATGGCGCCGACGGCGCGGTGCTGCAGATGGTCAACCACGGGCTCGTCGTCGCCGCGATCTTCCTCATCATCGCGCTGCTGTACGAGCGCGCGAGGACTGAGGACCTGACCCGGATGGGCGGCCTGGCGACCCGCGCCCCGGTGCTCGCCGCGCTCTTCTTGGTGGTCACGATGGCGACCCTGGCGATGCCGGGGTCGGCCAACTTCATCGGCGAGTTCTACATCCTCAACGGCGCCTTCCAGGAGAAGATCGCGTTCGCCTTCGTCGCCGCGATCGGGGTCGCCCTGGCGGCCTTCTACGCCCTGCGCCTCTATCAGCGCACGATGCACAACCGGCTTCCGGAGGGCGCGGAGTCGCGCGAGATCTCGCGCCGCGACAGCCTCGTGCTCACGCCCTTGGTCGCCTGCATCGTCGCGCTCGCCCTCTGGCCCGGGTTGATCCTCGAGCGCGGCGAGGCCTCGGTCGAGGACAAGATCGCGGCCGTGGCGGAGGCGCGCGAGCCGCCGGTGGCGATGCGATGACCTTCGAAGCCCCCGATATCGACTATGCCGGGCTCTCGCCGGTGCTCGCGCTCACCGTCGGCGTGGTGCTGGCGCTGGTCGTGGGCCTGTTCGGCAGCGGGCGCCGGCAGCGGATCGTGGTCTCGATCTTCGGCCTCGGCACACTCGCCGCCGCCGCCGGACTCTGCATCTGGCAGTGGGGCGAGAGCAAGGAGCTGATCGCCGGAGCGCTGCGAATCGACGATCTCGCGATCGCCGCCACCCTCGTCGCGATCGTCTCAGCGGCCTTCTGCATCCCGCTCTCCTGGCGCGAGGAGTCGGTCGAGCGGCCGCTCGGGCCGACCGGCCATGGCGAGTTCCAGGCGCTCCTGATCTGCTCGGTGCTGGGGATGACCCTGATCGCCCAGGCGCAGAACCTGATCGCCTTCTTCGTCGCGCTCGAGCTGCTCTCGGTCCCGCTCTACGTGCTCTGCGGCTCGGCGACGCGACGTGAGCAGTCGCTGGAGTCGGGGCTCAAGTACTTGATCATCGGCTCGCTCGGCTCGGCGACCCTGCTCTACGGCCTCGCCTTCGTCTACGGAGCCTCGGGCTCGACCGACTTCGACGGCGTCCGGGCGGCGGTCGGCGGCGCGGTGGTCGACGACCCGTTGCTGCTGATCGGGATCGCGCTCGCGGCCGCGGGGCTCGCGTTCAAGCTCTCGGTCGCCCCCTTCCACCAGTGGACGCCCGACGTCTATCAGGGCGCCCCCACCCCGGTGACGGCGTTCATGGCGGTGGCGACGAAGGCGGCGGTGTTCTGCGTCGTGGTGCGCTTCTTCGACGTCGCCCTCGGTCCCGCGGTGGGCGACTGGCAGCCGGCGCTGGCGGCGCTGGGCGCGGTCTCGATCGTGGTCGGCAACGCCGGCGCGCTCGGCCAGGACTCGCTCAAACGCCTGCTCGGCTATTCCGGCGTCGCCCAGGCCGGCTACATGATGGTCGCCGTCGTCGCCGCCAGCGAGGCCGGCGTGAGCGCGCTCGTCTTCTACCTCGCCGCGTACGCGCTGATGAACCTGCCGGCGTTCGCGGTGATCACGATCCGCGAGCGCGAGACGCCATTTGGCGACCACATCCGTGCGGTCGATGGGCTCGGCCGCGAGCGGCCGGCGCTGGCGGCGGCGCTGACGATCTCGATGCTGGCGCTCGCCGGCCTCCCGGGGACGGTCGGCTTCATCGGCAAGCTGTTCTTGATCGAGGCTGCGGTCGACTCCGATTACACCTGGCTCGGGGTGATGATCGCAATCGGGACGATGATCTCGCTCGCCTACTACCTGCGAGTCGTGGCCGCGGTCTGGATGCGCCCGGCGGCCGAGCGGCCCGCGGGCGGCGCGATGCCGGCGATAGCCGGCGGCTCGCAGGAGGCCGACACAGCCGGCAAGGGGGTTCGCTGCAGGGTGATCCTCGGCGCCACCCTGCTCGCCGCGGCGGCGACCGTGTTCTTCGGCGTCCTCCCCTCGCCGCTGGTCGACTGGGCGGCGCGTGCCGGCGAGTCGATCGCGGCGCTGCCCTAGACGCCGCCTTCCCTAGCTGGTCCCGCCGCAGGTCGAATCGTTACGTGGGACAGACACCAGGCCTTGCCTGTGTGATAGTTTGCGCATTAGTGCATTGTTGAACAATTGAGCGGAGGAGAAGGAAGTTGCTCGTTACGCGATCCCAGACCGGCCCCGCCCGTCCCGCCTGCTTCGCCGCCGCAAGCCTGGCCCTGATCGGCGCCGTCGCCCTGGTGGCGACGAGCCCGTCGCGCAGCGCCGCCCAGTCCGACCCCGCCGCCGAGCAAAGCACCAGTGTCGTGATCTTGATCGGCGATGGCATGGGGCCGGTCCAGCGGGCCGCGTTCCAGTACAAGCTCTACGGCAAGCACGAGCGCCAGCCGATCGACGACTTCGACCACTTCGGCGTGCTGCGCACCCACGCCAAGGGCGGCGGCATCGCCACCGACTCGGCCGCCAGCGCCACCGCGATGGCCACCGGGGTGAAGACGAAGCGCAACTACGCCGGCGTCGGACCCGACGGCAAACCGCGCGAGACGCTGCTCGAGATCGCCGATAAGCTCGGCAAGTCGACCGCGATCGTCGAGGACAACGACGTCACCAACGCCACCCTGGCCGGCTTCGCGGCCCACCACGACGACCGCGACCACAAGCGGATCATCGCCAAGCAGTACCTGCGCAAGACCAAGCCCGACCTGATCCTCGGTGGCGGCGAGGAGGTCTGGTACCCGAAGGGCCACCCGGGCAAAGTGCCCGACATGATCGAGGACGACGCCAGCTACGGAACCGAGAACCTGGTCGCCGAGGCCAAGCGCCGGGGCTACGAGTACGCCTGGGACCGCAAGAGCTTCTCGCGGCTCGAGGGCCCGAAAGCGCTGGCGATGACCCGCACCGACGCGATCCTGCGCGGCGTCTTCATCCGCAAGTACAACTACAAGAACGACCCCTACGCGGTGCCCGAGCACGAGATGGTCGCCAAGGCGCTCGAGATCATGAGCGATGACCCCGAGGGGTTCTTCATGGCGATCGACGTCGACGAAATCGACGATGCCGGCCATGAGCACAGCCCGCGCCTGCTGTTCCGCTCCGGCGCCGAGATCAACCGGATCGCGACGGTGCTGAAGCGCTACCAGCGCGACCACCCGAACACCCTGGTGATTGTCACCGCCGATCACGAGACCGGCGGCCTCGGGATCGAGACCCACTACCAGCTCGGCGGGGCGGGCGTCTTCGGTGTCGCCAACTCGCCCGAGCACTTCCGCCTCGACTGGACCACGCCCGGGCACACCGCCGTGCCCGTGCCGGTGACGTCCAGCGGCCCGGGCTCGGCGCGGCTCGAGGGAGTGCGCGACAACACCCGCGTCTTCGACGTCGCCAAGAAGGTGCTGGAGGGAGAGACCGGCCGCCGCTGAGCGAGCGGAGCGCGCTCCCGGATCGTCCGGGGGGCGCTCAGCGACCGGGCGCGGGCGGAGGGCTCGGCCCAATCCGAAAGCCCTTCAGCAGGCGTTTCGTCCGCCTCGGTGTCGGTGAAGGTGCCGGCGGTGCAGCGCGCCGCCCGGTCGCCCTGACGCGGACGGCGGCGGGCCGGTCAGCCACCGGCGAGCTCGGCCGCGGCCTCGGCGAACGCCTCGCTGTGGCGGTCGACGTGAGCCTCGGCGGTCGCGGGGGACATCAACGCCATCATGTGAAAAGGCGTCATCAGTACGCCGCGGTTGAGCATGTAGAGGTGGAGCAGGGCGTCGAGCGCGGGGTCGAGCGCCGCGGCGGCCTCGGCGCCAGTCCGCGGCGGGGCGGCCTGGAACATGTACTCCGCCCGGCAGCCGAGCCGGGTGACCGACCAGGGCAGCCCGTGCTCGGCGATCGTCGCGGCGACGGCGCCCTCGAAGCGCTCGCCGAGCGCGATCATGCGCGCGAACGCGTCGTCGGTCAGCACCTCGCCGAGGGTCGCGCGCACCGCTGCCAAGGAAAGCGCGTTGCCGGCCAGCGTGCCGCCGATGCCGCCGACGTCGGCGGCCTCCCAGATCGTCTTTTCGATGATCCGTTCGCCCAGCTCCTCGGTGAAGCCGTAGGCGCCGACCGGCACCCCGCCGCCGATCGGCTTGCCGATCGTGAGGAAGTCGGGCTCGAGGCCGTGGGCGCGGGTGTAGCCGCCCGGACCGCAGCACAGGGTGTGGGTCTCGTCGATCACCAGCAGGGTCCCGGTGCGGCGGGTGAGCTCGCGCAGGCGCTCGTGGTAGCCGTCCTCGGCGAGCACGATGCCGATGTTGGTCAGCGCCGGCTCGACCAGCACGCAGGCGACGTCCTCGTGGGCGAGCTCGCGCTCGAGCGCCTCGAGATCGTTGATCTCGACAACGCGGGTCGTCACGGCCGGGTCGACCGGCGGGCCAACGTTGCCTTCGCGCGGGCGGACCTCGCCCTCGGCCAGGGTGACCACCGTCTCGTCGACGCTGCCGTGATAGCAGTGGTTGTGGACCAGGATCCGGGGGCGGCGGGTGACCTCGCGCGCGATCCGGATCACGAACCGGTTCGCGTCGGTGGCCGAGAGCGTGAACTGCCATTCGCGCAGGCCGAAGCGGCGCTGCATCTCCTCGCCGACCGCGATCGCGTCCTCGGTGGGAAGCATCGCGGTGACGCCCTTGGCGACCCGCTCGCGCACCGCGGCGACGGTCGCGGGCGGGGAGTGGCCGCTCATCGCCCCGGTGTCGCCGAGGCAGAGGTCGGCGTAGACGTTGCCGTCGACGTCGATGATCTCGGCGCCGCGCGCCGACTCGAAGAAGACCGGAAAGCTGCCGGGCCAGCGGGTCATCCAGTTCATCGGCACGCCGGAGAGCAACGAGCCCGCGGCGCGCTGATGCAGCTCGCGCGAGCGCGGGTGGGCGGCGGCGAAGCGCTCGCGCTCGCGCTCGAACAGCTCCGCGATCCGCGCCGGTGAAACCGTGGTCATGTGCATATCTTGTCAAATTGTGGAATGATGTGACATATGGGGTCCGAGACTTCCGAGAATGCCGCCGTGGCAAGCGAATCCTCATCCGAAGTCCCCGACCTTCGCCTGGCAACGGTATCCACCGTCGAGGCGGCCGCCAATGCGCTTCGCGAGCTGATCCTCGATGGCCGGCTCGAGCCCGGGACCCGGCTGCGCGAGGCCGAGTTCGCGGAGCGCCTCGGGATCGCCCGGCACTCGTTTCGGGCCGCGACCCAGATCCTGATCTCCGAGGGGCTGCTTCGCCGCGAGCCCAATCGAGGCGTGCAAGTTCCGGTGTTCGAGCCGAGCGATTTGATCGACGTCTTTCGTTTGCGCACGGCGCTCGAGGTCGAGGCGGTCCGGCTGGTGATCGCCGCGACCGGGGTCCCGGAGGCCGCCGAGCAATCGGTGCGCGAGCTCTCGGCGCTCGGCGACGACGCCCCCTGGCGGGCGGTGGTCGAGCCGGACATGCGCTTTCACCGCTCGCTCATCGACGCCTCGGGCTCCGAGCGCCTGGTTCGCGCCTACGCCACGGTCCAGTCGGAGGTGCTGCTCTGCCTGGTCTGGTTGCGGCCCCACTACGACCGTCCCGCGCAGGTGGCGGCCGAGCACGAGGAGCTGATCGCGGCGATCCGCGCCGGCGACGCCGACCGCGCCGAGGACCTGTTCCGGGCCCACCTGCGGGAGGCGGCCGAGAACCTGACCCGCGCCTGGCGGGAGCGCACCGGCGAGCGGGTGGTGGTGTGAGTGCTCCCGCGATCACCCAGGTGACCGCCCGCGAGGTCCTCGACTGCCGTGGCCTACCCACTGTGCAGGTCGACCTGGCGCTCGAGGACGGCACCTTCGCCACCGCCGACGTCCCCTCGGGACGCTCGACCGGTTCGCTGGAGGCGGCGGAGCTTCGCGACGGGGGCGATCGCTTCGGGGGCTTCGGGGTGCTCGGCGCGGTCGCCGCCGTCAACGGCGAGATCCGCGAAGCGCTCGTCGGCGCCCCGCTGCCCACCCAGCGCGAGCTCGACACGGCCCTGATCGAGCTCGACGCGACGCCGCAGAAGTCGCGGTTGGGCGCGAACGCGATCCTCGGCGTCTCGCTCGCCGGCGCCCGGGCGCGGGCGGCGACCGCCGGCCAACCGCTCTACCGACACCTGAGCGCGGACGGCCACCTGCTGCCCGTGCCGCTGGTCAACCTGATCAACGGCGGCCGTCACGCCTCCAACGACCTCGACTTTCAGGAGTTCATCGTGATCCCGGTCGGCGCCCGCTCGATCATCGAGGCGCTGCAGATCTCGAGCGAGGTCAACCTGGCGCTGGCAGAGATCCTGCTCGACCGCTACGGCAAGAGCGCGCTCAACACGGGCGACGAGGGCGGCTACGCGCCGGCGATCTCGAGCCCCTACGAGGCGCTCGGCCTGCTGCACGAGGCGGTCGCCGACGCCGGGCACTCGGGACGGTTCCGCTTCGGCCTCGACTGCGCCGCGACCCACCTCTACGACCGCGACTCGGGGACTTACGAGGTCGCCGGCGAGCGCCGCGACACGGCTTCGATGACCGAGCTCTACCTCGAGCTGATCCGCGAGTTCGACGTAGTCACGATCGAGGACCCACTCGACGAGGAGGACTTCGAGGGGTTCGCCGCGCTGACCGAGGAGAGCGGGATCCAGATCGTCGGTGACGACCTCTTCGTCACCAATCCCGAGCGCCTGCGCGCCGGGATCGAGCGCAAGGCCGCGAGCTCGCTGCTTTGGAAGGTGAACCAGATCGGCACCCTCTCGGAGGCGCTCGACGCGGCCGAGCTCGCTCGGTCGAGCGGCTACACCGTCATCGTCTCCGAGCGCTCCGGCGAAACCGAGGACCCGATCATCGCCGACCTCGCGGTGGCGCTCAACGCCGGCCAGATCAAGACCGGGGCACCGGTGCGGGGCGAGCGCACGGCCAAGTACAACCGCCTGATCCGGATCGAGGAGGAGCTGGGGACGTCGGCGACGTACCCGGGTGACGTGTTCGAGGTGGCGATCACGTGAGCGCGCCCGCCGCCACGGCTCTGATCGCAAACGCGGGCGAGCTCGCCGGCCGGGGGATGTCCGAGCTGCGAGAGCTGGCGCTGCGAGTCGCCGGCGCCGGACTCGCCGCCTGCGACGTCGGCCTCGCCACCGAGGCCGCGGTACGGGCGTCGAACGGCTCGATCGAGATCGCCGGACGCGCGTATCCGCTCGCCGACGATGCGCGGGTGATCGTGGTCGGCTCCGGCAAGGCGACGCTCGCGATCGCCGCCGCGCTCGAGCGCCGCCTCGGCGCCCGTCTTGACGGCGGCGCGGTCGTCGTTCGCGACGGCGAGGACACGATTGCGCTCGAGCGGATCGAGGTCCTGGTCGCCGATCATCCGTTGCCGAGCGAGCGCTCGATCGCGGGCGCCCGGCGACTCGCCGAGCTCGCCGCCGGCGTTCGCGCCGGTGATCTGGTGCTCGCCTCGTTCACCGGCGGCAGCTCGGCGCTCACCAGCCTCCCGCCACCGGGCGTGACCGGCGACGAGAAGCGCCGCCTGCACGAGCTGCTGCTCGCCTCCGGGGCCCCCATCACCGAGATCAACGCCGTCCGCAAGCACGTCTCCGGCCTCAAGGGCGGCAGGCTGGCGGCGCGGATCGCGCCGGCGACCCTGGTCAACCTGACTGCATCCGACGTCGCCGGCGACATCCTCGACGCGATCACCGACCCAACCGTGCAGGACGGCTCGACCGTCGCCGAGGCGGTGGCGATTCTGCGCGAGCGCGGGCTCTGGGACGACCTTCCCGAAAGCGTCCAGCGCCACCTCGCGAGCCCGGAGGCCGAGTCGCCGCGGCTCGGGCGCGAGCCGCACACGGTGCTCCTGGTCACCGGACGCAGCGCCTGTGAGGCGATGGCGCTTGAGGCGAGGGCCGCCGGGGCGGTGGCTCAGGTGGTCTCGACCGAGCTCGAGGGCGAGGCACAGGAGCTGGGCCGGATGCTCGCCGCCCTGGCCCGCGAGGCCGGTGACGGCGACGGCAGCGCGGCTTCGCCCCGCGTGCTCGTCGGTTGTGGTGGCGAGGCCACGGTCTCGCTCGGGCGTGACGGGACCTTCGGCGACGGAGGACCGAATCAGGAGGCGGCGGTGGCGGCGGCGCTTGCTCTGGGGGAGGGCGCCGCCGTCTCCGCCTGCTTCCTCGACACCGACGGCTCCGACGGCGGCACCGAGGCGGCCGGCGGAATCGTCGACGGCCACACGGTGGTGCGCGCCGCGCGCGGCGAGATCGACCTCGAGGCGGCGCTCGCCGAGCATCGCTCCGGCGAGGCGCTGGCCGAGCTCGGCGACCGGGTCATCACCGGCCCGACGCAGACCAACGTCAACGACCTGTTCGTGGTCGCCGTCGGACCCGCGGAGGCGTCGGTATGAGCGAGCCGATGATCGTCCTCGACCGGGTCAGCCGCAGCTTCGGCGAGCTCTGCGCCGTCGACGACGTCTCGCTCGAGATCGGCGCGGGCGAGTTCTTCTCCATGCTCGGGCCGAGCGGCTGCGGCAAGACCACCACCCTGCGCCTGATCGCGGGCTTCGAGGAGCCCGACGTGGGCCGGGTGATGCTCGCCGGCGAGGACGTGACCCTGGTCTCGCCGCGCCGGCGCAACGTGAACATGGTGTTCCAGGACTACGCGCTGTTCCCGCACATGAGCGTGGCCGAGAACGTCGAGTTCGGGCTGCGGCTGAGGCGCGTCGCCCGCGATCAGGCGCGCGAGCGGGTTGCCGAGATGCTGACCGTGGTCCAGCTCGAGGGGCTTGGCCAGCGCCGCCCGGCGGAGCTCTCCGGCGGCCAGCGCCAGCGGGTCGCGCTCGCCCGAGCGCTGGTCAACAAGCCCGCGGCGCTGCTGCTCGACGAGCCGCTCGGCGCCCTCGACCTGAAGCTGCGTCGCGAGATGCAGCTCGAGCTCAAGCGGATTCAGAAGACCACCGGCACCACCTTCGTCTACGTCACCCACGACCAGGAGGAGGCGCTGACGATGTCGGACCGGATCGCGGTCATGGAGGGCGGGATCGTGCAGCAGCTCGCCGATCCGCGCACCCTCTACGAGCAGCCCCGGACCGCCTTCGTCGCCGGCTTCATCGGCACCTCGAACTCGATCCGGCTCGAGGTCAGCCGCCGGGAGGGCGAGCTCGCGGTGATGGAGCTCGACCAGGGGATGCGCGTGGTCGCGCCAGACCCGGGTGGCTCCGCGCCCCGGCTGCGGATCACCGTGCGCCCGGAGAAGATCCGAATCGGCGGCAGCTCGAACGGCGCCGGCTCGCGCATCCGCGGCCAGGTGGTCGAGCGGATCTACCTCGGGTCGCTGTCGCAGACGGTGGTCGAGATCGCCACCGGTGAGCGCCTCGTCGTGCACGAGCTCAACGACGACGAGGCGGCGGCGGTCGCCCCAGGCGATCAGGTGACGCTGAGCTGGGCCGAGCGCCACAGCCTGATCGTCGATTCCGACGATGGACCGCAACGAGAGGAGAGATCGTGATCACAGGCAGGCTGAGCACAGCGGCGGCGACGATCGCACTGCTGGTTCTCGTCGGGTGCGGCGGGGGCGGCGGCGAGTCTGAGGTCGCGCCGGCCCCGGAGGACCCGGACGCGCCCGCGACCGGGACCCTGCGGATCTTCGCCTACGGCGACACGGTGCCCGACGAGATGCTCGATCCCTTTCGCGAGGCAAACCCCGACCTCGAGCTCAAGGTCGCGACCTTCGACTCCAACAAGGCCGCGGCGGCGAAGCTCGCCGGTGGCTTCGAGGCCGACGTGGTCGAGGTCTGCACCGACGAGATGACGCCACTGCTCGCCCGGGGCCTGATCCGGCCGCTCGACCCGAAGGCGGTGCCCGCGTTCGACCAGCTCGCCTTCTCCGACAAGCCCGAGGTTCGAAACGAAGCCGGCGAGGTGCTGTTCGTGCCGGCGTCCGCGGGACCGCACGGGCTGATCGTCGACACCGACGCGATCCCGGAGGGGGTCGACTCCTACGACGCCCTGTTCGATCCCGCGTACGCGGGCAACGTCGCCCTCGAGGCGACGCCGCTGACCGCGATCGCGATCACGGCGATGGCGCTCGGCGCCGAGGACCCGACCCACCTCACCGACGAGGAGATCGAGGAGGCGAAGCAGCATCTGCTCGACAACCGTGACAACTTCCGCGCCTTCGCCGAGTCGGACTCGTCGATGGTCAACCTGTTCAAGTCCGGCGAGGTCGTGCTCGCCGACGGCGGCCGCGGGACCACCCAGGCGATGGTCGATGATGGGCTCGCGGTCGAGTGGGTGGCGCCACAGGAAGGCGCGCTGTCGTGGGTCTGCGGCCTGGCGATCACCTCGCAGGCGCAGAACCTCCCCGCCGCTTACAAGCTGATCAACTACTACGCCTCCCCCGAGGCTCAGGCGATCTCGGGCGACATGGGCTTCGTCGCGATGCACCCGGACGCCCTGCCGCTTGTCTCCAAGGACTACCGCGAGTCGGCCGACCCGCGCAACCTCGAGACCGCGATCGCGACCACCGAGCCGCCCAACGCCGAGGCGTACGAGCGCGCATGGCAAGAGGTGCTGGCCCAGTAGCGCTGCCCTCGCCGCCGGTCGCCGCCCCGGCGCCGCGGGTGCGCGCCGGGCTCGCCGCCCGCGCCCGCAGGCGGCTGCCCGGGGTGGCGAGCGTCGCCCTGGTGGTGCTCGTGATGGTGGTGCTGTTCGGGCCGGTGCTGATGCTGGCGCTGTTCTCGTTCAACGACTCATCGATCATCTCGCTGCCCTGGGAGGGGTTCACGATGCGCTGGTACGAGGAGGCTTGGAACGCGGGGCAGGCTCGCGACGCGGTGCTCAACTCGCTGCTGGTCGCGGCCGTGGTCGCCACCGCGTCGTTGGTGCTCGGCACGCTGGCGGCCTGGGGCCTGACGCGCCTGCGCTTCGCCGGCCGCGGGCTCGCCGCCGGGCTGCACGGCTCTGTGCTGGTCGTCCCGTGGCTGATCATCGGCGTCGCCGGCCTGATCTTCTTCAGCGAGCTCGGCGTGTCGCTCTCGCTGCAGACGGTCGGCCTGATGCAGCTCGTGGTCACCTTCCCGCTGGTGGTCGCGATCGTCTCGGCGGGACTGGTGCGGTTCTCGCGCTCGCAGGAGGAGGCCGCGATCGACCTCGGCGCCTCGCAGGCGCAGATGCTGCGCCACGTCGTCCTCCCGCAGATCGCGCCCTCGCTCGCCGCCGCCGGGATCTTCGCCTTCGCCTGGTCGTTCAACAACTTCGAGATCTCGTTCTTCACCGGCGGCTTCGACCAGACCTTCCCGGTCTGGGTGTTCTCGATCCTGCGCCAGTCCGAGAACCTGCCGGTGGTCAACGCGGCCTCGACCGTGATCGCGCTCGCCCAGGTGCTGGCCGTGTTCGGGGCCTGGCTGGCGATCAAGCGACTCTCGCGCCGCGGCGGCAGCGGCGGCAACGAGGCGATCTCGGAGCTGATGACCGGGGCGGTGCGCTGATGTGCGATCGCCGACCCCGGAGGGGGCACTGATGGAATCCGCGTCCCTGCCGCTCGGGCGCCGGCACCGCGGCGAGCGCCGACGCTCGCTGCTGCGCCCGCTGGCGTTCATGTCGCTGCCGATGGCGATTCTCGGCCTCTTCTTCCTCGCCCCGATGCTGGTGATGCTGGTGATCGCGCTCCAGTACGGGATTCTCAGCGGCCAGTCGGGGTTCACGCTGACCAACTTCAGCGACGTGCTCGGCGACGAGCTCTATCGCGAGGTCGCGCTGACCACGGTCCAGATCGCGACCGCTGCGATGGTGATCCAGCTCCTGCTCGCGGTGCCGCTCGCCTACGTGCTCGCGTTCAAGGCGGGCCGCTGGGAGATCCCGCTGCTGCTCTTCTTCGTGCTCGCCGACGAGCTCAACCCGATGGTCCGGATCTACGCCTGGCGCATGCTGCTCGGCCGCGAGGGACTGATCAACTCGGCGCTGCTCGACATCGGCCTGATCGAGCAGCCGATCGACGCCCTGCTGTTCAGCAAGTTCGCGGTCATCGTCGTGCTTTCGACCAGCTATTTGACCTACACCGTGATCCCGATCTACGCCGCGATGAAGGCGATCGACACGAACATGTTCGAGGCCGCTCGGGACCTCGGTGCGGGCTGGTGGACAACCTTCCGGCGGGTGCTCCTGCCGCTGATCGCGCCCGGCATCTTCGTCGCCCTGCTGCTCGTCTACATCCCGCTGTTCACCGACTTCGCCAGCCCGGCGCTGGTCGGCGGCACCGAGGGCTACATGCTTGGCAACGCGGTCAACGACCTGGTGCTCGAGAGCGGCGATCTCAACGGAGGCGCGGCGATGAGCATGCTGATGCTGCTCGCCGCCGGGGTATTCGCCGTGATCGCCTACCGGTTGGCGAAGATCAAGCAGCTCGAACAGTGAGGCGGAGTCCGACAGGACGAATCCGAGCCCGACCGCCGTTTGAGGCCGCTGCGATGAGCTCGCAACCGCGTAGGTGGGACGCCGTGATCGTCGGCGGGGGCCACAACGGGCTCGTCGCCGCGTACTATCTTGCGCGCGCCGGGATGCGAACGGTGGTCTGCGAACGGCGCGAGATCGTCGGCGGCTGCTGCGTGACCGAGGAGTTCGCGCCCGGCTATCGTGCCTCGACCGGCGCCTACGTGCTCAGCATGCTGCGCGAGGCGGTGTGGCGCGATCTGGGCCTGGTCGAGCGCGGAGTCGAGGTCGACGCGGCCGGCCCCTCGTTGAACCTCTACGCCGACGGCGGCGTGCTGCACCTCGACGACAACCTCGCGCGCACCCGGGAGGAGGTGCGCCGCTTCTCCGCCGCCGATGCGAGCGCGCTGGGCGAGTTCGAATCGGAGCTCGGCCGGATCGCCCAGCTGATCACGCCGCTGATCGACGCCACCCCCGCCGACCCGCGCTCGCTGCGCCCACGTGAGCTCGGCCGCCTTGCCCGTCTCGGCGGGCTGGCGGCGCGGCACCGGAGGCTGATCGCCGACGCGACCTATCTCTTCGGCACCTCGGCGACCCAGTACCTATCGGAGTGGTTTGAGTCCGAGCAGGTGCTGGCGGCGCTCGGCTGGCACGCGATCAACGACTCCACCGCCGGCCCCTCCACCCCCGGGACCGCGTTCGTGTTGCTTCACGATCACGCCTCCGAGCAGGTGGGGGGCGGGATCCGCCAGTGGGGCTTCGTCCGCGGCGGGATCGGCCGGTTGACCGAGGCGATGGCGGAGGCCGCGCGGGAGGCGGGCGCCCACGTCCGTACCGAAGCGGCGGTCGAGCGGGTGCTGGTCGACGACGGGCGGGCGACCGGGGTGCTGCTCGCCGGCGGCGAGGAGCTGAGCGCCGCTCGGGTGCTCTCGAACGCGGATCCGAAGACCACCCTGCTCGGGCTGGTCGCCGAGGGCGAGCTGCCGGAGCGGTTCGCGGCCGCGCTGCGCGCCTACCGCTGCGAGGGCACCAGCGTGAAGATCAACCTCGCGGTCGACGAGCTGCCTCTCGCGGCGGCGATCGCCGGCGGCGGGATGCAGCCCTACCATCGCGGGATCGCCGAGGTCAACCCGACGATCGCCGAGATGGACGCGGCACAGGCCGAGGCCCGGGCGGGGCGCCCGGCGGCCGACCCCCACATCGAGCTCTGCATCCCGACCGTACACGACCCCTCGCTCGCCCCCGACCGAA
>JAJNAZ010000006.1 GCA_021155855.1 Solirubrobacterales bacterium
GTCCTTGTAGAGGTCTCGCGCACCGGTGCTTACGTCCTTGCTCACGTCGTTTCGGAGCGCGGCAAGGGCATCCTGGGCTGCGTCCAGCGACTTGTTGAGTCGCGCGATCGCGGCCGATTCGCCCGTGGCCGGGCGCTTGCGGGCGGTCTTGCCGCCTCGTGATGCGGGCTTCCTGGTGGTGGGCATGGTGACTCTCTCTCCTCGGGTGAAACTCGTCCGCGAGCCTATCGAACGCCTTAGCGCCGGCTTACGGGAGTCCGCGGAGAAAAACGTCGACACTTTCGCTTGGCGCGACGATGGAAACCGCAACCGTCCGGAACCCGAGTTCTGGGCGCCGCTGTCAGAGGGAACGCGGATCTCGTCCGCCGTCTCGACCCGGGAACACGACCAGCCCGATCCCGGACCCGTCAGTCGGCGGACTCGTCCCCGCCGGCCGCTCTCCAGAAGAAGTAATCGGCGCTGTAGGGGACGGCGATGCGGTCGCCGGGCACGCACGTCTCGGCCGGAGCGACCCCGCCGGACGTATTCAGCCGCTGAACCCAGGTCGTGCTGGTCAGGCGGTCGCCGTCAGAGCCGGCCGTCGTCGTGACTGCCTGCAGGAGGAGCCACGCAATGTTTCCCGTCCCGCCGGACGCCGTCTGCGTCCGCGCGGCCTCGACCGAGCTTTCGTCCTTTAACTGCCACACGGGAAGCCCGGTGGCGAAGTTCAGGAAGTGGGTGCCGATCGGCTTCGGGACCCCGGTCGTCTTGTAGAGGGTGGCCTCCGGGTCGGTGAACAGCCAGGTGCCGTCCGCCTGGCAGGTGTACTTCTGGACGCCGATCGCGTGGACGACGAGGAAGAGCTGGCTCTCCGGAGCGTAGGTCCGCGGATCGAGCAGATCACCTGGCGCAGTTTGCGCTGTCGGGCGCGCGGAGGCGGCTGCGGCGACCAGGCCACACAGTGCCAGGACGCCCATACAGGCGACGATGAACTGCGGGAGGCGGCAATTCACTTGCATGTGGGCTCCTTCGGATCGGCGCGGTATGGCCACTGCGGCGAGCTTCCCCTCTCGCTTCTCGCTTGTCAAGCGCCACCTTCTCACATCCCTGTCGCGCAACCGCCTCGAGGTGGCCTTGTCCTCCGCCGCCGGCCGCCGCCTCAGGTGATCGTCCGGCGGTCGCCTACCCCCTTTGCGCCGGTTGCCACGCCGCCAGCCTCGCCGCTGACAGCGTCCGCGTCCGGGTGTCGTCTGTCCCGTTCCAGCACCGCTGGTGCCAGCGCATCCTCGCGGCTGTAGTGGCCGACCACGTCGAACCACCGCTTCGCGTGCAGGCTGAGACTGAGGTCGCAGTCGGCGCTGATGATGCCCTCTCGATCGTAGAGCGGTCCCGCGATTACTTGGCCGTCCCGCGGCTCCATTATCGCGGCGCCGCCCCGGCCGAAGATCTCCTTTCCCTGCGGAAGGTCAACCGGGAAGTCATCCGGAAAGGCTGAGGCGGGTATGTACTGGGGAGCCGCGACAACGAACGCGCCCGACTCGATCGCGATGTGCCTCATGCTGGCGATCCAGCCGTCGCTGTCGTCCGCCGTGGGCGCGATCCAGATCTGCGGACCGCCGCGGTAGACGGCGTAGCGGGCGAGCGGCATTCGGTTCTCCCAACAGATGAGGCCTCCGATCCGACCGAGCGGGGTCTCTGATACGGCGAGGTCGTGACCAGCTCCCAGCCCGTGAAAGAGCCTCTCGTGGTGCGTGGGCATGAGCTTGCGGTGTTTGTGGAGGAGCCCCTCCGGTCCAAGGAGGAGGAGCGTGTTGTAGAGGGTCCCGGGGCGGTCTGACTCGCGCTCGTTAACCCCGATCGCGCAGTACATGCCGTGGTCGCGGCAGGCGTCAACCAGGCGCTCGATCAGCGGGCCGGGGACGTCGACAGAGTTCTGCCAGAGGCGCTCCCAGAGCTCATCCCAGCCCGAGAATCCGCTCGCCCGCCTGGCCCAGGCGTTGGATGGGTACAGCGGGATAAACGTCTCCGGCAGTACAGCCAGTTGCGCCCCGCCCTCGGCAGCCTCGGCCAGAAGCCCGACCGTCTTCTCGACCGTGGCCTGGGCGTCGAGGATGACCGGCGTCGCCTGGATCGCCGCTACCCGGACCGGTGCGAAGCTCGCCATCCGGTGAGCATATGCGAGCCCAGCGCCGGCGCGTGAGGGACGCGCACCAGCGCCTGGGTGGCCGCGGGGGACATGTCGTGCCGTCGCGACCGTTGCACGGCCTCCGTAATGCTTTCGTGCGCGAAGCAGAAGCCTGGCGGCGAAATTGAATCGCTCTCGCAAGGAACGAGCTGCGGGCGTCGACGTAGTCACGCCCCCTCAGAGGACAGCGTGCTCGCGATCTTCGACGACCTCGGCTCGCAGTCGGCGGTCGACGCCGTGGATCAGCCGATCGACGACATCGTCGAGAGCTCCAACACGGCGGGGGTCGCCCTAGTGCTCGGGATCGCCGTCGGCCTCTGGACCGCCTCCGGCTACGTCGGCGCCTTCATGCGGACCTCGAACGAGATCTACGGGGTGGAGGAGCACCGCCCGCTGTGGAAGCTGCGCCCGCTGCAGCTGCTGATCACCCTGGTGATGACGTTGATCCTCGCCGCCGTGCTGCTGACGATCGTGCTCACGGGGCCGTTGGCGGAGGCGATCGGCACCGAGGTGGGGGTCGGCGACGCTGCGATGACCGCATTCGGGATCGCCAAGTGGCCGGTCCTCTTCCTGGTCACCGTCGGGGTGATCGGGCTGCTCTATCGCTTCTCGCCAAACGCCCGCCACGAGGGCTTGCGCTGGATCCTCCCTGGGAGTCTGCTGGCGACGGTGCTCTGGCTCCTTGCGTCGGCCGCGTTCAGCCTCTACGTGGCCAACTTCGGCTCCTACGCCGACACCTACGGCAGCCTCGCCGGAGTGATCGTTTTCCTGGTCTGGCTCTGGCTCACGAACATCGCGATCGTCATCGGCGCCCAGTTCGGGGCCGAGCTCGAACGCACCGGCCTGGCCGCCGAGCACGTAACCCCGCCCAGCGGATTCGCGCCCTTCGTGAGTCCGGCCAAGGACGCCGAGGATGTGCCGACCGAGACCGACTCGGTTGCGCCCGGCACGGAGCGCCGCGGCTAGCGGCGCGGCGCCAGGGGCGTCAGTTCGCCGGTCGCCCGGACGACCCAATCGGTGAGGCTCGCAGGGAGAGAAACCGCGTCCGGGCCTCTCTCTAAGTTGAGATCGATGAGCAGCCAGGGACAGATCGAGGCCCTTCAAGCCCCGCTCGGGGCGGCGCCGACGGCGGTGCCGCTGGCGCGGACGTTCGTCCGCGAGCTCGTCGAAGGCGAGGAGGTCGCCGCGGCGTTCGCGGTCCGCGAGCGCGAACGGCGCACCCGCCGCAGCGGCGAGGACTTCGTCCGCCTCGTCGTCGCCGACCGCACCGGGACGGTCGAGGCGGTGGCCTGGGACGAGGTCGAGCCGTGCTGGGACTGTGCGGCTCCCGGCGCGGTCGTGTTCATCGAGGGCCGCTTCTCGATTCACCCGCAGTACGGGGCGAAGGTCACGATCAAGTCGATCCGCGCGGCGGCCGAGGGCGAGTACGAGCACGACGACCTGACCGAGGCTCCGCCGGTCGAGGCCGATCAGCTCGAGGCCCGCCTGCGCGAGCTGCTGGCAACGATCCAGAACCCACAGCTCTCCGCCCTGCTCGATCGGATCTTCGGCTCCGAGTCGCGGATCTGGAAGCGGTTCCGGGCGGCGCCCGCCGCGAAGTACTACCACCAGGCATATCGGCACGGACTGCTCGACCACACCGTCTCGGTCGCCCAGGCCGTGAGCGCCGCCGCCGCCGCCTTCCCCGGCATCGACCGCGACGTCGCGGTGGCCGGCGCGCTGCTTCACGACATCGGTAAGACCCGGGCGTACAACGACGACGCGCTGGCGATCGACCTCACCGACGCCGGCCGCCTCCAGGGCGAGATTCCGCTCGGCTACTACTTGGTGCGCCGCACGATGGAGTCGATCGAGGGATTCGATCCCGACCTCGCCCAGGCGGTCCTCCACATCGTCCTCTCCCACCACGGCAGCTATGAGAACGGATCGCCCGTGATCCCCGCTACCCGCGAGGCGACACTGGTGCACGCGATGGACAACCTCGGCGGCAAGCTTGGCAGCTTCGATCGGATCGAGCGCGAACTCCCCGAGGGCGAGTCCTGGTCGCGGTTCGATCGCGGGATCGACTCGGCCGCCTACTTCCGCACCCGGGCGGCCTGAGCTCCCACTCGCCCGAACCGTCGCAAGCAGCGCGCGGCGGAAGAGCAGGGGTTCTTGGATCGCGGCCACCGGAGGCTCGGTAAGGTTGGAAGCGCGATCGTTTGCGTTTGCAGCGGGCATGGGCGACGCTTATCCGACAATTCGCGCCGCCGCCATCCAGGCGGCTTCCGTGTTCTTGGATCGTGAGGCCTCGACCGAGAAGGCGTGCGCGCTGATCCGCGAGGCGGGCGCCGGCGGGGCGAGGCTCGTCGGCTTGCCCGAGGGCTTCGTCCCCGCCCATCCGATCTGGTTTCACTTCCACCCTGGCACCGGCCGCCAGGCGACGCAGCTCAGCGTCGAGCTGTTCAAGAACGCGGTTGAGATCCCCGGGCCCGAGATCGACGAGCTGTGCCGGGCCGCCGCCGATGCGGGCGTCTATGCCGTCGTCGGTGTCTGCGAGAAGCGGCCGCACACGCTCGGCACCCTGTTCAACACGCAGGTCTTCGTCGGGCCCGACGGCGCCTACCTCGGTAAGCACCAGAAGCTGATGCCCACCGTCGGCGAGCGCCTCGTGCACATGGGCGGCCACGGCGATACCCTCGGCGCCTTCGAGACCGAGTTTGGTCCCGCCAGCGCGCTGATCTGCGGCGAGAACTCCAACCCGCTGGCGATATTCGCGCTCACCGCCGAGCACCCGCGCGTGCACGTGATGAGCTGGCCCAACCACTTCCCCACCGTCGGCCCGGTGCTGCGCGAGCGGGTTCGTATCGACTCTCAGGCCTTCGCCCAGATGTCGAAGGCCTACGTAGTCAGCGCCTGTGGCACGGTCGACGAGCCGACGATCGAACGGCTCGAGCTGAGCGCCGACGACGCGGCGGCGATTCGCGATCCGAAGTTCTGCGGCGGCTCGCTGATCGTCGCCCCGGACAGCCAGGTGATCGCCGGACCGCTGGGCGCCGAGGAGGCGATTCTCTACGCCGACCTCGACCTCGAGGCCGCGATCAGGATGAAGCTCCGCCACGACTTCGCCGGTCACTACAACCGGCCCGACGTGTTTCAGCTTCGCGTCAACGGTCGCGCCCCGCAAATCTTCGAGGTCGAGACCGGCGCGCCCGATGAACGACAGCTCTCCGTTCCCGGCCTCGAACAGCAGCGACTCGACGACGGCCTCGCGCCAAGGCTGCTCGGCGAGGGGGAGGGCGCCGAGCGGCCCCCGAGCTAGCGCCCCGGGCGCGCGATCGGCGCGACTCTAACCGAAACAGCAGGTCGTCGGTGCCAGCCCGCTTCACGGCCAGGATCACGACCGTGGTCACGATCTTGATGATCGGATTGATCTGTCCCCGCGCCGATCACAAGCAACCCTAATCGCAAATTGCGTCGGTTTCGGTTCGATCGTCGCGCGGCGCAGCGGTTGACCCTCAATATCCTCAGTCCGCATGGCCAAGGACACCGAGAAGCTGATCCGCCAGCTCTCCCTGATCTCGTTCTTGATGGCCAACCGCCGTCCCGTGTCGGCGCTCGAGATCAAGCGTGAGGTGGAGGGATACAGCTCGATGAACGAGGACGCCTTCGCGCGTCGCTTCTACGCCGACCGCGCCGAGCTCGAGAGCCTCGGGATCTCGCTCCAGGTCGACAAGCCGGCCGAGGGCTTCTTCGAGGCCGAGCTCTACGCGCTGCCGCCCGAGAACTACTACCTGCCGGCGATCGAGTTCTCAGACTCCGAGCTCGCCGCCCTGCGCACCGCGCTCGGACTGCTCGACGGCGAGTTCGCCTATGCCGAGCCGCTGCGGCTGGCGCTGCAGCAGGTCTCCTGGGGGCGGCCGAGCCCGCTCACCGAGGAGGCGGAGGCGCCAATCGACGTCAAGCTCTCGACCGCCGGCAGCGGCCGCGAGCTCTCGCAGCGGCTGGCGAAGATCGAGACCGCGATCTCACGACGCAAGACGATCGAGTTTTCCTACTACTCGCTGCAGCGCGACGAGGTCTCGGACCGCAAGGTCAACCCCTACCACCTCGTGTTCCGCGACGGGCAGTTCTATTTGATCGGCTACTCCCATGAGCGCGACCAGGTGCGCGTCTTCAGGCTCTCGCGGATCCGGGGCAAGGTCTCCTATGCGACCAAGGCCGAGCACGACTTCACCGCACCCGAGGATTTCGACCGCCGCGACTACGGCAAGCGCGCCGACTGGCAGATGGGCGAGATCGCCGGCCGCGCGAGGATCTTCCTCCGCGAGCGGATCGCCTGGCTGGTGGAGCGCGACTTCGGCCGTCACGGTGAGCTCCGCAAGCCGAAGAAAGCCGACGGGATCCGCGGTCGCGGGTCGGTATTCGAGACCGAGTACGCCTCGTCGCGGCAGCTGATCTCCTGGGTGCTGAGCTGGCGCGAGAACGCGCGGCTGCTCGAGCCGCCGGAGCTCGCGGCGGACGCCGACGAGCGGCTGGCGTTGCTGCGAGATCGCCATCGTCGCGACTTCGAGGTGGCCGAAACGGTTCGCCGCCCGCTCGCCGACGGCAACGGCAGCCGGCCCCGGAGCTCGAACGGCCGCTCGGAGTCGGTGATCCGGCCGGAGCGTTTCGCCCGCCTCGTCACCCTCGCCGGACTGCTGATCGGCGCCGCGCGCGACGAGGGCAGCCTGCCGACCCGGCGGGTGCTCGAAGAGCTCAACATCTCGCTCGACGAGCTGCGCGAGGACCTCGACGTCCTCAACGTGGTCAACTTCGGCGGCGGCACCTACGTCCTCTACGCCGAGATCGACGGCGACCGGATCGAGGTCGATCCCGACACCTACGGCGACAACTTCGCCCGCCCGGCCCGCCTACTGCCGCTCGAGGCGAAGGCGCTGGTCGCCGCGATCGACTTGTTCGGCGATCACCTGCCCCAGTCCGGCCTGCAGAGCGCGCGCCGCAAGATCGTCGGTGCGCTCGGCCACGATCCCTCCGAGGAGGGGCTCGAGATCGCTCCCGGCCGCGACGACTCGTCGGTGGTCCGCACCGTAAATGAAGCCATCCGCCGCCATCGGGTGCTGGAGCTCCAGTACTACAAGGAGAACGAGGACGAGTTCTCCAAGCGCGAGGTCGAGCCCTACCAGCTCGTCAGCGGCCCCGAGGGCTGGTATCTCGGTTGCTTCGACCTCGATCGGACCGACACCCGCCACTTCCGGCTCGATCGGATGAAGGAGGCGGTGATCAGCGAGCGCGAGTTCGAGCACCGCGAGGGGGTCGAGCAGAAGCTCGCCGAGCAGGAGTGGCTCGTCCACGGCGAGGTGACCAGCGCCGGCGTCGCTCGCGTCTGGGTCTCGCCCGCCCGTGCCCGCTGGCTGCGCGAGGAGCGCACGGTGGTCGAGGAGCTCGACGACGGTGCGGTCGTGGTCGAGCTCCCCTACGGCTCCAACGACTGGCTCGTGCGCGAGGTGCTGAAGGGGGTCGGGGATCTCGTCGTGCTCGAGCCAAGCGAGGCGCGGGAGGCGGTGCTGAAAGCCGTCGGCAGTCGGTAGCGGGCAGCAGAGAGCTCGATGATCGGTGATCGTCCACCGGGACACCCCGAGATCGAGCGAATCGTGGCGCCGAACGCCGGGCCGATGACGCTCGAGGGGACGAACACCTACGTGGTCGCCGCGGGCGACGGCGCATTCGTCATCGATCCGGGTCCGGCGCACGAGGGGCACATCGCCGCGGTGCGAGCGACCGTGGATGCCCACGGCGAAATCGATGGCATCCTGCTCACCCACTCACACCTCGATCACTCCGCTGGGGTGTCGATGCTCCCCGAGGCACCCCTGCTCTGGGGCAGCGTCGGCACCGGTGACGAGAGCTCGAGCGAGGGCGGGGCAGCGAGCCAGGGCCGGCGACCGGAGCGCCCGCCCGACCGGATCGGCCCGTTCGAGGTCATCCCGACCCCCGGCCACGCGGTCGACCACGTCTGTTTCGCGCTCGGCGCGGTCGTCTTCTGCGGCGATTTGGTGCTCGGGCGCGGCTCGAGCTTCGTCCCCCCGGACGGCGGCTCGCTGGGCGGCTACCTGGACTCGCTGCGGACGATCCTCGAGCGCGAGCCGGATATCCTCTGCCCCGGCCACGGCCCCTACGTGACCACCCCGCGGGCGAAGCTCTCCGAGTACGTCGAGCACCGGCTCGAGCGCGAGCGCAAGCTGCTCGAGTCGCTCGCTGCGGGAGAGCGATCACGCCGGCGGCTGCTCGCGCTCGTCTGGGACGACGTGCCGGCTGAGCTGCGGCCCGCGGCGGTCCTCGTCATGGAGGCCCACCTGCAGAAGCTCGACTCCGAGGGCCGCCTGCCCGACGACCTCAGCGCTTAGATTTCCCGCACTGTGATGTCGGGCCTCACCAGGCGCGTAGCGGTGACCGGCGCGGGAGTGGCCGCGCTCGGCGCCGCGGCGTTCGCGACGCTGTGGTGGCGGCTCTTGCGCCGCCCGCTGCCGACCACCGCGGGCAGGTTTCGCGTCGAGGGCATCTCGGCCCCGGTCGAGATCCGGCGCGACCGGTGGGGGGTCCCGCACATACGCGCGGCAACGACCGCGGACGGCTGGTTCGGGCAGGGGTACTGCCACGGCCAGGACCGGCTCTGGCAGCTCGACCTCTACCGTCGCTTCTCCTGCGGCCGTGTGGCAGAGATCGCCGGCGCGGAGGGGCTGGCGCTCGACCGCTTTGTCCGCACGCTCGGCCTACGCCGGATCGGCATGCTCGAGGAAGCTGCGCTCGAGGGCGAGCTGCGGATCGCGCTCGAGTCCTACAGCGCCGGGGTCAACGCCGCGGCGGCGACGGCTCGAGCGCTGCCGGTCGAGTTCCAGCTCCTGAGGATCGGCTTCGAGCCCTGGCGTCCGGCGGACACGCTGACCCTGACCAAGCTGCTCGCGCTCGGGCTCTCGACCAACTGGGAGCGCGAGCTGATCCGCGCCGACATGGTGCGCGAGCTGGGCCCCAACCTGGCGGCGCGGCTCGACCCCGGCTATCCGCGGGGCAACCCGGTCGGGCTCGACCCGGGGGGCTCGTGGAGCGGCGACGGGCTCGGGCTCGCCGAGCAGATCGACGCCCTGCGGGAGGCGTTCGGCTGGGCGCCGGAGGCGACGGGCTCGAACAACTGGGCTGTCTCGCCATCGCGCTCGGCGACCGGTGGTGCCCTGCTCGCGGGCGACCCGCACCTGACACCCGGGATGCCGGGGATCACCTACCAGCTCGGGATCGAGGTCGGCGGTCGCCGTTGCCGTGGGGCTTCCTTCCCCGGCCGGGTCGGGATCGTCTTCGGTCAGAACGACGACGTCGCCTGGTCGGTGACCAACACGATGGCGGACGTCATGGACCTCTACGTCGAGCGAGTGCAGGGCGACGAGTACGAGTTCCGGGGCGAGCGGCTGCCGGTCGTGATCACCGAGGAGGAGATCGCGGTAAAGGGGCGCTCGGATCCGGAGCGGCTTCTGGTCCGCTCCACGCACCACGGGCCGATCGTCAACGAAGCGCTACTCGCCGAGCCCGACGAGCCCCTGGCGCTGCGCTGGTCGGCGCTCGACGGCCCCTGCGTCACCCGGGCCAGCCTCGGGGTGCTGGGGGTGACGAGCGGCGCGGAGCTGGTCGAGATGCTCGAGCCCCACGTGGCCCCGGTCTCGAACTTCGTCTGGGCCGATCGCCACGGCTCGATCGGCTACAAGATGAGCGGCCGGGTGCCGATCCGCCGGGGCGGCTGTCCCGACCTGCCGAAGCCGGGCTGGAGCGGGGACTACGAATGGGACGGTTGGATCCCCTATGAGGAGATGCCCGAGATCGTCGACCCCGAGCAGGGCTACGTGATCACCGCCAACAACCGGATCACGCCCGACGACTACCCGCACCACATCACCAGCGACTGGCTCGACGGCTACCGGGCGCGCCGGATCGAGGATCTGGTGGCCACCTCCGACGAGCACGACCTCGACCGCTTTCAGCAGATGCAGACGGACATGCTCTCGATCCCGGGTCTCGAGACGGCTCACCGGCTCTCCCGCCTGCGACCTCGTGACCAGCGCGAGACCGCCGCGATCGAGCGCCTTCGCAGCTGGGACGGCCGCATGGGCCCAGATTCGATCGCGGCGACCATCTATCAGGCGTTCACGCTGCACTTCGCCCGCGAGGTCGCCCGCGCGGTGATCGGCGACCGCGATCTCGCGGAGCGCTGGCTCGACCGCGCCGACAACGGGTTCATGAAGCACGTGAGCTCGCCCTGGCGCTGGCAATCGCACCTGCTCTCGCTCTGGGCGGAGGGCGACGAGCAGCTGATCGGGCGCCCCTGGGACGAGCTGGCGCTCGACTCGCTCCGCGGCGCGCTCGACCAGCTCTCAGGGCGCTTCGGCGCCGACTTCTCGGCATGGAAGTGGGGCCGCGTGCACGTGCTCGAGTTCCCGCACGCGCTCGGTGGTGCGAACCCGCTGCTGGGCAGGATCTTCAACCGCCGGCTCGAGGTCGGGGGCGGCGAGGAGACGGTCGCCCAGGTCGGTTGGGATCCCAACGACCCCTATCACGCGATCTGGGCCCCGGCATGGCGGATGGTTGCCGACGCCGGCGATCCGACCAGCGCGCGCTGGCAGGCGTTCACCGGCCAGTCGGGGCACCCGGCCAGCGCCCACTACGACGACCTCCAGCCCCGCTGGGCGACCGGCGAGATGCAGCCGATGGCCGGCGAGGGCCCTTGGCACGCGCTCACCCTCGAACCCGCCTTTGAGCACCGCGCTCCGGGTAGATGAGCCGCCGGGCCCAGATCACTCTCACCCCCGCCGAGCAGCTCGAGCTGCTCGAATCCGAGCGCGTCGTCGTGGTCAGCTCGATCGGGCCCCGCGGCTGGCCGCACTCGATGCCGATGTGGTTCGTTCTCCGGGAGGGCGGCGAGATCCGGGTCTGGACTTACGCCAAGTCGCAGAAGGTCCGCAATCTCGAGCGCGACCCGAGGGCGACGCTGCTGGTCGAGACCGGAACCGAGTATGTCGAGCTGCGAGGGGTGCAGATCGAGGCCGAAGCAGAGCTGATCCGCGATCCCGAGACGGTGTTCGAGTTCGGCAAGGAGCTCACCATCCGCTACGCCGAGGGCATCGACTCGGTCGAGGGCGATGCGGCCACGGCGCTGCAGGCGCAGGCCGCCAAGCGCGTCGTGATCCACTTCGAGCCGGTGCGCGTCGCGAGCTGGGACCACCGCAAGCTCGGCGGCACCTACTAGCACGGTGAGCCCGCCTCTCGGTCGCGACGCTAGCCTTCCCGCCCCATGGAACCGCTCAAGGGGCTGATCCTCTCCGGCGGCGCCGGTACCCGCTTGCGCCCGATCACCCACACCTCGGCCAAGCAACTGGTCCCGGTCGCCAACAAGCCGGTGCTCTTCTACGGCATCGAGGCCCTGGTCGGCGCCGGGATCACCGAGGTCGGGATCGTGATCGCGCCCGAGACGGGCGACGAGATCCGGGAGGCCGCCGGCGACGGGTCCGCGTTCGGCGCCTCGATCACCTACATCCCCCAGGAGCGGCCGCTCGGCCTCGCCCATGCGGTGCTGACCGCGGAGCGGTTTCTCGGCGACTCGCCGTTCGTGATGTATCTGGGGGACAACCTGCTCCGCGACGGGATCAGCGCCCTTGCCGACGCCTTTCGCGAGCACGAGCCGGACGCCCTGATCCTGCTCACCCGCGTCCCCGACCCGTGGCACTACGGCGTCGCGGAGCTCGACGGCGAGCGGGTCGTGCGCCTGGTGGAGAAGCCCAAGGACCCTCCCAGCGACCTGGCCCTGGTCGGCGTCTACATGTTCACCACCGCGATCTTCGAGGCGGCGCGCGCGATCGAGCCCTCGTGGCGCGACGAGCTCGAGATCACCGACGCGATCCAGCGCCTGATCGACGGCGGCAGCCGGGTCGAGAGCCACACGGTCAGCGGCTGGTGGAAGGACACGGGCCAGCTCGCCGACATGCTCGAGGCCAACCGGCTGGTGCTGGAGGACGTGGAGCGGCGGATGGACGGCCATGCCGACACCGAGAGCCGGGTCGAGGGCCGGGTCGCGATCGAGGCCGGCGCGAAACTGGAGCGGTCGGTGGTCCGCGGGCCGGCGATCATCGGCGCCGGCGCCCGCGTGGTCGACTCTTACGTCGGTCCCTACACATCGATCGACCGCGACGTCGAGATCGTCGGCTCCGAGGTCGAGCACTCGATCCTGCTTGCCGGAGCGAGCGTCCGCAACCTGCAGACCCGGATCGAGGCGAGCCTGCTGGGGCGCAACGTCAACCTCGCGCGCAGCCACGAGATGCCGAAGACGCTGCGAATGATCGTCGGCGACAACTCGGAGATCAGCATCCCGTGAGGGGGAGCGAAGCGAAGCCGAGCCGCGCCGCCGTTGAGGCGCCTGCTCTCAGGGTGCTCGTCGCAGGGGCGGGCGGGATGCTCGGCGGCGACGCGACCGAGGCGATCGCCGCCCGCGGGCACACCGTGTTCGGGCTCCCTCGATCGGAGCTCGACATCACCCGGTCCGCCGACGTCGAGCACGCGCTCGGCGCCCTGCGACCCGACGTGGTCGTCAACTGCGCCGCCTGGACGGACGTCGACGGCGCCGAGGCAAACGAGCGGGCAGCGATGCAGGTCAACGACACCGCGGCCGCGATGGTCGCGGCGGCCGCGGACTCGCACGGCGCCAAGGTGCTCTACGTCTCCAGCGACTACGTCTTCGACGGCGACAAGGGCAGGGCCTACGTCGAATCCGATCTGCCGGCGGCGATCTCGGCCTACGGCCGCTCGAAGCAGGCGGGGGAGACCTCGGTCGCGATCGCCAACCCGCGGCACTTCATCGTCCGCTCCTCGTGGTTGTTCGGCGCCGGGGGCGGCAACTTCGTCGAGACGATGCTGCGGATCGGCCGCGAGCAGCCCGAGGTGATCGTGGTCTCCGACCAGGTCGGCTCGCCGACCTACACTCCGCATCTCGCGCAGGCGATCGCGGTGCTGATCGAGAGCGAGGAGTTCGGCATCCACCACATCGCCGCCGCCGGCCAGTGCTCGTGGTTCGAGTTCGCGCAGGAGATCTTCGATCAGCAGGGGCTCGAGACCCGGGTGATGGCCGGGACGACCGAGATGCTTGCCCGCCCGGCGCCGCGCCCCGCGTACTCGGTGCTCGTCAGCGAGCGCCCCGACCCGATCGCGCTTCCTCACTGGCGGGTCGGGCTGGGCGAGTACTTGGCCGCCCGCCGGGCAAGGACCGCCGCTTGAACGTCCTCGTAACAGGGGGGGCCGGGTTCATCGGCTCGGCCTACGTTCGCCACCGGCTCCGCACCCACCCGGAGTTCAAGGTGCGGGTGCTGGACAAGCTCACCTACGCCGGCAGGCGCGAGAACCTGCGCTCGCTGCCGGAGGAGCGGCTCGAGCTGGTCGTCGCCGACGTCGCCGACCGGGACGCCGTTCGCGCCGCGCTCGAGGGCTGCGACGCGATCGTCAACTTCGCCGCCGAGACGCACGTCGACCGCTCGATCGAGGCACCGGGAGAGTTCATCGAGACCGACGTCTTCGGCACCTTCATCCTGCTCGAGGCGGCTCGTGACGCCGGCGTTCGGCATCTGCAGATCTCGACCGACGAGGTCTACGGCTCGATCGAGGACGGCTCCTTCGACGAGAGCTCGCGCCTGGACCCGTCCTCGCCCTACTCGGCCTCGAAGGCGGGCGCCGATTTGCTCGTCGGCGCCTTCCGGCGCACCTACGACACCGACGCGCTGATCGCGCGCGCGTCCAACAACTACGGCCCCCGGCAGTACCCGGAGAAGCTGATCCCGCTGTGCGTGCTCAACGCGCTCGCGGGCGACCCCCTGCCGGTCTACGGGGACGGGATGCAGGTCCGCAACTGGCTCTGGGTCGACGACTTCGCCGCCGCGATCGACACGGTGCTCGAGTACGGCGACGCGGGCGAGGTCTACAACGTCGGCGGGCCGGATGAGCTGCCCAACATCGAGGTCGTCAAGCGGATCCTCGAGCTCACCGGCCGCGACGAGTCGCTGATCGAGCACGTCACCGACAGGCTTGGCCACGACCGTCGCTACTCGCTCTCGGCGGCGAAGACCGAGGCGCTCGGCTGGCGGGCGGCGGTCGGCTTCGACGGCGGGATCGAGCGCACGGTCGAGTGGTATCGCGAGAACGAGTGGTGGTGGAAGCCGATCCGCTCTGGCGAGTACCGCGAGCACTACGAGCAACGCTACGGCTCGGCGCTGGGCTGATGCCCGAGCGTCTCCAGACCCGGCTCGACGGCCTCGTCCTGCTCGAGCCGGACGTGCACGGGGATGAGCGTGGGTTCCTGGTCGAGACGTTCAGCGTGCCGGCCTGGCGGCAGCTCGGCGTCGAGGCGGAGTTCGTTCAGGACAACCACTCGCGCTCGCGCGCGGGCATCCTCAGGGGCCTGCACTTCCAGACCCGGCCCGGCCAGGCGAAGTTGGTCCGCTGTCTGCGAGGACGGATCTGGGACGTCGCCGTCGACCTGCGCCGCGACTCGCCCAGCTACGGCCGCTGGGAGGGCCACGAGCTCGACGACGAGCTTCATCGCCAGCTCTTCATCCCGGTCGGCTTCGCGCACGGATTCTGCGTGCTCAGCGAGGTCGCCGACGTGCACTACAGGCTCTCCAGCCTCTACGACCCGGCGACCGAGGCCAGCGTCGCCTGGGACGACGCCGAGATCGGCATCGAGTGGCCAATGTCGGACCCGCAGATCTCCGAACGCGATCGCACCGCGCCGCGACTCGCCGAGATCGCCGCCGAGCTGCCGTTCTAGCTCCCGCGTGGCGCTGGGCCGGGCGCAAATACGGGCGACCCGGCAGAGCCTTCCGCATACCGAAACAATGCCCGCGGTCGGGCTAGCCACCGCCGATCCGAATGCGTAGACTCGATCGGTTCGGCATGCCCACCGGTGCGACCGCGACATCCACCCCTCTCGAAGGCTTCAGCGACCGCACGCGACGCTGGTTCGAGGCCTCGTTCGAGGCGCCGACGCCCGCTCAGGCGAAGGGCTGGCCGAAGATCGCATCGGGCGCGAACACGCTGATCTGCGCCCCGACCGGCTCCGGCAAGACGCTGAGCGCGTTTTTGTGGGGCATCGACTCGCTCGGCCGCAAGCCCGAGGAGCTCGGCGCCGGCGTCCGGATCGCCTACGTCTCGCCGCTAAAGGCGCTCTCCTACGACATCGAGCGCAACCTGCGCGCGCCGCTGCAGGGGATCGGCGCGGAGCTCTCGATGGGCCTGCGCACCGGCGACACGCCGCAGCGCGAGCGCCAGGCGATGCGCCGCACGCCACCCGACATCCTGATCACCACCCCGGAGTCGCTGTACCTGATCCTCACCTCGCAGGCGCGCGAGATCCTCATCGGGGTCGAGGCGGTGATCGTCGACGAGATCCACGCCGTCGCCCAGTCCAAGCGCGGAGCCCACCTCGCGCTGACGCTCGAGCGGCTCTCGCATCTGGTCACCGCCGAGGGCAATCCCGAGCCCCAGCGCATCGGCCTCTCGGCGACCCAGCGCCCGCTGGAGCGGATTGCCCGGTTCCTGGCCGGGCCCAAGCGCGAGTGCGAGGTCGTCGATGCGGGCAGGCGCAAGGAGCTCGACCTCGAGATCGTCGTCCCGGTCGACGACATGACCGAGCCTACGGCCGGTGCTGACGACGCGTCACGAGCTACCAACGACGGGGCTCGGCCCGACGCCTCTCCCGAGCGCATCGACCCCGGCCCGCTCGAATCCTCGCTCGACCCGACTGCCAACCCGCGCTCGATCTGGCCCGCGATCTACCCCGAGCTGCTGAAGCTCGTCCGCGAGCACACCTCGACGATCATCTTCGTCAACAACCGCCGCGGAGCCGAGCGCCTCGCCAAGCGCCTCAACGAGCTCCACAACGCGGGCGAGGTCGAGACCGAGCTGCCGCCGACGGAGCACGCCGGCAACCGCGAAGACCAGCCGGTCGAGGGTCAGGTCGAAATCGCCCGGGCCCACCACGGCTCCCTCGCGCACGAGGAGCGTGCGGTCGTCGAGGAGCTGCTCAAGTCGGGAAAGCTTCCCTGCCTGGTCGCCACCTCCTCGCTCGAGCTCGGCATCGACATGGGCGCCGTCGACCTCGTGATCCAGGTCGAGTCGCCGAAGTCGGTCTCGCGCGGGATGCAGCGGGTCGGCCGCGCCGGCCACCAGCTCGGCGAGGTCTCGAAGGGGCGGATCTTCCCCAAGTTCCGCGCCGACCTGCTCGAGTGTGCGGTGGTCGCCAAGCGGATGCGCGCCGGCGAGATCGAGGAGACGGTGATCCCGCGCAACCCACTCGACGTGCTCGCCCAGCACCTGGTCTCGATGGTCGCCGACTCCGAGTGGCGGGTGGACGAGGTCGAGCGGGTCGTGACCGCGGCCGAGCCGTTCGCCGAGCTCTCACGCGAGCAGCTCGAGAACGTGCTCGACATGCTCGACGGGCGCTACCCGTCGGAGAGGTTCGCGGAGCTGCGCCCACGCCTCGTCTGGGACCGTACCGCGGGCACGGTTCGCGGGCGCAAGGGCGCGCGCCAGCTCGCCGTCACCAACGCCGGCACGATCCCCGACCGCGGGCTCTACGGAGTCCACCTGCCCGACGGGCGCCGCGTGGGGGAGCTCGACGAGGAGATGGTCTACGAGGCCCGGCCCGGTCAGACCTTCCTCCTCGGGGCCACCACCTGGCGGATCGAGGACATCACCCGCGACCGGGTGATCGTCAGCCCGGCCCCCGGGGTGCCCGGGGCGGTGCCCTTCTGGCGCGGCGACGGGGTCGGGCGGCCGCCGGAGCTCGGCCGCGCGATCGGCGCCTTCGCCCGCGAGGCGGTCGGCCAGGACGCCGAGTCGCTCGCCGCGGCCAACGACCTCGATCTGCGCGCCGCCTCGAACCTGATCACCTATCTGCGCGAGCAGCAGACCGCCACCCGGGTGGTCCCCTCGGACGAGACGCTGGTGGTCGAGCGCTTCCGCGACGAGATCGGCGATTGGCGCCTGTGCGTGCTCTCGCCTTACGGCGGCCGCGTCCACGCCGCCTGGGGACTGGCGCTCGCGGCCCGGATCCGCGACGAGCACGACCTCGAGGCGGACGCGATCTGGTCCGATGACGGCATCGTCGTCCACCTCCCCGACGCCGACGAGCCGCCCGACGGCGACCTGGTGCTGCTCGAGCCCGACGAGGTCGAGGACCTGGTCGTTCGCGAGCTCGGTGGATCCGCGCTTTTCGGCGCCCGCTTCCGCGAGAACGCCGCCCGCAGCCTGCTGATCCCGCGCGCCTATCCCGGCAAGCGGACGCCACTGTGGCAGCAGCGGCTGAAGTCGCAGAGCCTGCTCGAGGTGGCCAGGGACTTCCCGCGCTTCCCGGTCATCCTCGAGACCTACCGCGAGTGCCTGCGCGACGTACTCGACCTGCCGGCGCTGGTCGAGCTGCTTCGTGATCTGCACGCCCGCCGGATCAGCCTGGTCGAGGTCGAGACCCAGACGGCTTCGCCGTTTGCCTCCTCGCTGTTGTTCGACTACGTCGCCACCTACATGTACGAGGGCGACACGCCCAACGCGGAGCGCCGCGCCGCTGCGCTGGCGCTCGATCGCGAGCTGCTCTCCGAACTGCTCGGCGCCGACGAGCTGCGTGAGCTGATCGACCCGGAGGCATTGGAGGAGGTCGAGCGGTCGTTGCAGCTGATGCACCCCGATGCGCTGGCCACCGAGCGCGACGCGCTGCAGCAGGTGCTGCGCCGGCTCGGCGACCTGACCGCCACGGAGGCCGAGGCGCGCACCGCGGACGGCTACTCGGCGGAGTCGATGCTGGCCAAGCTCGAACGCGAGCGGCGTGCCGTCTTGGTCCGGATTGCGGGCGAGGAGCGCTGGATCGCCGCCGAAGACGCCGGGCTCTACCGCGACGCCCTCGGCGTGCCGCCGCCCGGCGGCCTACCCGACTCGTTCCTCGACCAGACGGAGGACGCGATGCTGGCTCTGGTGCGCCGCTATGCGCGCACCCACGGTCCCTTTCCGACGGGCCAGATCGCGCGCCGCTACGGCGTCGATTTGACCCCGGCCCTGAAGGAGCTCGAGCGCGCCGGCGAGCTCGTCCGCGGCGAGCTCTTGCCCGGCGGCGGCGAGCGCGAGTGGTGCGACGCCGACGTCCTGCGCCGGGTCCGGCGCGCGAGCGTCGCCGCCCTGCGCCAGGAGGCCGAGGCCGTTGACCCCAGAGAGCTCGCTCGCTTCCTGCCTGCCTGGCAGAACGTCGACGCTCACCGCCCGGCGGGTGCCGGCCCCGATCGCCTGCGCGAGGCGTTGGTCGCGCTCCAGGGCGTCGCCCTGACGCCGGAGGTCTGGGAGCGCGACGTACTCCCCCGCCGCCTCGGCGCCTACAGCCCGACCTGGCTCGACCAGCTGACCACCGGCGGCGAGCTGGTCTGGATCGGCGCCGGCTCGCTGGCGCGCACCGGCCGGGTCGCGCTCTACTTCCGCGAGGACGTGCACCTGGCCGGACCGCCCCCCGCGAACGCGAAACTCGACCGCCCCGAGGGCGAGGCGCACGACGCAATTCGCGAGCGGCTCGCCGTCGCCCCCTCGTTCTGGCTCGACCTGGTGACCGACCTCGAATTCGAACGCGAGGAGCTGCACGCGGCGCTCTGGGATCTCGTCTGGGCCGGCGAGGCGACCAACGATGCCTTCGCCCCGCTGCGCGCCAGGCGGCTGAGCGCGGTCCGGGGCGCCCGGCGGACGGCGCGGCGCTTCGCCTCGCGGCGCAACCCGAGCCAGGAGGCGATCCAGGGCCGCTGGTCGCTGACCGAGGCCCTGTTCCGCGGCGCCCCCGCCCAGGGCCCGCGACTGCGGGCGCAGGCCGAGCTGATGCTCGAGCGGTACGGGATCGTGACCCGTGAGACGGTGCTCGCGGAGGGCGTCCCGGGCGGTTTTTCATCGCTCTACGGCGAGCTCTCGAATCTGGAGATGCTCGGCACCGCGCGGCGCGGCTACTTCATCGAGGGACTCGGCGGGGCCCAGTTCGCTCTCGCCGGCGCGATCGAGCGCCTGCGCGGCATGCCGCGACGAGAGAACGAGTACCTGCTGCTCGCCGCCACCGACCCCGGCCAGCCCTACGGCGCCGCCCTGCCCTGGCCGAAGCGGCCCGAGGGCAGGCGCCCGTCCCGCACTCCGGGCGCCTATGTCCTGCTTCGCGACGGGAACCCGATCGTCTACGTCGAGCGCGGCGGCAAGGGCATCGTGCGCCTGGTCGAGCTCGAGGGCGAGCCGCTGGTCGAGGCGGTCTCCGAGCTCGCCCATGCGGCCCGCGAGCAGCTGATCCCAAAGCTCGGGATCGAGCGCGTGGACGGCGAGCCGGTGATCGGCTCCGGGCTCGAGGAGCAGATCATCGCCGCCGGCTTCAGCCGCCAGCCTCGGCGGCTCGTGGCCTCCGCGTGACGTACGCCACCCGGGGCGCCGCGAAGCGCGGCCTATCCTCGGACCCGATGGCCGAGGGCGACACGATTCACCGCACCGCCCAACGGATCGCCGCGGCGCTCGGCGAGGCGCCGGTTCTCTCCGCCGCCGCCCCCAACGCGCGGAGTCCACTGCGCCGGCAGAGCCGGCGGCTCGATGCGCTGGTCGGCCGGCGCCTCGAGCGCGCCGAGGCGCGCGGCAAGCACCTGTTCCTGAACTTCGAGCGCGACCTGGTCCTTCACTGCCACCAGGGCATGCGCGGCAGCTGGCGCATCTACCGCCGCGGTGAGCCCTGGCAACGTCCGCGGGCCGGCGCCTGGGTCGTGATCTCGACCGAGGCCGCCGAGATCGCCGAGTTCGGCGGTCCCCATCTGGCGCTGCTCACCGGTTCCGAGCTCGCGACGGACCGGCGCCTCCGGGCGCTGGGTCCGGACATCCTCGGCGATGGCTTCGATGTCGCGGACGGGGTTGAGGCGCTGCGCAGCCGCGCCGCGCGCGAGCGTGAGCTCGGCGATGCCCTGCTCGATCAGACCGTGATCGCGGGGGTCGGGAACATCTACAAATCGGAGGGCTGCTTCGCGGCGAGGGTCAGCCCATGGCGCCGGCTCGCGGACCTCTCCGACGAGGAGCTGCGCGGGGTCGTGCTGGAGACCGCGAGCCTGATGCGTGCCGCGCTCGAGAGCGGTCGCCAGCCGCGCGACGTCTACCGCCGCCGCGGACGGCCCTGCCCGCGCTGCGGCGGCCCGATCTCCTCCGGCGGGCAGTCGGACGCCAACCGCACCACCTACTGGTGCCCGAGCTGCCAGCCCTGAGCCTTCACTTCCTAACCTAGTCCGATGGAGCTGCACGGCACCGCGCTCTCGATCCGTAGGCTCGAGAAGCGCTACGACGACGGGACCCGGGCCCTGGAGAGCCTCGACCTAGAGGTTCCGGCCGGAACCTTCTTCGGCCTCCTCGGCCCGAACGGCGCCGGCAAGACGACGCTGATCAGCGCCGTCTGCAACCTGATCCGGGTGACGGGGGGCGAGATCAGCGTCTTCGGCCACGACGTCGCTTCACTTCAGGCGCGGCGGATGATCGGGGTCGCCGAGCAGGATCCGAACCTCGACCGCTTCCTGACCGTGCGCGAGGCGCTCGTCTACCACGGCGGCTACTTCGGCCTCGGCCGCCGGCGGGCGCTCGAGCGGGCCGAGGAGATGATCGACGTCTTCGACCTGGGCGCGAAGGCCGATGTCCGGGCGCCGAAGCTCTCGGGAGGTCAGCGGCGGCGGCTGCTGCTGGCGCGCGCGCTGCTGCACGAGCCGCGGCTGGTGATCCTCGACGAGCCCACCGCCGGGGTCGACATCGAGCTGCGGCGCGAGCTCTGGCGCTACATCCGCCGCCTGCACGAGGAGGGGACGACGATCCTGCTGACCACGCACTACCTCGAAGAGGCCGAGACGCTGTGCGAGGACGTCGCCCTGATCGCGCGCGGCGAGATCGTCGCCCGCTCGGCGCCGGAGGAGCTCAAGCGCCGCTTCGGGGTCGACTCGCTCGAGGCCGTCTACATGGAGACGGTCGCGAGATGAATGCGCCCCATCCGTGGATGAGCCTGCTCTCCCTCGCCGGGCGCGAGTGCCTGCGAGTGACCCGCCTGTGGACGCAGACGATGCTCGCCCCCGTGGTCTCCTCGGTGCTCTTCATCGTCGTCTTCGGGCTCTCGCTCGGCGGCCGCATCAGCGGCATCGGCGAGATCCCCTACGACGTCTTCATCGTTCCCGGCCTGGCGGCGATGGCGATGGCGCAGGCGGCCTACTCGAACAACTCGAGCTCGATCTTCCAGGCGCGATCCGACCGCTATATCCACGACGTGCTGTCGGCGCCGATGCGCCCGTGGCAAATGAACCTCGGCCTCTCGCTCGGCGGCGCCTACCGGGCGCTGGTGATCGGGATCGCGGTGCTGGCGATCGCTATTCCGCTCACCGACGCGCCGGTCGAGCGGCCATTCGCGCTCGCGCTCGCCGCGTTGCTGCTGGTCGTCCTCTTCGGGGCGCTGGGGACCGTGATCGGGATCTACGCCGAAACCTTCGACCATCACACCTTCGTCAACAACATCGTCATCCTGCCGCTGACCTTCGTCGGCGGGGTGTTCTACTCGATCGAGGTGCTGCCCTCGCCGTGGGAGGAGATCTCGCACGCGAACCCGATCTTCTACATCGTCAACTCGGTCCGCTACGGAGTCCTCGGTACCAGCGACGTCAGCGTCGGGCTCTCGTTCGGCGTCACCGCGGCGATCGCGCTCGCCGTGGTCGCCTGGTCGCAGTACCTGTTCGCGACCGGCAGGCGGCTGAAGGCGTAGGCGCAATCAACGTTCATCGCCCTCAGCGGAGAAGGCCCTCGCCAACGTACGGTCGCGATCGGGGCCCAGGCTCGAGAGAACACAGCGATACCTTTCTTTGCATGGGAGAGGAGTCGCACGAGCTGCTGCGGCGGGTGCCGCTGTTCGCAGAGCTCTCGGGGTCCGAGCTCGAGCGGATCGCCTCGGTCGCCGTCCCGCGCTCGTTTCCGAAGGGCGTGCGCGTCTTTCACGAGGGGGATACCTCGGACGCCTGCTACATCGTCCGCGCCGGCGACCTGCGGGTCACCCGCGAGCACTCCGACGGGCGCGCGATCGCCCTCGCCACGCTCGGCCCGGGCGACATCTTCGGTGAGCTCGCGATGCTCGACGGCGGCTCCCGCTCGGCGAGCGTCGAGACGCTGAGCGATTCGGAGCTACTGGGGCTGCCCGCCTCCGATGTGCGCCGGGTGATCGCCACCCACGGCGACATCGCGGCGAAGCTGATCGTTGCGATCACCCGCCGCCTTCGCCAGACCAACGAGCGGGTCGCCCGTCAGTCGTTTCAAACCGTGCCCAGCCGGGTCGCCGGGGTACTCGCACAGCTGATCGCCGAGGAGGCGATTCCCGAGGATCGGCAGGGGGTGACCGTGCGGATGACGCAGGCCGACCTCGCCCAACTCGCCGGCACCTCGCGCGAGAGCGTCAGCCGCTTCCTCGCCACGCTCGAGCGTGCAGGCGTGGTCGCGGTCGGCCGCGGCCGGGTAACCGTGATCGAGCCCCGGCGCCTGCGCGCCTACATCTTCTGAGCCGCTCGCACGGGGTACGGCCCGACCGGTGACCGACTTCGACCGCCAGCGCGAGCGGATGGTCGAGCGTCAGCTGCGTCGCCGGGGGATCGCCGACGAGCGGGTGCTGGAGGCGATGGCCGAGGTCCCCCGCGAGCGCTTCGTCGACGAGCTATACCAGCGGCGCGCCTACGCCGACGGCGCGCTGCCGATCGGCGACGGCCAGACGATCTCCCAACCCTGGGTGGTGGCGGCGATCTGCGAGGGGCTTGGGCTAAGCGGCGACGAGCGCGTGCTCGAGATCGGGACCGGCTCGGGCTACTCGACCGCGATCCTGGCGCGGCTGGCGCGCGAGGTCGTCAGCGTCGAGCGGATCGAGGCCCTGGCCGCGGCGGCCCGCAGGCGCCTGCAGGAGCTCGCCGCCGACAACGTCGAGGTGCGCGTCGCCGACGGCACGCTCGGTGCCTCCGACCAGGCCCCCTTCGACGCGATCGCGGTCCACGCCACCGCCCCGGCCCCGCCCCGGAGCTTGCTCGAGCAGCTCGCGATCGGCGGCCGGATGGTGATCCCACTGAGCGAGCGACGCGCCGACATGCTCACCGTGCTCACCCGCACGGCGTCGGCGGTCGACCCCGAGACCGGCGCGGGATTCAGCTCGCTTCGGATAGCTCCCTGCCGCTTCGTGCCCCTGCTCGGCGAACAGGGCTTCGAGTCCGAGTAGTCGCGTCGGCCGATCGCTGCCCGCCCGCCGCTGCGATCCTGCGCGATAGGCTCACGCGGTCATGCCCCGGGGTCTCTACGCGCTCAACTTCTTCTCGCCGGCGTTCGTCGACCAGCTCAAGCGTGGTCGCAAGACGGCGACGATCCGGCTCGGCGACAAGTCGCGAAAGTACGAGCGCGGGCAGCTCGTCTGGATCACCGTCGGCCACCAGCACAGCCCGCGGGAGAAGATCTTCACCGCGGTGATCGACGACGTCGAGGTCAAGCGCGCCCGGGAGCTTTCGCCACGCGACATCGAGCACGACAACCCCGAGTTCCGCCGGGTGGAGGAAACGCTCGGGTTCATGCGCCAGATCTACGGTCGCGAGATCGGACTCGAGGAGACGGTGACCGTGGTCCGCTTCTCGCAGGTGATCGAGACCCCCCACGGCGCCCAGTTCGGAAACGGCGAGACCCCGTCTCGCAACTGAGGACGCGCGTTCGCGGCGCAGTATCACTTCCTGACCACCTGATCGAGGTCGAGGCGGACGGCGAGCTGATCGGCCGGCGCTGCGACCGGTGTTCGAGTGGAACCACAACTGGGTGATGCGCAACGGCGCGACCGGGATCTCGGCCCTGCTCGGCGTCCCGCTCCTGGCCTCGGACTGGAGCATCATCTAAGCCTTGTCGGCTTAGATCGTCGATAGCGGACGGGAAGTCGCTACACTGGACGGCGTGCCTGGCACTCTCATCTGTAGAGTGCCAAGCAGGGCCGGAAAGACTTGTAGTCAAGCGAACACGCACCATCACGGAGGTATACGGAATGAACTTGAAGCCCCTTGGCGACCGGTTGATCGTCAAGGCGATCGAGGAGGAGGAGACCACCGCGAGTGGCATCGTCCTCCCCGACACCGCCAAGGAGAAGCCGCAGAAGGGCACCGTAGTCGCGGTCGGCGACGGCGCATGGGACGAGGACGGCGAGAAGCGGATCCCGCTCGACGTCGCCGCCGGCGACGAGGTCCTCTACAGCAAGTACGGCGGCACCGAGATCAAGGTCGACGGCGATGACCTGCTCGTGCTGCGCGAGTCCGACGTCCTGGCAAAGGTCGTCTGAGTCGCCTGACCCACTGACTTAGAAACAAGGAGGAACGAAAGACATGGCTCACAAGGAGCTGAAGTACGACGCGGAGGCCCGGGCGGCGCTGCAGAGCGGCGTCGACGCGGTCGCCAACGCTGTCAAGGTCACGCTCGGCCCGAAGGGGCGCTACGTGGTCCTCGACAAGAAGTTCGGCGCGCCGACGATCACCAACGACGGGGTGACGATCGCGCGTGAGATCGAGATCGAGGACGTGTTCGACAACCAGGGCGCCCAGCTCGTGCGCGAGGTCGCCACGGCGACCAACGACGTCGCCGGCGACGGCACCACGACAGCGACCCTGCTCGCGCAGACGATCGTCCGTCACGGGCTCAAGAACGTCGCCGCGGGCGCCAACCCGCTCGCATTGCGGCGCGGCATCGAGACCGCCGTCGACCAGGTGGTCGACCACCTGCGCGACAAGCAGTCGAAGGAGATCGAGGGCAAGGAGCAGATCGCTCGCGTCGCCGCGATCTCGGCGGCCGATGAGGAGATCGGCAACGTGATCGCGGACGCGATCGAGAAGGTCGGCAAGGACGGCGTCGTCAACGTCGAGGAGGGCCAGACCTTCGGCATGGAGCTCGAGTTCACCGAGGGGATGCAGTTCGACAAGGGCTACATCTCGCCGTACATGGTCACCGACCAGGAGCGCATGGAGGCGGTCCTCGAGGATCCCTACATCCTGATCGCGAACCAGAAGATCGGCTCGGTGCGCGACATGCTGCCGATCCTCGAGCAGGTGATGCAGGCCGGCAAGCCGCTGGTCATCGTCGCCGAGGACGTCGAGGGCGAGAGCCTCGCGACGCTGGTCGTCAACAAGCTCCGCGGCACCTTCACCGGGGTCGCGGTCAAGGCGCCCGGCTTCGGCGACCGCCGCAAGCGGATGCTCGAGGACATCGCGATCCTCACCGGTGGCGAGGTGATCACCGAGGAGATGGGCCTCAAGCTCGAGAACACCCAGGTCTCCCAGCTCGGCCACGCCCGCCGGGTCGTCGTCTCCAAGGACACGACGACGATCATCGACGGCGCCGGTGAGAAGGAGCAGATCGAGGGCCGGATCAACCAGATCCGCTCCGAGATCGAGAACACCGATTCCGACTTCGACCGGGAGAAGCTCCAGGAGCGCCTGGCGAAGCTCGCCGGCGGTGTCGCGGTGGTCAAGGTCGGCGCTGCGACCGAGACCGAGATGAAGGAGAAGAAGCACCGCGTCGAGGACGCCCTGCAGGCGACCCGCGCGGCGCTCGAGGAGGGCATCGTCCCAGGCGGCGGGGTCGCCCTGCTCAACGCTCAGGACGCGATCGACGGCAGCGCCCTCGGCGCCGACGAGGCGACCGGCGCGGAGATCATCCGCCGCTCGCTCGAGGAGCCGATCCGGCAGATCGCCGAGAACTCCGGGCTCGAGGGCTCGGTGGTGGTCGAGAAGATCCGCGGGCTGAAGCCCGGTGAGGGCCTGAACGCGGAGACCGAGGAGTACGGCAACCTGGTCAAGGCCGGCGTCATCGACCCGACCATGGTCACGCGCTCGGCGCTGCAGAACGCCGCCTCGATTGCGAAGAACATCCTCACCACGGAGGCGATCGTTGCCGAACCGCCCGAGAAGGAGGGCGCCGCGATGCCCGCCGGCATGCCCGACATGGGAGGCATGATGTAATCGCCTCAACAGGCGAGTGTTTGTCGAAGGGCCCGGGCACCACGCCCGGGCCCTTCGCGTTCCGTGGCCGGGAGCACGCCGTTCGTGTCAGGTCGCGGGAAACCCGCAACAGGTTCGCGGTCGAACCCGGTTGCGCCCGCGGCCGCGAAGGGGGAGCCTTGGCGGCACCTGGTTGTGCCATGGACGGGCACGCGCTCAGCGCGGAGGGGCACGGACGCCCCGGTAGCCAGGGCCGGCGGCGCTCAGCCGCCCGCCAGCACCTCCGCCATCCGCCGTGGCTCGATCCCAAGCGCGCACACGTCGGCGTCTCCCCGGGCCGAGACCATCGGCACCTCCATCAGCTCCGCCTCCTCCCAGGTGGCAAAGGCGGCGTCCCCGACGACCCGGCGCAGCCCGGCAAGGCCGTAGTGGACGAGTCCGAGCGGCACGTGGACCAGGGGTCGCTCCCGCCCCGCTGCGCGGGCGATCAGGCGCGCCAGCTGATCGTAGGTGAGCCGCTCTGGGCCCGCCAGCTCGTGGCGGCGCGATCCCGAGCCCGCGTCGAGGTCGGCGAGCACGCAGCGGGCGACGTCGTCGGCCCAGATCGGCTGGAAGCAGGCCTGTCCCTCGCCCGAGATCGGGATCGCGGGCAGGAGGGCGAGCCGGCGCTGGATCGTCACCCAGGGATCACCCGGGGCGTAGACGATCGAGGGCGCGAACACCGTCGTCTCCAGGTCCGAGCCGAGGACGGCCTCCTCCGCCAGCGCCTTGGCGCGAAAGAACCGGGTGCGCTGGATCTCGCTGGCGCCGATCGCCGAGAAGAACACGAATCGTCCGATCCCAGCCGCCTCGGCGGCACGCAGCAGGCGGGCGGTCGCCAGGCCGTTGAGCTCCTCGACCGGAGCGCGGGGTTGGTCGCGGATCGCCGCGGCGAGGTGGATCACGGTGCTCACGCCGCGCAGCGCTCCACGGACCACACGCGGATCGGAGAGCTCGGTCAGGTCGCCGAGCACGATTCGCACCTCGACCCGAAGCCGGCCGAGGCCGCGCGGATCGCGGACCAACACTCGCACCTGTTCCCCACGGTCGAGCAGCTTGGGCAGCAGCGCGCTGCCGACCGTCCCCGTCGCCCCGGTCACCAGGATCATGCCCGTCACTCTAAAATCTTCGCTTCGCTCGACCGGGTGACGTGCCCGGGAACACCACCCAACGAGACCAGAAGGGACCAGAAGACTTGGCCTACGTCATCGCCGAGCCCTGCGTCGGGACGAAGGACAACTCCTGCGTGGAGGTCTGCCCGGTCGACTGCATCCACCCAACCCCCGACGAGCCCGACTACGACAACGTCGAGCAGCTCTACATCGATCCCGACGAGTGCATCGACTGCGATGCCTGCGTGGAGGCGTGCCCGGTCGACGCCTGCTTCGCCGAGGACCAGCTTCCGGAGGAGTGGGCGAAGTACACGCCGATCAACGCCGAGTACTACGCGGGTAAGTAGCCCCCGCCCGGGTACCCCTCGGGCAAATCGCACCGCTTCGCTTCTATCTGACCCTCTCCGGCGGCGCCTCGCTCGGCGCCTATGAGGCCGGCGCCGCCGCCGGCCTCGCGCTCGCCGTTCGCCATCTCGACCTCGAGCAGGGCCAGGAGGCGAGCGTCGATGCGATCGGCGGCGCCTCGGCGGGCGCGCTGGTCAGCCTGTTCACCGCGCACGCGCTGATGCAGGGCCTCGACCCCGAGCGGCTGCTGCACGAGACCTGGGTCGAGCGGGTCAGCCTGAACCTGCTGCGCAGCAACGGCTCGCAGGCGCTGCTGTCGTTCGACGAGCTTCGCGAGCGGGTCTCCGCGGTGCTCGCCGACGACGGCCCGGCGCGGCCCGACGGCGACGCGATCGACTACCGCCAGCAGCGAGCACTGGCGTTCCACGTCCAGGTCACCGGCCTGCGGGGGCTCACCTACCCGATCCGCGGCCTGCGCCGCGACGCGCCGATCACCGGCGCCACCTACGCCGACTGGGGGCGGTTCGAGCTCGAGCCCGGCGGCGGGCTCGAGCAGATCCTCGAGCCCGAGCGGCGCTCGGCGCTCGACTTCGTGCTCGCCTCGGCCGCGAGCCCCGGTGGCTTCGCCCCAGAGCTGCTCGACCGGCGCCCGGACGCCGATGCCTACCGCCGGCGCGGGATCGAGAACTTCCCCGAGTCCGGATGGCTGTGGTACACCGACGGCGGCCTGCTCGGCTCGCAGCCGCTCGGACGGGTGATCGCCGCCGGCCGCTCGCTGCACGGCGACGGTGAGGACGCGCGCGGGGTGCACCTGCTGATCGATCCGCGCTCGGAGGACGCGTCGCTGGACATCTGGAGCGACCCCGAGGCCGAGCCGAGCTGGCAGACCGGCGCCTCGCGGGCGCTCGCGATCCTCTCCGAGCAGAGCCTCTTCGACGACCTGCGCCGGATCGAGAAGGACAACTCGCGGATCGAGTGGGCGCGGCGGCTGGCGGACCTGGTCGCTGCCGAGCTCGGCGACGATGCGCGGTCCGCCCTGCGCGAGTTCATCGAGCAGGTCGAGTCCGAGCGCCAAGGGATGCGCGCCGACGAGCCCGATCGCGACCGCGGGCCAGCCGATTCCGACGACGCCGAAATGGCGGAGCTGCTGCACCGCGCGCTGTGCGAGATCGGCGGCCTGGTGGGCAAGGAGCGGGTCGCGATCGACGTGATCTCGCCACTGTTGCTGGCCGATGACGGCGACGGCGACGTCGGCACCCTGCTCGCGGGCGAGTTCATGGGCGACTTCGGCGGCTTTCTCAGCCGCCAGCTGCGCGCCAGCGACTTCGCGCTCGGCTATGAGAGCGCGGTTGCCTGGCTCGGCCGGGGCCTGCGCGCCTGCGAGCTCGACGACGAGGTCGTCGATCGCACGGTCTCGTTCGTCGAATCCAGGCGCCGCTACGACCCGGACGAGATCCAAAGCGGCGAAGCCGAGCTGTCCGACCTCTCGCTCGCCGATCGGCTCGAGCTCGTGCGGCTCGGCGCCCACATCGCCCGGGTGCTCGGCGCCGGCGCCCTCGACCTGCGATCGCGGATCCCCGATCCCCTCGGCCGCGCCCTCGACCGAGCCAGGCGCCGGCTGCCGGGCGGCGGCGACTAGGCCGTGTGGCGCCCGGCGCGCAGCGAGTACATCAACGGCAGCCGCGGCGTCCCGGCGGGTTGGCGGTAGAGCTCGCCGGCCTCGATCGCGTCGGGGTCGAGCTCGAGGTGCGGCCAGCGCTGAAACAGCGTGTAGTCGTGCTCATGGAACAGCTCGAGGGTCAGTCCGCTGGCGAGCACCACCTCGATCACCTCGGCGACCGGATGCCTCCACTCGTGGGTTGCGTTGTGCGCGGTCGCGGCGCTGAGGTCGGCGTAGGTCCCGCCGTCGTCCTCGATCCGGACCCCTGATGGGTCGTGGAAGTAGCCCTCGTCGACGGTCAGGTCGTCGTCGGCGAAGACATCCGTGAATGGGTGGAACTCGGCCAGGTAGAGGAACCCGCGGTCGGTGAGCAGCGATCCGACGATCTGCGCCCAGCGTCGTCGGTCGGGGAGCCAATTCAGGGCGCCGAGACCCGTGTAGACGATGTCGAACCGCTCACCGCCGAGCGCGGCCTCGGCATCGTAGAGGTCGGCGGCCACGAACGTTCCGTCGAGGACGGTCTCCGAGGCGAGCCGGTTCGCCGCCTCGATCGCCGGCTTGGAGAAGTCGAGCCCGACCACGGACGCACCACGCCGGGCCCACGACAGCGTGTCGAGCCCGAAATGGCACTGGAGGTGCAGGAGCCGCTCGCCGGCAACGTCGCCGACCTCCTCGAGCTCGAACGGGCACAGCGTGGTCCCGCCCGCCTTGAATGCCTCGATGTCATAGAACTCGCTCGCGGTGTGAATGGGCACTCGCTCGTCCCACCAGCGGCGGTTGAGGTCGCGGTGCTCGTCGCGCACTGCGGGCTTCTCAGCCCTGGACCTGGACCACCGGGAGCTCGCTGCCGCTGATCGGCGCCGCCGGCGCGGGAGCGGCCGGTGACTCGGCCTGCATCACCGGCAGCGCCTGCGGGGTAGCGGCGACGATCCCGCGCGCGGTTGCGCGGATCGCCTGCGAGGCGGGATGGTCAGGCTGATCGAGCACCAGCGGCGAGCCCGAGTCGGCGTGCTCGCGAAGCTCCTCGGCGAGCGGCACCTTGCCGAGCAGCGGCACGTCGAGGTCGTCGGCGAGCAGCTGGCCGCCACCCTCGCCGAAGATCGTGAAGCGCTGGCCGTCGGGGGTGGTGAAGCCGGACATGTTCTCGATCACGCCGAGCAGCTCGAGGTCGACCTTGGCGGCCATGTCGGCGGCCCGTCGGGCGACCGACTGAGCCGCCGGCTGCGGGGTGGTGACGATGATCACCCGTGCCTGGGGTAGGAGCTGGGCGAGCGTCATCGAGACGTCGCCGGTGCCGGGGGGAAGGTCGAGCAACAGGTAGTCGAGCTCGTCCCAGGCGACGTCCTCGAGGAACTGTTGGATCGCCTTGTGAAGCATCGGCCCGCGCCAGACCACGGCGGCATTGCGCTCGAGGAAGAAGCCGATCGACATCACCCTGATCTGCGCCGGCCCGGGCGGCGGGATGATCTTGCGCTCGCCGTTGACCTCGGGCCGCTGGTCGACGCCGAGCATGCGCGGGATCGAGTAGCCATAGACGTCGGCGTCCAGGACCCCGGTGCTTCGGCCGTCGGCCTGCAGCGCGGCGGCCAGGTTCGCGGTCATCGTCGACTTGCCGACGCCCCCTTTGCCGGAGGCGATGCAGATCACGTTCTTGACCTGAGCCAGCGCGCCTTCGGGCAGCCCGCCCGGTCGCCCGAGCGCCTGCTGCAGACGCCCCTTCTCGTCGTCGGAGAGGACGTCGAAGCCAACCCCGACCTCGCTCACGCCGTCGAGTCGCGAGACGTTCGCAGCGACGGCCTGCTGGAAGTGGGAGCGGATCGGGCAGCCCGGCGTGGTCAGCGAGACGACTACCTCGACCTTGCCGCTCTCGCGGATCTCGATCGAGCGGACCATCCCGAGATCGACGATCGATCGCCGCAGCTCGGGGTCGATGACCGCGCGCAGCGCCTCGGTGACTTGGTCCTGTGTCGGAAGGGCCATATCAGTGATTGTCGCAAACGCTGCCCTGAACGCGATCAACCGGCCACAAGGGCCGGCTGATCAGGGAGGAGAGGTTGCTGTGCCTGCCCGCGAGATATGTGTGCGGACAGCTCCTCCGGGCGCGCCAACCTCTCGAAGCGGCCCGGGCTAAGTACCGGTCAGACGAGCTCGGAGACGCGCTCCTGAGCCTTCGACAGAGCGTCCTCGGCCTTGACGCGGTTCTGCTTCACCGCCTTGGTGACCTTGGTCCGGTTCTGCTTCACGGCGCGCTCGACCTCGCGACGGCGCGACTTCAGCTCCCGCTCGACGCGGTTGCGGGTGGTGCGGACGCGCTGTGAGGTCTTGCGGCGAGCCTGGCCGCCGCGACGCTCGAACCTGTTCAGCTCGCGGCCGACCTGGGTGCGGAGGCTCTTCAGCTCCCGCTCGCGGGTCGCGGTGCTCGTCCACGGCTCTACGGTGTCGCCGACGCGATCGCGGGCGGTCAGCACGGCGCCAACCGGGACGTCGAGCGCGCGCTCGGCGCCCTGGCGAACGATGTTGACGGCGCCATGGCGTGTCTTGGTCACGCCCTCGCGGACCTGGGCGGCGTCGCTCCGGGTCGCGTGGGTCGTCGTCTTTGGCTTCGTTGTGGTGTTGGGCTTCGCGGTGGTGGCCATCTTGGTTATTACCTCATACCTCGGGGATTGGTGTTGTTTGTCTCTAATTTCCTTATCTCTAAGGATGTTCAGTGTAGCAATTACCCGAACACCTGTTCTTAACCCGGAGCCGGGTCGTGGTTACGCCGGCATCCCCGAAGGCTCGGGCACCCGTTCGAGCCAGCGCGGCGGGCACTCGAGCTCCGCGAGGTCCGGAAGCGTCTCGGGCGAGCGCCAGACCGCAGTCAGCCCCTCGGCGCCGCGGGCCTCGGCGACGGCGTCGCAGAACGACTTCCCGAGCTCGTACTGGCGCAGCTTCAGATCGATCCCGAGCAGCCTCCGCGCGACCTCGCCGAGCCCGCCGCGCCGTGCTCGGCGTTCGTCGAGTCGCGCCCGCAGCTCGGCGACGCCCGAGCCGAGCTCGACCGCGGCGGCGTCCATCAGGTGCTCCGCGTGTCCCTCGATCACCGACATCGCGGCCTGCAGCCGGTCGAGCGTCGCGCCATAAGCCGGATCGGCGAGCGCGCGAGCGAGCTCGCCGTGAAGCACCTTGCGGACGAGCTCGCGCGGATCCCGGACCATCCGGCCTGCGAGGCCGGCGACGGCACGGGGGTCGAGGCCGGCCGCGACGCCCTCGACCAGCTCGGCGGCGAGCTCGCGCATGTGGGGCGCGAGCCAGCCGACACGCTCGAACTGGATCACGTGCGCGCTCTCGTGCAGCGCGATCCAGCGCACGAAGAGCCCGCGATCGGCCTCGAGCTCGCGTCGCAGCGCCGCCATGTTCTCCGACACGAACAGCAGCCTCGCCGGGCGCTCGGGCCCGAACAGCGCCAACTCGTACTGGCCGAGCACCCGGCGCGCCGCATAGCCGACCGCAACCCCGGCCTCGGCGCCGGCCCCGGCGCCGGCGATCGACCGCGCGAGCGGCGCCAGCGGTCCGGGGAGATCGAGCTCGGCGTGGACCCGCGTCTCAATCGGGCGCGCGGCCTCGGCAAGGGTCGCCAGCGCGAGCCGCGCCCATCGGCGGCGGTCGATCAGCACGGGGCTCGGTCGAGCTTCGATCGGGCCGAGGCGCGCATACGCGCCGGCGACCTCGATCGCCTCGGCGCAGGCGATCTCGACCTCGGCGGCCCCGTAGCGATCCTCGAGACGGTGCGGTGGCGGCCGGCCAAGCGGCCCGAGACCGCCGATCACCGATCCGGCGGTGCGCTCGGCCAGGCCCCAGTCGACGAGCGATGGGGAGCCGGTCACATCGCCTCCGCGGGCGCGGCCCGCTGGATCTCGAGCAGGACGCTGAGCATCTCCTCGTCGAGCGCCGCGGCTACGTCGTAGCGGGTCTCGAGCCCGAGTCGGGCCTGGGAGAGGTCGAGCCGGTCGAACTTGACGTTCGCGCCCGCCGCGCGGACGATCAGCTGCGCCGCGGCGACGTCGACGGAGCGCGCGGCGCGACCGCTGAGCATGCCGTCGAAGCGCGCCGCCGCCACGTAGCAGAGCGAGAGCGCGAGCGAGCCCACACCACGAATCCGAAACGCGGTCCCGGCGAGCCCCTCGACCAGCGGCAGGATGCGCTCGGGCTTGGTGCCCTCGAGGCCGACCAGCTCGAGCCCGTACCCGGGCCCGCGCGCCAGCAGCTCGACCCCGTCGAGGCGGGCTCCGGCGCCGCGCTCGGCGGTGAACTCCTCGCCGGAGCCGAAGTCGTGGACGAACGCGAGCTCGACTTCGGCCAGCGAGGGACCGGAGGCGATCCCGATGCTGAACGCGAACGAGGGCACCATGCGGCGGGCGTTGAGCGAGCCGTCGATCGGGTCGACCACCACCGTGGTCGGCGCGCCGGCTTCCCCGAAGCGGACCTCGCCGCGCTCCTCGGAGATCGCCGTAAACGCCGCTCCGGCGCGATGCAGGCGCTCGAGCTCGGCGAAGGCGATCTCCTCCGCCTCGCGGTCGATCACCAGGCTCCGGTCGCCGCCCTCGCCGACGCCCGCGTAGCGGGTTCGCGCCTCGATCCCGCGAGTGCCTCGGAACAGCTCGCGGTGGCCGGCGACGATCCGCCGGCAGGCATCGAGCCAGTCGTCCGCGGACAGCGGAAGTCGGTCCGATCCGGGCATCAGCCGGCGCGCGGGGGTTCGGATCCGGCCATCCGGCCATGCTAGACAGTGGATCGTGGCTCGCGACGGCGACAATCCGACGGAGGGACAGCGGCGCGTCGCCGACCATGGGGGCGGGCCGCTGCTCGTGCTCGGCCCCGCGGGCTCGGGGCGCTCGGAGTCTTTGGCGCTGCGGCTCGAGGCGCTGTCGTCGCGGGGCGAGCGGCCCGAGCGCGTGCTCATCCTCGCCCGCTCGCGCGCCGCACGCTCGTGGCTGCGCGAGCGCGCCGAGACGCTGCTCGACCGGCCCCACGAGGAGCTCTGGATTCACACCTACGAGGAGGCCGCGGAGGCGCTGCTGCGCGAGTACTCGACCGAGGCCGGCCTCGACCCGTTCTTCACCACCGTCAGCATCGCCGACCGGCTGGCGATCCTGCTCGATCGCGTCGACGAGCTGCCGCTTCGCCGGCACGAGATCCGCGGCAACCCGGCCGGGCTGCTCGCGCGCCTGCTGCGACGCATCGATCTGCTCAAGGCCGAGGCGCTGGCGCCCGCCGCGCTGCGCGAGTGGGCGGTCGCGCGCGAGCGTGCGGCGACCACAGCCGCCGAGCGCGAGCGGGCCGAGCGCGAGATCGAGTTCGCCGACCTCTATGCCCGCCACGACCGCATTCTGCGCGAGACGGGCAGCCTCGACGGCGGGGACCTGGTGCTCGAGATGAGCAAGCTGCTGCGCGCCCGCGCGGATGTCGCCGAGCAGCTCCGGACGAGGTTTCGACACCTGCTCGCGGACGAGCTCGAGGACGCCGGGCTCGCACACAGGCGGCTGCTCGACCTGCTGGCGGCGCACGGCAACCTCGTCTGCGCCTGCGATCCGGCGCAAGCGACGCGCCGTTTTCGCGGCGCCGGCGAGGCTGCCCGGGTCGCCTTTTGCGCCGCCCATGCTGGCGCCGCCGAGGTCGAGCTCGGGCCGCCGCTGCGGGCCCCGCGCGCGGTGCGCTTCTGGCGGTGCGAGAACGACCGCGCCCAGGCGCAGGCGGTCGCGCGCGAGGTCGAGCACCTGCTCGCCACCGGCGAGGTGCGCGCGGAGGCGATCTGCGTCGTCGCCGGCGCCGGATGGCGGGAGGGGCGCCTGGTGGCCGCGGCGCTCGAGGAGCGCAGCGTGCCCTTCCGGTTCGCCGGCGACGCCGCCTTCTTCGGCCGTCCGGAGGTTCGCGACGCGCTCGCCTGGCTGCGGATGCTCGCCGACCCCGGCGATTCGGCTGCGGTCGTCCGAGCGCTGACGCGGCCGCCCGTCGAGCTGCGCTCGGCGGACCTCGCCAAGGTGACGACGATCGCGCGCCGGCGCAAGCTCGACATGGTCTCGGCGCTCGAGGCGGCGCTCGAGAGCCCGCAGCTGCCGCCGGAGGGCCGTGATCGGATCCAGGCCTTCCTGCGGCTTCACCGCGCGGCCGCCGGAGCGCTCGAGCAGATGCGCGCCGACGTCTTCGTCCGCCGCCTGATCGAGCGGGTCGGGTTGCGACGCCACCGGCTCTTCGCCGCCAGCCCGGAGACCGCCGAGCGCCTCGTCAACCTCTCGCGGCTGGCCGAGCTGGCGGCCGACTGGTCGCGCAGGGAGCCGCGTGGCTCGGCGCGAGACTTCGTTCGCCACTTGAACGCGATCGCCGACGCCGGCGAGGCCGGTGGCGACGACTGCGACCGCCCGCGCGTGGGCGCGGTGCTCGTCGCCGAGCCCGAGCAGGTCAAGGGGCTCGAGTTCGACCACCTCTACCTGCTCGGCCTCCGCAGCGGCGCAGTCGCGGGGCGCCCCTGGGAGGATGGCTGGATTCCGAGCGAGCTCCTCGACGAGCCGCTCCCCGACCCCGGCGAGGAGCTGACCGCGGCGCGGCGATTGATGCTTGCGCACGTGGCGATGACCCGCCCGCGGCAGGTCCTGGTCCTCTCCTGGCCCGAGCTCGGCGAGGAGGACAGCACGGCGCCGTCGCGGATCTACCGCGCCGCGCGCGAGCGCCACGGCGGCGAGGAGGAGTTTCACGAGGAGGAGCTGTTCGGCCCGGCCGAGGGTCTGCACTCCACCTACCGGATGGTCCGCGACGAGGTGCTCGAGGCCTCGTGGCGCGCCGGGTCCGCGCTCTCCGAAATGCGGCTCGACACCGCGGACGATGTCAATTCGGCGGTCGCTCGTTACCTGGAGCTGGTCAAGCTGGCGGCCCTGATCCAGCGTCCCGGCGCCGAGCCGGCGCCGGAGGCGATCGCCGCGATCAACGAGCTGCTCGGGCGGGTCGCCTCGCCCGAGCAGTGCGCGGCGCTCGAGTCCTCGGCGCTGGACGACTGCGTGATCGGCGAGGAGCGCGAGCGGGGCACCCGCCGCGACCAGGTCGCGGCTCGCCGCGAGCCCTCGCTGGAGCAGTTCTTGCCGCGTCGCAAGGGAGGACTGGCGTTGTCGGCCTCCGACATCGACCTCTATCGCACCTGCCCACTGAAGTACAAGTTCGCCCGCGTCTTCGCGATCCCGCAGGAGCCGACGATCAACCAGCGCTTCGGGATCCTCATCCACCAGGTGCTCGAGCGCTTCCACGCAGAGGAGATGCGCGCCCGGGGTGGGGCGGACGAGCCGCTGGTCGCCCCCCGCCCGGGCAGCCTCGACCGGCTGCTGAGCCTGTTCGAGGCGGGCTGGCGGCGCCAGGGCTTCGGTGCCTCCGATGACGAGCTTCAGTACCGCGACCGCGCCGTCGCCGCCCTCGCCCGCTACGAGGAACGCCACTCGCGCTCGCAGTCGCGGCCGGTATGGCTGGAGCGCAACTTCTCCTTCGCAGTCGGGCCGCATTCGCTTCGCGGGCGTGTCGACCGTGTCGACCGCCATCCCGAGGGGGGCTACGAGTTGATCGACTACAAGACCGGCGATCCCGGGTCGGGACCGAAGCTGAGCGGCGACGTGCAGCTCGCGCTCTACCGGCTTGGCGCGCGCGAGGCGTGGCGGATCGAGGCCGACGTCGGCAGCTACTGGTACGTGCTCGCAGACGAGCGCATCCCGGTGCGCGCGGAGCCCGACGACGCGGAGCGGGTCGAACGCACGGTGCTCGAGGTTGCGGCTGGGATCGAGGACCAGGACTTCGAGCCCCGGCCCTCGTATGAGATCTGCTCCTGGTGCGACTACCGGCTCATCTGCCCGGCCAGCGAGGCATAGCGCCCGGCGCCTACTCCCCGTCTGTGCGCTGGCGCAGGAAGCGCTGAAAGTCGCGGGCGATCGTGTCGCCGGAGGGCATCTCCTCGGTGGCGAGCTCGGGCGCCTCGTCGAGCTCGGACTCGAGCCGTCGGACTAGCTCCTCGATCTCGGGGTTGGAGGCGACCGCGCGGTCGACCTGGGTCTCGAAGCGGTCCATCGCGTCCTCGAGCTCGGAGGCCTCGATCGCGATCCCGGTGAACTGCTCGAGTCGCCGCAGCAGGGCGAGCGCCGCCTTCGGGTTCGGGACCGCGGCGACGTAGTGCGGGACCGCGGCCCAGAGGCTGGCGGAGGTCAACTCCCGCTGTCGGCAAGCATCGTGGATGATGCCGACGATCCCGGTCGGGCCTTCGTAGTTCGAGCGCTGCAGGCTCAGGCGCTCGACCATGGCCGGATCCGAGGCGAGGCCGGTGATCGGCACCGCGCGGCTGTGGGGGACGTCCGCGAGCAGCGCGCCCATCGTGACCACCATCTCGACCTCGAGGCGCTCGGCCGCTTCGAGCACGGCGCCGGCGAAGGTTCGCCAGCGCATGTTGGGCTCGACCCCGGAGAGCAGCACGAGGTCGCGCTCGGCGCTCGGGGCGCGTGCCGCATAGACCGCGTTCATGGGCCAGTCGACCTCGCGGGTCTGCCCCTCGGTGAGCCTGATCGTTGGCCGGGTGACCTGGAAGTCGAAGAACTCCTCCGGGTCCAGCTCGGCGACCCGTTCGGTCTCGAGCGATTCCGCGACCGTCTCCAGCGCGGTCGTCGCCGCGCTGGCGGCGTCGTTCCAGCCGGCGAAGGCCGCGACGAGGATCGGTGACCGCAGCGCCGGCGGATCCTCGTCCCACTTCAGTGCCTTCACGGCTCCGAGACTACAACCCGGTCGCGGTGCGGATGCTGTTCGGGTCCGAGGCAAGGGGCAAAATGGTTGTCGTGGAGGCGGCGGTAGCCCAGATCCATCCCCAAGTCGCGGAGCTGCGGTCGGGCCAGCGGTTCGAGGGCCGTTACGCGTGCCTGGCCAAGGAGCGGCTGACGGCGCGGAACGGGTCCTCGTACCTAAGCCTCCGCCTGCGCGACCGCAGCGGCACGATCGCCGCCCGGGTCTTTCGCGATCCGGACCGGATCGGGCTCCGCTTCGAGGCCGGCGACGCGGTCATCGCCCGGGGCAAGGTGGAGCGCTATCGCGGCGAGCTCGCCGCGGAGCTCGACGACGTCCGCCGTCTCGAGCCGGGGAGCTTCGATCCTGGCGAATTCCTGCCCGCCGCCTATCGCTCGGTCGAGGAGCTCGAGGGCTTCCTCGAGCACCTGATCCGCGAGATCCACGACCCGGGCCTGCGGGCGGTGGTCGAGTCGGTCGTCGTCTCCGGGCCGCTGGCCGGCGACTTTCGCCGCGCGCCCGCCACCCGCGCCAGCCACCACGCGTACCTCGGCGGGCTGCTCGAGCACACGGTCGCGGTCGGGACACTGGTGGGCGAGCTGTGCCCGCTTCACCCGCGGCTCGACTCGGACCTGTTGATGGCGGCCGCGATCGTCCACGACGCCGGCCGGGCGCGCGAGTTCACCTACGGGGCGGACTTCGGGATCAGCGAGGAAGGGCGGATGCTCGGCCACCTCGCGATCGGCGCCGAGCTCGTCGGCTCAGCGGCGTCGTCGCTGCCGGAGGCGCGGCGGCTGGCCCTGCTCAACTGCGTGCTCTCACACCACGGGCCGGACAGCGGGCCGGGGCGCTCGCAGGCTGCCGCGCGGGGCTTCGCCTCGCCCGAGGCCCTCGCCCTCTATCGCCTCAACGCGCTCGATGCCTCGGTCAAGGGGGCTCTGGAGCACGGCTGAGGGCCCGGTAGGTGAGCTGGGCGGCGATCGCCAGCACCAGCGCTGCGAACGAGAGCTCGAGCACCCGTTGTGAGACGGCGTTCGCGATCACCACCCCGGCGAGCACGCCCAGCGGCGACAGGATCCCGATCCAGGCGCCGTCACGAAGCCTGACGTTGCCGAACCCGCGCTGGCGCCAGGCCCCGGCGATCGCGACCGGGACGATCGCGACCAGGGAGGTGGCCTCCGCCTCGATCTGCGGCTGGTCGAGGAAGATCGTCAGCGCGGGAACGAACAGAATTCCGCCGCCGACCCCGAGCACGCCGCCGACCACCCCGCCCGCGAATCCGAGTGCAATCGCGGCGACGTACTCCATCAACCGATCACCAACTGGATCGCGATCGCGACCAGCATCCCCGCGAACAAGAGCGAGATCGACCGCTGCGGAATCCGCTGCTGGAGCCCGGTCCCGAGGACGACGCCGCCGACCGCCGGCGCTCCGACGAGCAGGCCCTGGAGCAGGTTTACGTTCCCGTACAGACCCTGGCCGACCGCGGCGAAAAGGGCGATGACGACGATCGCCACGAGGCTGGTGCCGGTCGCCTCCCGCTCCCCGTAGCCGAACCAGAGGATCAGCAGGGGCACGATCACGGTGCCGCCGCCGACCCCGAAGAGGCCGCTGAAGGCGCCCGCCGCGGTGGCGATCGCGGCCAGCTTCCCCATCCGGTCCCGCGGCATCGCCGCGATACTAGTCAGCCCGATGAACGACCCCGAGGCGATCGTGGAGCCACTTCGCGCCGATCCGGGCCGCGCGGCCATCCTCTGCGACGTCGACGGCACCCTGGCCCCGATCGTCGACGACCCCGCCGCCGCCGCGGTGCCGGCCCGGACCCGTGCGTTGCTCGCGATGCTCGCCGAGCGCTACCGGCTGGTCGCCTGCATCACCGGTCGGCGCGCAAGCGCCGCGCGGCGCATCGTCGGCCTCGACCAGCTCACCTACGCGGGCAATCATGGCCTCGAGCTGCTCCGCCCGGGGGAGGTCGAGCCCACCCTGGACCCCGCGCTCGGGCACCGGGGCTCGGCGGCGGCGGGCTTCGTCGCCCGCCTCGACTGGGATCGACTCGCCAGCGCCGGGCTGCGGCTCGAGGACAAGGGCCCGATCCAGGCGATCCACTGGCGCGGCGCCGCCGACGAAGCGGCCGCCGAGCAGCGCGCTCGGGCCCTCGCCGACCTGGCCGCGGAGGAGGGTTTGGTGCCGCACTTCGGCCGCCTCGTGCTCGAGCTTCGACCCGTGGCGGAGGTCCACAAGGGGGTCGCCACGCGCCGGCTGATCACCACCACCGGCGTCGCGGGGGCGCTGTTCGGCGGTGACGATCACACCGACCGCGACGCGTTCGCTGCGCTTCGCGAGCTCGAGCGGGAAGGGGGCGTCGATACCGCCGTCTGCGTCGCGATCGCCTCCCCCGAGGCCCCGCCGCAGCTTCAGCGCGAGGCGGATCTCGTAGTCGAGGGGCCCGAGGGCTTTTTCGACCTGCTGGGCCGACTCTGATGCTGTTCTGTGACCTGCTTCGTAGCACCGTCCTGCTGGTCGCGGCAGTGGCGACGGCGCTTGGCGTGGTCAGCGTCGTGGCGGCCAACGTCCAATCGGACCCCGTCGCGCTCGGGGTCGCCGGCGGATGGTGGCTGCTTGCTGCGGCGCTCGGCGTCTATCTCGGCCGCACGCGGCGGGCCGGCGAGGCGATGGCGCGGGTGCTCGCCGGTGCCCGCACGGCCGCCAGCCTGCCTCCCGATAGCCCGGCCCGGATCGCCTTCCTGCGGCTCTGGCCCGTGGGCGTGTTCGCACTCCTGGTCGGCGGCGCAGGTTGGGTCTGGCCCCAGGTGGCGGCGATCGGCGCCGGTTACGCGATCCTGATCGCGCTCATGTGGCGTGGGCGCGAGGCGGCGGTGGCGGCGATCGAGGAGCGCGACGGGGTTCGATTCTACGTCGAGCCCTCCTCGGCGCTCGAACCGCTGCGGCTGATTCGCACGCCGGGCCTGTACCGCGACCGCGCCCCGTCGGCGAAGCCGGCCCCACCCCCGCCGGCGAGCGGCTAGCGCCGGGGTCAGGCGCGCGAGTGCCGGCTCGGCGAAGGCGGCGAGCGTCGCCGGCTCACCGCGGCGACGCGCGAACGCGTACCAGCCACCCGCGGCCGCCGCGAGCGCGGCCGCGCCGCCGAGTAGCAGCCCGGCGCGCGGGCCCGCGACCTCAGCGAGCCAGCCGACGAGCGGGCCACCGATCGGCGTCGAGCCGAGGAAGACGACCGAGTAGAGCGCCATCACCCGGCCCCGCATCGCCGGGCTCGCCTCCAGCTGCAGGGTGGAGTTGATCCCCGCGGCGAAGGTGACGCTGACGGCGCCCAACGGGACGAACACGGCGAGCGCAAGCGGCAGCGACGGAGCCGCGGCGGCGAGCAGCGCGCAGACTCCGAACGCGGCCGCCGCGCCGACCAGCAGCCGTTCGCTGATCCGACCGCGGGCGCCCGTCGTCAGCGCCCCGGCCACCGACCCCACCGCCATCGCGACCGCGAGCGCCGTGTAGGCGGTGGCGCCGCCCTCGAACGTGAACCGCCCCAGCAGCGGCAGCAGGACCTGGAAGTTGAAGGCGAGGGTTCCGACCACCGCCATCATCACCAGCGGGATCAGCAGCCGCGGCTCGCCGCGCACGTAGCGCAGCGCGGCGGCCACGCCCCTCTCGCCGTCCGCCCCCGGTCGGGCCGGTTGCTCGAGCCGGCCCGCGTCCATGCCGCGCAGGGCGAGGATCATCGCCGCGAAGGTCGCCGCGTTGATCAAGAAGCAGGGGGCGACGCCGACGGTGAGGATCAGTGCCCCGCCGGCGGCCGGGCCGAAGATCCGCGCCGCATGGATCAGGACGCTGTTGAGGCCGACCGCGTTGACCACCCGGTCGGCGCCGACCATCTCGATCACGAAGCTCTGGCGGGTCGGGTTGTCGACCGAGTTGACCGCCCCGCGCGCGAAGACCAGCGCGAACACCATCCACGGCTCGACGGTGCCCGAGGCGGTCAGCCCCCAGAGCGCCAGCGCCGGTAGCGCCATAGCGGTCTGGGTGACGGCCAGCAGCCTGCGCTTCGGCCAGCGGTCGGCGAGGACGCCGCCCCAGGCGCCGAAGACGAGAATCGGCAAGAACTGCAGCGCCGAGGTGACGCCGACCGCGATCCCACTCCCGGTGAGCTCGAGGATCAGCCACATCTCGGCGACCATCTGCATCCAGTTGCCGCTCAGCGAGACGATCTGGCCGGCGAAGTAGCGGCGGTAGTTTGGGATCTGTAGGGAGCTGAAGGACCGGCGCAGCGCCGCGCTCACGTGCGCTTCTCCTCGTCGAGGAGCCGCTCGAGGATCTCGGCGGCACGCTCGAGCGTCGCAACCTCCTCCGGGTCGAGGTCGCGCAGTCGCCTGGCGAGGTAGGCGTTCTTGCGGGTGCGCAGCCGGCGCAGCAGCGCCCTGCCGGCCGCGGTGGTCGCAACCAAAAGCGCGCGTCCGTCGGAAGGGTCCGGCGTGCGGGTGACGAGCTCATGCCGCTCGAGGCTGGCGATGGTCCGGGTCGCGGTAGGTCGCTTGACCCGCTCGCGCTCGGCGAGCTCGCTCGGGGTCAGTGGGCCGTGTAACTCGATCGTCGCCAGCGCCGCGGTCAGCGTCGGGCTGAGCACGCGGCGTCCCTCGGCCTCGAACGCGTCTTGGCGCAGGCGCCGGGCGGCGCGGGCAATTGCCAGGCGCAGGTGAGAGGCGACCTCGGTTACGGCAAAACTAGTTACCACAGCTAATTAGCGTAGCAAACTAGTTTGCCGTCCCCTGAGCTTCAACAGCTCGCGCCAGCTTCGCGTGTTGGCGACGTCGCGCTTGGTCAGCCACGCCCTGCGCGCGGTCGCGATCCCGTAGACGATGTTGCCGAGCGTGTCGACGCCGTGCGCGTCGGTGTTGACGCAGATCGAGACCCCGGCCTCGGCGGCGAGGCGGGCGTGGCGCTCGGAGAGGTCGCGCCGGTTCGGGTTGCCGTTGATCTCGACCAGCGTCCGGTTCGCCGCCGCGGCCTCGGCAACCGCCTCGACATCGATGTCGTAGGGCTCGCGGCGGCCGATCAGGCGCCCGGTGAGGTGGCCGACGCAGTCCACCCGCGGATTCTCGATCGCGGCGATCACCCGCTTGGTCATCTCCTTGCCTGAGAGCCGAAACGAGGTGTGAACGCTGGCGACGACCCAGTCGAGCGCCTCGAGCAGGTCATCGTCGTAGTCGAGCGAGCCGTCTGTGGCGATGTTGACCTCGGAGCCGGCAAGCAGCCGGAAGCGTCGCTTCGAGTCCGCGTTGTAGGCGGCAACCTCTTCGATCCGCTCCCACAGCGCCGCCGGGGTGACGTGATCGCCGAAGCCGTGGCTGGCGGAATGGTCGGTGACCGCGAGATAGCTGTAGCCGCGCCCGCGCGCCGCCGCGGCCATCTCGGTTAGCGAGTTGCGGCCGTCCGAGAGCGTCGTGTGACAGTGAAGGTCTCCGCGCAGGTCGTCGACCTCGACCAGCTTCGGAAGCTCGCCCGCGGCCGCCGCCGCGATCTCGCCGTTGCCCTCGCGCAGCTCCGGCTCGATGTAGTCGAGCCCGAGCCGACCGTAGACCTCCGCCTCGCTTGCGTAGCGGGCGACATCGCCGCCATCTAGTTCGGTGATCCCGTGCTCGGAGACCGAGAGGCCCGCCTTCACCGCGCGCTCACGCAACTCGATGTTGTGGCCCGCCGAGCCGGTGAAATGCTGCAGCAGGTTGCCATAGGCGTCGGGGGGCACGATGCGCAGGTCGACGGAGATCCCGCTGAAGGTCACGATCCGGGCCCCGGACTCGCCAGCCGTGCCGGCCTGGGCGGCGAGTGGATGCGCGGTCAGGGCCGTGGCCAGCGCGGTCGGGTCGGTGGCGGTCGCGATCAGGTCGATGTCCTTGCAGGTCTCGGTCATGCGGCGCGCCGAGCCGGCCACCGTGACCCGTTCGGAGGCCGGGTGGTCGCGCAGCGCCTCCGCCAGCTCCTCGGCCGCCGGCAGCACCTTCGAGAGCAGCACCCGCCCGGGCGCACCTTCCTCGCCGAGCCGGTCGATCGCTGCGATCACCCTCGCCTCGAACTTCTCCCCCAGCCCCTTGACCCCTCGGACCCTTTCCGCGGCCGCCGCCTCGCGAAGCTCGGCGAGGCTGGTGATCTCGAGCTCGTCATAGAGCCGCCGCGCCGTCTTCGCCCCGACCCCGGGCAGTCGCGTCACTTCGACCAGCGAGGCGGGAAACTTCTGCTTCAGCTTCGCCGCCGAGGGAATCTCGCCGGTCTCGACCAGGGCAACGATCTTCTCCTGCAGCGTGGCGCCGATGCCCGGCAGCTCCGTCGCCCGGCCGGCGACGGCCAGATCCTCCACCGAGACCGGGCTCTGCGCGATCACCCGTGCCGCCTCCCGGTAGGCGAGCACCCGGTAGCGAACCGCGCCATCGAGCTCATACAGGGTGCCCAGCTCCTCCATCGCGGCGGCGATCTCGGCGTTGCGCATCGGCATCCCCGTGACTCTAGATTGCGCGCGTGCCCGCGAAGCGCCCGGTCTGGCTCGTGCTGCCGACCTACGACGAGGCCGCCAATCTGGAGGCGGTCGTTGCCGCGATCAGGGAGCGGCTTCCGTCCGAGCGGCGGTTGCTGATCGTCGACGACAACTCGCCCGATGGCACCGGCGAGATCGCCGACCGGCTCGCGGCCGAGCACGCCGACGTCTCGGTGCTCCATCGCGAGCGAAAGCAGGGTCTCGGGCCCGCCTACGTCGCCGGCTTTCGCGAAGCGCTTGCCGGCGACGCCGAGTTGATCGCCCAGATGGACGCCGACTTCTCCCACGATCCGGCCGACCTTCCGCGCATGCTGGCCGCCGCCGAGCGCGCCGATCTGGTGCTCGGCTCGCGTTACGTGGAGGGTGGGGGGATCGCCGAGTGGGGGCCGACGCGGCGGTTGATCAGCCGCTGCGGCTCGGGCTACGCACGCGCGCTTCTCGGGATCGGCATCCGCGACCTCACCGGCGGCTTCAAGGTCTTTCGCCGTGCGGTGCTGGAGGCAATCGGGTACGAGCAGATCGCCTCACTCGGCTACGCATTCCAGATCGAGACCACCTACCGTGCGGTCCGCGCCGGGTTTCGCGTGGTCGAGGTGCCGATCGTCTTTCGCGACCGCCGCGTTGGCGACTCCAAAATGAGCGGCGCGATCGTGCTCGAGGCAGCGTTGCGCGTGCCTATGATGCGTCTGGCGCGGCGTTCCCGGTGACCCAGCTACTATTTTTTCTGAAGTAACTGAGCCGGGGGCAATCCCGACAGGATCGAGACCCGTAACCAAGGGTTAGGAGAACAAGTGACAGGCAAGCTCCCTGACGTGACCGACGCCAACTTCCAAACTGATGTTCTCGAATCCGAGGTCCCGGTGTTGGTCGACTTCTGGGCTCCCTGGTGCGGTCCCTGCCGCGTTGTCCACCCGATCCTCGAGGAGATGCTGTCCGAGCGCGACGGTGAGCTGCGGGTCGTGAGCCTCAACGTCGACGACAACCAGCAGACCGCCGCCCGCTACGAGGTTCTCTCGATCCCGACCCTGATCCTGTTCCGCGACGGCGCGGAGGCGAAACGCGTCGTCGGGGCGTTGCCGAAACGCCGCCTCGAGGCCGAGCTCGAGCCGGCGCTGGTGTCCTGATGCCCCGCGCGAGCCTGATCGTCGCGATCGCGCTGGTCACCGCGCTCGGACTGGTGACCGCCCTCGGCGGCGTCGCCGGCGCCAGGGCCTCGACCACGGTCAAGGTCGCCGACAACTTCTTCAGGCCGGATAGCAAGACGGTCCGCAAGGGCACCAAGGTGAAGTTCAAGTGGGTTGGCTCGAACGATCACAACGTCGTCAAGGCTTCGGGGCCGGGTGGCGGCTTTCGCTCCGAGACCACCGACGACCCTGGCGTCAACTTCAAGAAGAAGTTCAAGAAGGCCGGCAGGTACAAGATCATCTGCACGATCCACCAAGGGATGAAGCTGAAGCTGAAGGTCCGGTGACCGGACGCTAAGCGCGCCCGCCCGCGACCTCAGCTCGGCCTGACCGCGATCAGCAGCGGGCGCCCCTCGATCGTCGTCTTGACGCCGCCGTCGACGTCGGCGCCGGGCCCCAGCTCAACCGACGTCGCCAAGGTCTCGCCGGCGATGTAGTCCTGGTGCGTGCGCGCCGCCTCGAGCAGGCCGGCGTCCCCGCCGAGAGCGAGCGCGATCCGATCCGAGACGTCCAGGCCGGCCCGCCTGCGGGCGTTCTGGATCGCGTGCACGACCTCGCGCGCGAGGCCCTCGCGACGCAGCCCGTCGTCGAGCTCGAGCGCCAGCGCCACCGCGCGCCCCGCCTCGGCCTCGACCTCATAACCCTTGAGCGGCTGCATCACCAGGGTCACGTCGTCGGGGCCGAGCTCATGCTCCTGGCCGTCGACGTTGATCCCGATCCGGCGGGTGCCGCGGATGGCCTCGGCGACGTGGTCGGGGTCGAGCGCCTCGATCGCCGCCGCCGCCATCGGCATCTGCTTGCCGAAGCGGGGGCCGAGGTTCCGGTAGTTCGGCTTCACCGAATAGCGGATCAGCTCGCCCTCTTCGGAGACGAACTCGATCTCCTTGACGTTGAGCTCGCCGGCCACGATCCCGCCGAGCCGCTCGATCTCCGCCCGCTCGGCCTCGGTGGCCACGATCACGGCGCGCCGCAGCGGCTGGCGGTTCTTGACCTTGGCCTGGGCTCGCGCCGCGCGGCCGAGCTCGATCGCCCGCATCGCCGCCTCGACCCCCGCCTCGAGCTCGCCGTTCTCGAGCTCCGGGTCGGGCTCGGGGAAGTCGCGCAGGTGGACCGAGTCGTCGGAGTCGGCGGCGCCATGGCTGAGGTTGGCGTGGATCTCGTCGGCGACGAACGGGGTGAACGGGGCGAGCAGCTTCGCCACCAGGAGCAGGCAGTGGCGCAGGGTCGCGAAGGCAGCTCGGTCGCCCTCCCAGAAGCGGCGCCGTGAGAGCCGCACGTACCAGTTCGAGAGCTCCTCCACGTAGCCGGCGATCGCCCGCCCCGCATCGGTGCAGTCGTAGTCGTCCATGCGCTCGATCACCGTCCGGACGGTGCCCTGCAGCCGCGAGAGAGCCCACCGATCCAGGTCCGAGCAACGCGCGACCAGCAACTCATCGACATCGGAGACCTCCAGCTGCTCCGCGTTCGCGTAGAGGACGAAGAACGAGTACGTGTTCCAGAGCGTGAGCAGGAACTGGCGCAGCGACTCGCCCACGGTGTCGGCCGAGAATCGATAACCCGCCCACGGCTGCTGCGAGCTCAGGTAGTACCAGCGGAATGCGTCCGCGCCGTGGGTGGCCAGCACCTCCCACGGATCGACGACGTTACCGCGGCTGGTCGACATCTTCTGGCCCTCCGGGTCGAGGATCAGGCCGAGGCAGACGCAGTTGCGGTAGCTGGTCCGGTCGAAGAGCAGGACCGCCTCAACGAGCAGCGAGTAGAACCAGCCCCTGGTCTGGTCCTGGGCCTCGCAGATGTAGTCGGCCGGGAACCGCTCCTCGAACTGAGCCTCCCCCTCGAACGGGTAATGGAACTGCGCGAACGGCATCGCGCCCGAGTCGTACCAGGTGTCGATCACCTCCTTTACCCGGTGCATCTCGTCGCCGCAGGCCGCGCAGCGCAGGACCACGTCGTCGATGTAGGGGCGGTGCAGGTCATCAGGGACGTCGCCGTCGCGCTCGCGCAGATCGGCGACCGAGCCGGCGCAGAAGCGCTCCTCACAGCCCTCCGACCCGCATTCCCAGATCGGCAGCGGCGTGCCCCAGTAGCGCTCGCGCGACAGCGCCCAGTCGACGTTTCCCTCGAGCCACTTGCCGAAGCGACCGTGCTTGACGTGCTCGGGGCGCCAGCCGATCTGCTCGTTCTCCTCCAGCATCCGGTCGCGGACCTCGGTGGTTCGGAGGTACCAGCTCGAGGTCGCGTAGTAGAGCAGCGGGGTGCCGCAGCGCCAGCAGTGCGGGTATGAGTGCTCATAGACCTCGGCCCGCAGCAGGCGCCCGCTGGCGCGCAGCGTTTCGACGATCTCCGGATCGGCGTCCTTGACGTAGCGGCCGGCGAAGTCGGTCACCCGCCGATCGAAGGTCCCGTCAGGCCGCACCGGATTCTGCAGGGTGATCCCGTACTGCTCTCCGAGCCGGAAGTCGTCCTCGCCGAACGCGATCGCGGTGTGGACGATCCCGGTTCCCTCCTCGGTCGTGACGAAGTCGCCCTCGAGCACAGTGTGGCCGCGCGGCCCGTAATCGCTGATGAACGAAAACGGCGGCTCGTAGCGAATCCCCGCCAGCGCCGAGCCGGGGAAGTGAGCCAGTACCTCCCCGCCCTCGCCGAGCACGCGCTCGACCAGGTCGCGGGCGAGCACGAATGTCTCCCCGTCGAGCTCCGCGCGCACGTACTCGATCTCCGGGCCGACGGCGAGGGCGGCGTTCGAGATCAGCGTCCAGGGAGTCGTCGTCCAGGCCACGAGCGAGTCGCCGGGCTCGATCGGGCTCTCGGGGATCTCGTTCGAGGGCGGCACCTCGAGCACCGGGAAGCGGACGAAGACCGACGGGTCCTCGACGTCGTCGTAGCCCTGCGCGACCTCGTGTGAGGAGAGCGCCGTCCCGCAGCGCGGGCAGTAGGGGACCACCTTGTGTCCCCGATACAGCCGCCCCTCGTCCCAGATCCGCCGCAGCGACCACCACACCGACTCGATGTAGTCGTTCTCCAGCGTGACGTAAGGATCGTCGAGGTCGATCCAGAACCCGATCCGCTCCGTGAGCCGGTTCCAGTCCTCGACGTAGCGGAATACCGACTCCCGGCAGCGGGCGTTGAACTCGGCGATTCCGTACTCCTCGATTTCGACCTTCGACGAGATCCCGAGCTCCTTCTCGACCTCGAGCTCCACGGGCAGCCCGTGGCAGTCCCAGCCGGCCTTGCGCGGGACGTAGTGGCCGCGCATCGCCCGGTAGCGCGGGTAGACGTCCTTGAAGGCGCGCGCGAGCACATGGTGCGACCCCGGCTTGCCGTTCGCGGTCGGGGGCCCCTCATAGAAGCTCCAGATCGGCGCCCCGGCGTCGCGCCGCTGGGCGAGCTGGCGCGCAAAGACGTCGTCACGGCGCCAGCGCTGGAGCACCGTCAGCTCGAGCTCGGGAAAGGACTGCTTCGGATCTACCGGCCGGAACGCGGGCATGAGCGCCGGATTCTAGGAGCGACGGGGCCCCGCTCGGTGGCGCCGTCGCCTGACTCACTCATGGGATCGATTGCTCAGTGCGCGGGCGCCCCGCCGCCGCCGAGGCCCGGCGCGCCCCGGTCGTCCGGGTCCGCTTGCAGCCAGGCTCGGATCTCCTCGTTGTGCTCGCCTAGTCCGGGTGGCCGGCGCCGGGTACGAGCCGGTGTCCCCCGCAGGCCGAGTGGCGAGGCGACGGTGCGTACCCCGTCGTGCTCGTCGATCGGCTCCAGGCCCAGCGACGAGGCGAGGTCGAAGGCCGCGGCGACGTCGTTCACCGGGCCTGCCGGGACCCCCGCGGTGCGCAGCCGCTCGACCCAGTCGGCGACCGGAGCGGAGGCCAGGCGTCCCTCGATCAGCTCTCGCAGGGCCTCTCGATGCTCGACCCGCGACGGGTTGGTGGCGAAGCGCTGGTCGGCGGCGAGCTCGGGCTCGCCGATCGCCGTCGTCAGAGCGGCGAACTGCCGATCGTTGCCGGCGCAGATCATCAGCGGGCCGTCGGCGGCGGCGTAGGTCGCGAACGGCTCGATGCTCGGGTGGACGTTGCCGAGCCGGCGGGGCACCGCGTCCGCATTGAGGTAGCCGCCCGCCTGGTTGACGAGCGCGGCGAGCGCGCTCGTGAGCAGGTCGATCTCGATCCGTTGTCCCTCGCCGCTGCGGGCGCGTGCCGCCAGGGCGGCGAGGATCGCGACCGCGGCGCCGAGGCCGGCGATCACGTCCACCAGGGCGACGCCGACCTTCGAGGCCTCGCCGTTCCCGGGTCCGGTGATCGACATCAGTCCCGAGAGCGCCTGGACCAGCGGGTCGTAGCCGGGCATCGCGGCGCCCGCCCCGGTACCGAACCCCGTGATCGAGCAATGCACGAGCCGCGGGTTGGCGGCGCGCAGCTCCGCGGCGCCGAGCCCGAACCGCTCCAGCGTGCCGGGCTTGAAGTTGTCGAGCAGGACGTCCGCACGACGCGCCAGCTCCGCCGCCAGCCGCGCGTCGCCGGGATCGACGAGGTCGAGCGTCACCGAGCGCTTGTTGCGGTTTACGGAGAGGAAGTAGGTCGACGCCCCGTCGGCCGTCTCGGGCGGCCTCCAGGTGCGCGTCTCGTCACCCGTCGGAGCTTCGACTTTGATCACTTCGGCGCCGAGGTCGCCGAGCGTCATCGTCGCCAGCGGGCCCGCGAGCACGCGAGTGAAGTCGGCGACGAGGATGCCCTCGAGCGGCGCGGCGGCGGTCACGGCGGAGACGATATTGGCGCTCCCTATATTTGGCGGATGAGGCGGATCACGATCGGAGTGATGGGGGTGTTGGCGGCCGCCGCGATCGGCGGGTGCGGCTCCGACGAGCCGGCCGGGACACCCCCCGCGTGCGTCTCGCCGCCCTCCGCCTACCTGGCCGCGCTGAAGGCGGCGCCCGAGCAGGTGCTACTCGGGGACACGACCCGGATCAGCGACTGTCTGGTAGAGGAGCAGGAGCCCGGACAGATCGCGGCCGTCGGCGAGTCGATCATCGCCGCGGCGACGGAGCTCAATCGGCGGATTCGCCGCGACCCGCAGCCGCCGGTGATCGTCCGACTCGGCTACCTGGTCGGGGCCGTCCAGGAGGCCGAGGCGGGCACCGGCGGCATTCACCGGGACCTGAAGCTGCGGCTCGACTCCGCCGCGCGCTACAGCGGCCCCGGCGCCGCGCCGTTCCCGGCCGCGTTCGAACGCGCCTACGGCGAGGGCTACGCCGCCGGCCAGGCCGCGGGCTGAGCGATTCGGAGCGCGCTTAGATCGGGCGCCGGACGCGGCGCTCGTGGCGCAGGTGTGCCGACTCGGAATGCCGGCTGCGCTCTGCGCGATTGTGGAGCTCGGCCCGGTGGGCGTCGAGATAGAGGATCGTCAGCATCGCGTTCATCTGCGTCTCCTGTCGGTAACCAATGTATTGATATAGAGGGTTATATCATAACCGGTGATAACATAATGTCGGTTATGGCCACGAACCAGATCGCCCCCGGCAGGCTCGAGCTGGTGCGCGAATTCGTCAACACGCACGAGCTCGATCGGCACACCGACGAGCTCTCCGGCGCCGCCACCACCACCCGTTGGCTCGAGGCCCGTGGGCTGTCCGGGGCGGACGGCTTGCTGCCCGAGCACGACCGCGAGCGCCTGGTCGCCGTGCGCGAGGCGCTGCGGCTGCTGCTGCTCGCCAACAACTCCGGGGACCCGGCGCCGGAGCGAGCGCTGCGGGCGCTGAACGAGCAGTCGACCGAGGCCGCCCTCGGCCTGCGCTTCGACGCCGACGGGGCGCAGCTGGTCAGCAGCTGCGGCGGCGTCGACTCGACGATCGCCGAGCTGCTGGCGATCGTTCACGATTCGATGCGAGACGGCACCTGGCAGCGGCTGAAGGCCTGTCTCGCCGACGACTGTCACTGGGCCTTCTACGACAACTCGCGCAACCACTCCGGCACCTGGTGCGACATGTCGGATTGCGGGAACCGGGCCAAGGCGCGCGCCTACCGCGAGCGCCACCGTGCCCACCGCAAGCGATAGCCTCAGCTGCCGATGGCCCTCGACACACAGCTGTGGGGAGCCGAGACCGCGAAGGCAATCGAGAATTTCCCCGTTTCCGGGCACCCGATCCCGGCTCCGGTGGTTCACTGGCTCGGCCGGATCAAGGCCGCGGCGGCGCGCGTCAACGCCGAGCTCGGGGGCCTCGATGCCGACATCGCCGAGCGGATCGCGGCCGCCGGCGACGCGGTCGGCGCCGGCGAGCACGACGACCAGTTCCCGGTTGATGTGTTCCAGACCGGCTCCGGCACCTCGTCGAACATGAACGCGAACGAGGTGATCGCCAATCTGGCCGGCGACGACGCCCACGCCAACGACCACGTCAACATGGGCCAGTCCTCCAACGACGTGTTCCCGTCGGCGGTTCACCTGGCGGCGCTCGGTGAGGTCTCCTCCGATCTGCTCCCGGCCCTCGACGGGCTCTCCGAGGCGCTGGCGCGCAAGGCGGAGGAATTCGCCGGCCACGTCAAGGCTGGACGCACCCATCTGATGGACGCCGTCCCGGTCACCCTGGGCCAGGAGTTCGGCGGCTATGCGACGCAGATCCGGCTCGGAGCCGACCGCGTCCGCGACACCCTCGCCCGCGTCGGTCAGATCCCGCTGGGCGGTACCGCCACCGGCACCGGCCTCAACACCCACTCCGAGTTCGCCGAGCGGGTGCGCCGCCGGCTCGCCGACGCGACCGGGCTCGAGATCTCGGCGCCGGCCGACCCGTTCGAGGCGCAGGGCAACCGCGACTCCCTGGTCGAGCTCTCCGGCGGGCTTCGGGTGGTCGCCGTCTCGCTGATCAAGATCGCGAACGACATTGCGCTGATGGGCTCCGGCCCCCGGGCAGGCCTCGCCGAGATCCGCCTGCCCGAGCTTCAGAAGGGGTCGTCGATCATGCCCGGCAAGGTCAACCCGGTGATCTGCGAGGTCGTGATCCAGGTCGGCGACCAGGTGATTGGCAATGACGCCGCGATCGCGATCGCCGGCTCACAGGGCCAGTTCGAGCTCAACGTCCGGGTGCCGCTGATCGCGCGCAACCTGCTCGACTCGGTAAAGCTGCTCGCCGCCGCGTCGCGGCTGCTGAACGAGAGGTGCGTGAGCGGGATCGAGGCGAACGAGGAGATGCTCGAGCGCCATGCGGAGAACACGCTCGCCACCGCCACGGCGCTCAACCCGCACGTCGGCTACGACCGCGCCACGGAGATCGTCAAGCAAGCCGCCGCCTCGGGCCGGCCGTTGCGGGAGGTCGCGCGCGAGCTCGGAGTCTCCGAATCGGTGCTCGACGAGGCCCTCGACCATCAACGGCTCGCCCGGCCCCACGACTGAGCCGATCGGCCGCGACGAGATCGAGGCGGCGGCGGCGCGCATCGACGGCCGGGTGCGCGAGACACCGGTGCTGGACCTCGAGCCTGGCGCCCTCGGCCTGGACGGCGCACTGACGCTGAAACTGGAGCTGTTTCAGCACACCGGCTCGTTCAAGGCACGCGGGGCGTTCAGTGTCTTGCTCGCCGCCGAGGTGCCCGCGGCTGGCGTGGTCGCGGCCTCGGGCGGCAACTTCGCGCTCGCCGTCGCCCACGCGGCCGCCGAGCTGGGCCACCCGGCGGCGATCTTCGTCCCCGAGAGCTCACCGCCGGCGAAGCTCGAACGCCTGCGCCGCGGCGGCGCCGAGGTCGTCGTCGCCGGCGCCTTCTACGACGATGCACTCGCCGCGGCCCGCGAGCGCGCCGCGGCCTCGGGCGCACTCGAGCTGCATGCCTTCGACGACCCGCTGGTCGTCGCCGGCCAGGGAACCTGTGGGCGCGAGCTCGACCGCCGGCGCGCGGGCCTCGACACGCTGGTGGTCGCAGTCGGTGGCGGTGGCCTCTGCGGCGGGATCGCGGCCTGGTACGGCAACGAGGCCCGGATCGTCGCCACCGAGCCGCGGCGCTGCCCGACCCTCGCCCGCGCTCTGGAGGCCGGGGCGCCAATTGAGGTCGAGGTCGGCGGTCACGCGGCCGACTCACTCGGTGCGCGGCGGATCGGCGAGCATCCGTGGGCCGCGCTCAGCCGCTGGGTGGACGACGCGGTGCTGGTCACGGACGATGCGATCCGGGATGCTCAGCGCCGCCTCTGGGCCGAGCTCCGGATCGCCGCCGAGCCGGGCGGCGCCGCGGCGCTCGCGGCACTGCTGTCCGGCGCCTACGTGCCGGGCCGCGACGAGCGCGTCGGGGTGCTGATCTGCGGCGGCAACTTCGATCCCGGATCGCTCGCGTAACGCCCGGAACTTCCGGCCGACGGATCAGGACTGCGATCATCACAGGCGAGCGACGAGCAGAGAAGGAGCCCGAATGCCCGACGACAACGCAAGCCCCACCGAGAAGGCGACCTTCGGCGCCGGCTGCTTCTGGCAGGTCGAGGAGACATTCCGCGCCCTCGACGGGGTGCTCGACACCGCGGTCGGCTATGAGGGCGGCCACGTCGACAACCCGACCTACGAGCAGGTGTGCAGCGGCACCACCGGCCACGTGGAGGTCTGCGAGGTCGAGTTCGACCCGTCCCGAGTGAGCTTCGAGGATTTGGTCTCAAAGTACTTCGAGATCCACGACCCGACGCAGCTGAACCGTCAAGGGCCGGACGTCGGCCACCAGTACCGCTCGGTGATCTTCGCCCACTCCGCCGAGCAGGAGGAGGTCGCGCGCACGGTGATCGAGCGTGTGCAGCCGCGCTTTCGGGATCCGATCGTGACCGCGATCGAGCCCGCGCAGCCGTTCTGGCGCGCCGAGGAGTACCACCAGTGCTATCTCGACAAGCGGCGCTCGGGCGCCGGGCTCTTGGGCCAGCTGCTCGGGCGCTGAACCCGCTCGCGGCCGTCGCGCCGGCACCGCCGGGCTGAGCCCGATCTCGCCTTGGGCGACGTATGGGTGCTATCGCACCCATAACTCGCCCGGTGGAGCTAGCCCTCGAACGGCGGCGCCTCGCCCCAGCCCCACCGCGGCACCGGGGCGTGCTCGAAGACGTCCGCGTCGGGTTGCGAGTTGTGCATGGCCAGGCGGGTGCCCCACTCGACGTAGGCGACGAACGCCGAGCGGAACTCGGGGTCGTCGGGGAGGCCCGCGTCGTCGGCGGCGAGGCTCATCAGGGAGGCGAAGCGAAACCGCTGCTCGGGTGTGATGGCGAGCCCGCGATGGTGGGCGAGCATGCTCTCGTAGCCGCCGAGCTCCGCCGTGTAGCGGCCCGGCCCGCCGAAGACCTCGCACCACCAGGCGGTGACATGGGCCCGATGGTCCTCGTGGACGCCGCCTGGGAAGAAGGGGGCGAGGAGCTCGTCGCGCTCGACCCGGTCGTAGAACGCGTCGATCAGGCCCCGCAGCGCGGGCCCGCCGCCCGCCCACTCGAACAGCGTCGGCGCGCCGTCAGACATTGACAGCGACGTACTTCGTCTCCAGGAACTCGTGGATGCCCTCGTTGCCGCCCTCGCGGCCGATGCCCGACTGCTTGACGCCGCCGAACGGCGCGCCGGCGTTCGAGACCATCCCCTGGTTGAGGCCGATCATTCCCGTCTCCAGCCCCTCGCAGACGCGCAGGGCTCGCTTCAGGTCGGCGGTGTAGACGTAGGCGACGAGCCCGTACTCGGTGTCGTTGGCGGCGGCGATCGCCTCCACCTCGTCGGCGAACCCCTTCACGGGGGCGACCGGCCCGAAGATCTCCTCACGCAGCAACCGGGCCGAGTCGGGCACGTCGGCGACCACGGTGGGCTCGTAGAAGTAGCCGGCGCCGTCCGGGATCGCACCGCCGACCACGCAACTTGCGCCCTGGTCGACCGCATCGCGAACCAGCTCGTCGACCTTCGAGCGCTGGTCGGCGTCGATCAGCGGCCCAACGTCGACGCCGTCATCGACACCGCGGCCGAGCCGCAGCTTGCCCATCCGCGACGCCAGCCTCTCGGCGAACTCCGAGGCGACCGGCTCGGCGACATGGAAGCGATTGGCGGAGGTGCAGGCCTCGCCGATGTTGCGCATCTTGGCGATCATCGCGCCCTCGATCGCCGCGTCGAGGTCGGCGTCGTCGAAGATCAAAAACGGGGCGTTGCCGCCCAGCTCCATCGAGGCCTTGAGCACGTTGTCGGCCGACTGGGCGATCAGCTTGCGCCCGACCTCGGTCGAGCCGGTGAACGAGAGCTTGCGCAGCCTCCGGTCGGCGATGATCGGCGCAGAGATCGCGCTCGAGGACGAGCCGGTGATCACGTTGAGCACCCCCGGCGGCAGCCCGCACTCGGCGAGCAGCTGCGCCAGTGCCAGCATCGAGAGCGGCGTCTGCTGCGCCGGCTTGACCACCATCGTGCAGCCGGCGGCGACCGCGGGGCCGATCTTCCGGGTGCCCATCGCGTTGGGGAAGTTCCATGGGGTGATGAAGTAGCTGGGCCCGACCGGTTGGCGCATCACAAGCACCCGCGAGGCCGCGTTGCCGGCGACCTTGAAGTAGCCGTCGATGCGCAGCGCCTCGCCCGAGAACCAGCGAAAGAACTCGGCCGCGTAGGTGATCTCGGCCTTCGATTCGGCGAGCGTCTTGCCCATCTCCAGGGTCATCAGCAGCGCCAGGTCGTCGGCGCGCTCGCCGAGCAGCTCGAACGCTCGCCAGAGGATCTCGCCGCGCTCGTTCGGCGGCGTCGCGGCCCAGTCGGCCTGCGCTTCGGCGGCCGCGTCGATCGCCGCCTGCGCGTCCTCGGGGGTTGCGTCGGCGATCTCGCAGATCGCCTCGCCGGTCGAGGGGTCCTCGACCGCGAGCGTGGCACCGCCGCCGGCGTCGCGCCACTCGCCGCCGATGAGGAGCTGCTTCGGCGCCGCCTCGACCACCGTGCTCTCGCGCTCAGCAATGCTCATTCCCACCTCCGTGTCGACATCGGCGCCAGCGTAGCGTTCCGTCCGCCTGCGACCGCCACTTCCGCACTCCGTAGGCTGTTGAACCTCCTGGGGGGTGCGATCGATGAGCTTCGGCAGGCGCACAGCGACGTTCGTGCTCGCCGCCGCGCTGGCGGCGCCGGCGGTGGCGAGCGCTTCGTGGACGATCGAGGGCCGCGGCTTCGGGCACGGTGTCGGGCTCTCGCAGTACGGTGCCTACGGCTTCGCCCAGAACGGGCACGGCTACAAGCGCATCCTCGACCACTACTACACGCAGACCGAGGTCGCGCGGACGGGCGGTGAGCGGGTCAGGGTCTTGCTCGACTCGGGCGATGGCTCGGTTCGGTTCAAGGGCGCCGGGCGCGCCTGCGGCAAGAGGATCCGACCGGGGCGGGGCTACTCGTTCAGCGCCGACGGCGGTGGCGTCGTGCTTCGCGGCCGGCGCGGCGACCGGATCAAGGCCTGTGGCGGCGAGGCCAAGGCCGGCCACGGTCTGCGAATCGGAGGCCTCGGGCGCTATCGCGGCAAGCTCGTCGCCCGCAACGACGGTGGCTCGCTGCAGGTGATCAATGCGATCGGCCTCGACGGTTACGTCCAGGGCGTGGTCGCGAACGAAATGCCCTCGTCATGGCCGAAGCAGGCGCTGCGCGCGCAGGCGGTGGTCGCTCGCTCCTATGGTCTGGCGACCAAACGCGGCGGACCGTTCGACCACTACGCCGACACCCGCAGCCAGGTCTATGAGGGCAGGGCGTCGGAGACGGCCGCCACCAACAAGGCGGTCGCGGCGACGGCGAAGGAGGTGGTCAAGTACCGCGGCGAGCCGGCGGTCACCTACTACTTCTCGACCTCCGGTGGTCGAACCGAGAACTCGGAGTTTGGTTTCTCCGGCGGCAAGAGGATCCCCTACCTGAGGTCGGTGAAGGACCCGTTCGACAAGGTCTCGCCGGTGCACAAGTGGACCGAGCGGCTCTCCGACTCGAGGATGAAGGACGAGCTCGGCGGCCTCTTCGAGGGCAGGCTGGAGCGGATCGAGGTGCTCGACCGCGGCCGCTCGCCGCGGATCGTGCGCGCCCGCGTCGTCGGCTCCGCCGGGAGCACCAGGATCACCGGCGACACCCTGCGCGCCCGGCTCGAGCTGCGCTCGACCTGGGCCCGGTTCCGGCATCGCTGATCAGCCGTCGGGGTACGGCTGCAGCGGGATCCCGTGATCGGTCTCGCGAACGCCGAGCTCGTAGGCGGCGGCGCCGACGCACTCGAGGCGCGCCGCGGGGCGACCCCGGCGCTCGACGACCAGCTCGAGGTCGGCGATCGAGCAGTTGAGCGTGTTGTGCTCGGGGCCCTTCGGATCGGCGTAGATCCAGGCGACGAAGTTCCGCGGCTCCGAGGAGACCCGCCCCCGCAGCTTGACCCGCTTGCCCGTGAGCGTGAACTCGCACGCGGTGGGTTCGTCCTCGATCCGGGTCGAGCGGATGCGGTCGAAGCCGCCGAGCCGGTGGCGCTCGCCCTCGAGGCAGAGGACGCCGTTGCCGACCCAGGGCGTGGTCATCGGGCCGACCTTGATCCGTCCGACCGCGGCGTCGAAGTAGCCCTCGCCCTGGCGGAACTCGTTCGCCTGGATCCAGGCCCAGCGCTCGGCGTGCTCGGCGCCCCAGTTGTGGCCGATCATCCCGGGCCAGGCGTCGACCGCGATCCGCTTGCCGTCGACCGTCACCGCGCCGGAGTAGCGAGCGTCGGGGTAGGGGGAAAGGAACTTCGTCCGCGGCAGGGGCGCGCCGTAGAGGAACGGGTAGGGCAGATGGTGAAACGCCTCGGCCGCGGACTCGAACTCGAGCTCCCAGGAGACGTCCATGTCCTGGGTCGCCAGCTCGCCGCGCGCTCGCCCCGGCTCCAGCCGCGCGCCGTCGACCTCGATGTAGCCCCCCGGCGGCGCCGAGACGCGGTCGGCGGTGACGGTCAGCTTCGTCGCCCGCGGCCCGGCCGCCTCGGCGTCGAAGAGGGTGAACCAGACCGATCCGGCGAGCGCCTCGCCCGGCCGCTTGTGGACCGTGTGGCGGATCCAGAACCCCCGGCCGCCCCCCGGGCGGGTCGCCTTGATGTAGAAGCTCTCGTAGTGCCCGGCGCCGGCGCCCGCGCCGGGGAAGCGGGCCTCGGTTCGCATGCCGCTACTGCTTCGGGATCACGACCTGCGCGCAGGGCTGGGCGCCGGGCACAGAGCTGTCGCCGGTGTCGAGCACGGGCTTGTCGTTGATGTCGAGCAGGTCGACGGTGAGCTGTTGCTTTGAGACTTCGACCTGCGCGTAGCTGAACTGATCGATGGCCGCGCACTGCATGCCGACGCCGTTCGGCGGCTGCGGCTTCAAGAACGCGGACTGCACCAGGGCGCCCGCCGCCTCGACGCCGGTGGCGTCGCTGATCTCGAGCGCGAACGATTTGGTCGCAACCGGGCCGCTGACCACCTCGGTGATCCCGGAGTTCACCGGGCCGCCCTGCTCGAGCGTGCTGAAGCGGGCGTCGCTGACCAGGTTCCCGTGCACGTCGGTGGCCAAGAAGACGACGTTCTTGACCTGCTGCAGCTCGGCGAGCAGCGCTTGGCGCTCTACCTCATAGCCCTCCCAGCGATCGTACGGCAGCACGTAGTACTGCTGGATCGGGACCTGGTTGAAGATCACCTTGAAGGTCGCGGTCGAGTTCGCGACCTGGCGCGTGAACTTGGCCAGCTGCTTGGCCCCGAGCATCGTCCGGCTCGGGTCGTTGATCGTCGCCAGACAGCCGGGGGGTGGGGGGTCGGCGAGCGAGGGCACGACAGCCGAGAAGGTGTCGCGGGTGCTCTGCGGCGCGGTCGGCGCCACGTCGGGGTCGCCGCTTCCGGGCGGGTTGTCACAGGCGCCGAGGTAGTCGGCGCCGTTGGAGCGGAATGAGCGATCATCGAGGAAGAAGATCTCGAGGTTCTTGCCCCACTGCACCGAGCGGTAGATCCCGGTCTTCTTGCGGTAGGTGATCGGGTTGTACTCGGTGAATGCCTTCACGCCGCGGTCATAGAGCTCCTCGCCGTCGATCTCGACGTCGCCGACCCCGAGCGGGAACAGGTTCTCGCCGGGGGCGAAATCGTTGACGAACTCGTGGTCGTCCCAGCCCGCGTAGTAAGCGGTCGCGCCGCGAGTCCTCGCCCACGGCCGCATCTTCAGGTTGTTCTTGTAGGCCTGGCGTTTCTGCTTCACCGTCAGCGCGACATCGGCGAGCGTGTAGCCGGGAACCTCGGTGTCGGAGTAGATCGTGTCGCCGAGGAGCACGTTGAAGTGGTTGCGCTGGCGGCGAATCCGGTCCCAGACCTCAAACTCGTTCCAGTACGGGGTCGCCTCCCCGGGCAGGGGGCGCGAGTCCTGGTCGCCTGCGAGCGCGAAGCTGATCGTCTGCTTCGACTTCGAGTCGGGAGCGGTCTTGAACTTCCCCGTCTCGGAGCGCTTACCGCCGGCCATGCAGAAGCGGAACTTGTAGGCGGTGTCCGGGTCGAGCTTCTTCACCTTCTGCTCGACGGTGTTGTCGTTGCTGCGCTTCGCCTTGATCCTGCGTTTGCCCGGGGCGTCCTCGGGATCACACTTGGCGAAGCGGCCCTTGCGGACGATCTGGACTTCGGCCGTGCCACTCTTCGAGGCCTTCGCCCAGAGGATCGCCGAGTTCGAGCTGACATCGCCAGCGGCGACCCCGTACTTGAAGCCCTTTGCCGTGGCCCCGGTGGCGGGCGCGGCGGCGAGCGTCACGCAGGCCAGAACGCCGAGCGTCAGGCCAACCAGGCAGTTCCGGTTCCCCGCTGCCACAGCGAGCGCAGCCTAACATCACGCTTCGTGGAGACCGAGCGAGGCAGGGGTTTCTTCGCTCGCGTCGCCGCCGGCGTGCTGCTGCTCGTGGCCGGTGCCGTGGCGCTGGCGGCGATCGCGCTGGCGCTCGGCCTCGGCGAGCGCGAGCCACTCGAGCTGCGCGTTGTCCGGATCGCCCGCGAGGCGAGCGCCGCCGCCGCTCCGGAGGCCGATCCGCTCGCCTGGAGCACATCCCGCCAACAGGAGTTCGAGGACCGCGCCACGACCGGCGCCTCGCACGTCATCTACGAGCTCAGTCCCGGTGGGGTCGTCGCGTCGGCGAAGCGCACCGTCCAGTTTCGGCCGCAGATCGAGGCCGCCGCGGTGGGCCACGGGATCGATCCGGACACGCTCGAGGCTGTGATCTTCCTCGAGAGCGCCGGGCGCCCGTACGTGAGCGCCGGACCGACGCCCGAGGCCGCCTCGGGGCTGGCGCAGATCATCCCCTCGACGGCGACCGAGCTGCTCGGGATGCAGGTCGATCTCGAGGCGAGCATCGCGCTCACCGAGCGAATCGCGGACTCCCGCGATCCCGGGGAGGTTGATCGCCTGCGGGCGGAGCGGGCGGCGGTGGACGAGCGCTTCGACCCCCAGAAGGCGATCGAGGGGGCGGCGCGCTACCTCGAAATCGCCGGCGAGCGCTTCGGCGCCGACGACCTCGCGGTCGTCTCCTACCACATGGGGATCGGCAACCTGGAGAGTGTGCTGCGCGCCTACGCCGGTGCCGGCGACTCCGGCCCGATCGGAGCGCTGGTCGCCGAGCAGGGGCTCTCCTACGCCCGCGTGTACTTCGACTCCTCGCCCTACAAGCATCGGGACGCCTACCGGATGCTTGCCGGCTTCGGCGACGAGTCGTCGGAGTATCTGTGGAAGGTGCGGGCCTCCGAGGCGATCCTGAGGGTCTTTCGCAACGACCCAGAACGGCTCGCCGAGACCGCCGATCTGGCGACCGCGAAGGCGACCCTGGAGGAGCTCTTTCATCCCGAGTCAGAGACCGACGTCTTCGACGACCCGGACGAGATCGAGGACGCGGTCGAGGACGGCGACCTGGCCCCGCTTCCCTTCGATCCGAGTCTCGGCTGGGTTCCCGACAAGCACCTCGGCGACCTCGCCGACGAGCTCGGCGAGGACCCGGAGCTCTACCGGGCGCTCCGCCCCGAGGCGCTGGCGACGCTCAGCTACCTCGCCGGGCTGGTGCTGTACGAGTCGAACGAGCCGGGGCCCCTGCGGGTCACGAGCGCGGTGCGCGACCGCGAGTACCAGGAGCTGCTCGTGGGGATCAACCCCGAGGCGACGAGCGAGTACTCGCTGCACACCACCGGCTGGTCGTTCGACGTTCGCCGCGAGTACGCGTCGAAGCGCCAGGCGCGGGCGTTCCAGTACGCGCTCGACCGGCTCAGCGCCCTGGCGCTGATCGACTACGCGGTCGAGCCGGGGGCAATCCACGTCACCGTCTCGGACCTCGGCCGCGAGCTGCTCGACCCGAACGGCTGATCGCCCTCAGGTCTTGATGTGGACCACGTCGCCGTCGGCGACGACGTAATCGCGGCCCTCGGTGCGCAGCAGGCCGCGTTCGCGGGCGCCGACGTAGCCCCCGGCTCCGACCAGGTCGTCCCAGGCGACGACCTCGGCGCGGACGAAGCCGCGCTGGATCTCGGTGTGGACCTCCCCCGCCGCCTCCCAGGCGGTCGCGCCCGCGCGCACGCTTCTCGCCATCGCCTCCTTGCCGGTGTCGGCGGTGAAGAAGACGATCAGCTCGAGCAGGTCGAAGGCGCCGTGGACGACGCGCTCGAGCCCCGATTCCGAGATCCCGAGCTCGGCGCGCATCTCGGCCGCCTCGGCCTCGTCGAGCTCGCCGAGCTCGGACTCGACCCGGGCCGAGACCGCGACGGCGCCCGCCCCGGCGGCGCTCGCGTGCTCGGCGATCGCGAAGGGAACCTCCTCCACCCCCTCGTCAACGTTGGCGACGTAGAGCACCGGCTTCGAGGTCAGGGCGGAGAGCTGGCGCACCGCGTCGGGCGCCGCCCCCGGTGCCGGCAGATCACGCACCGCCCGCCCGGAGCTCAGCCCCTCGACCACCGCCTCGAGCCACTCGCATTCGGCAACCGCCGCCTTGTCGAGCGAGCGCGCCTGACGCGTGACTCGCTCCAGCCGTCGCTCGGCCTGCTCCAGGTCGGCGGCGAGGAGCTCGGTCTCGATCAGCTCGATGTCGTCGACCGGGTCCAGCCTGCCCTCCGGATGCGGCACGCTGCCGCTGGTGTGGCAGCGGACGACGTGGCAGATCGCCTCCGTCTCGCGGATCGCGGCCAGGAACTGATTCCCGAGCCCCTCCCCCTGCGAGGCGCCGCGGACGAGGCCGGCGATGTCGTTGAACTCGATCGTCTCGTGGACGACCTCGCTCGAGCCGACGGTCGCCGCGACCCGCTCGAGCCGGGGGTCGGGGATCGGCACGACCGCGACGTTGGGGTCGATGGTTGTGAACGCGTAGTCGGCGGTCTCCGCCCCGGCCCGGGTGAGCGCGTTGAAGAGCGTCGACTTGCCCGCGTTCGGCAGCCCGACTATGCCGACCTTCACGCCGTCTCGGAGGCGGCGTCGGCCGGTGCAGCGGCGCCCCCGTTTCCGCCGGCCCGGCGGCTCGCGTGCGCCCGCTCGTTGACGCCGACGGCGAGCTCGAACAGCCGCTCCTCGGCCGGCGAGGCGCCGAGGCCGGGCACCAGCCTGCCGAGGCAGAAGCCCAGCGCCGCGCCGCCGATCACGTCGGAGGGGTAATGCATGCCGAGGTACGGGCGGCCGACGCAGATCGCCGCCGCGAGCGCGAACAGGTAGGGGCGGGCGCGAGGCTCGATCCTGCCGAGGGCGGTCGCCGCGGCGACGGAGGAGGTCGAGTGGGTGGAGGGGAAGGAGAGTTTGGTCGGCGCCCTGGCCAGCGGCGGGTGCTCCTCGATCAGCGGCCGCTGGCGGCCGATCGCGCGCTTGGCGAGGAAGTTGATCGCGATCGCGCCGGGCCCGGTCGCCGCGCCGGTGAGCCACTGGCCGCGACGGCGCTGGTCGATCGAGGCGCCGGCGGTGCCGATCCCGATCCAGATCGCGGCCAGCTCACCCGAGTGGCCGAGCGCCTTGATCAGCGTCTCGACCGGCTCGGCGTGCCCGCGGGTGCGCAGGAACCGCAGCACCGATTGGTCGGCGTCGCCGAGCGCCGCCAGCAGCGGATGGCGCCGGCGCCGCGCGAACAGCGAGCGCCCCTTGCTCCGGGCGAGCACGGTGCCGCGTCGTTCGCGTTTGAACACGGCGCCAGGATACGGGCATCAGAGCTCGCGCCGAAGCAGGGTGCTGGCCGCCTCCGAAGCGCGCTGCAGGAGCCCGCGCCGCCGCCAGCGGTCCGGGTCGAACTCCTCTGCGCGCTCTAGATCGCGCTCGAATGCTTCCCGCAGCTCACCGCAGAAGCGCTCGTCCCAGACGCAGAGCGTGACCTCGTCGTGAAGCTGGAACGAGCGGTTGTCGAAGTTGACCGTGCCCACCGAGGACCAGGACCCGTCGACGCTGAGAGTCTTCGCGTGCAGCATCGTCGGCTGGAACTCGAACAGCCGCACCCCGGCCTCGAGCAGCTCGTCGTAGGCGGCCCGGCCGGCGACGCGGACGAAGCCCTTGTCGATGTGGGGTCCGGGAACCAGGATCCGCACCTCGACGCCGCGCGCTGCCGCGGCGCACAGCGCGTCGGTGAATGCCGGGCGGGGGACGAAGTAGGCGGCGGTGAGCTCGATCGAGCTCCGCGCCGAGGCGATCGCCAGGTAATAGAGCGCCTCGGCGTTGGTGTCGCCGACCTTGGCGCTCGAGCGCACGAGCTGCATCGGGCCGCCGTCGGCAACCGGCTCGAGCTCGGGCAGGTACTGCTCTCCCGCCAGCACCTCGCCGGTGCCCTCGAGCCAGTTCTCGGCGAAGGCGCCCTGCATCCCACGGACCACGGGGCCGCGGACGCGAACGTGGGTGTCGCGCCAGTGATCGGGGTCCTCGGCGTCGCCGGTCCACTCGGCGGCGATCCCGACGCCACCGGTCATCCCGACCCGCCCGTCGGCCACCAGCAGTCGCCTGTGGGTTCGGTTCGCCACCCGGCGGATCGCGTACGGCTTCGGCGGACGAAACAGGATCACCTTGACGCCGGCGGCCTCCATCTCGGAGACCAACGAGCGCTCCATCTTCGCCGCGCCGAGGGCGTCGAGGACCACGTTGCAGCGCACTCCGGCCTTCGCCTTCTCGCCGATCGCCGCAGCGATCTCAGCCGCGATCTCACCGCGCCAGTAGACGTAGGTCTGCACGTTCAGCGTCCGCTCGGCCGATTGAATCGTCTCCAGGAAGGCGGGGAAGATGCGGTCGCCGTTGATCAGCAGCTCGGCCTCGTTTCCGGTCGTGATCGGTGCCCCGGTGAGCGCCTCGGCGGCCCGCAAAAAGTCCTCAGAGGCGACCTCGACCTCGGTCGCGATCTCATAGCCGAAGGCGCCCTCGCGCCGGTGCCGGAGGCTGTCGGCCGTGTACCAACCGATCGCGGAGGCCCCGACGGCCGCTGCGAGCCGGTACTTCCGCCATCCTCGCTTCCATGCCGGCTCGATGCGCCGCAGGCGCGGCGGCTGCAGGCGAAGGTCACGCGGCCAGCCCATCAGCCGACCACGACCTCGAACGCGCGTGGATCGACCGTGAGCCGCAACCGGTCGGCCTCCAGCAGCTCGCCGTCGACGTTGAAGCCGGCGCTTGCGTCCGTGTCGACCTCGACCTCGCGCCCCGAGCCGGTGATGACGCCGCTCTGCGCCTCGATCCGGCCGGCGCGAAGGCCGTACGCGCGCACGGCAAGCCTCGCTCGCGAGCCGGCCTCGATCACGACCACGTCGAGGATCCCGTCGTGGGGATCCGCCGCGACCGCTGCGCCGCCGCCGAAGGCGCCGGTGCAGGCGACCGTCACCTGCCAGGCGCGGCCCGAGAACAGCTCGACGCCATCGCAGCGGACCCGGGACCGGACCGGCGTCGCGGTGAGCCCGGCGCGCAGCGCGCCGGTGGCGTAGGCGAACGGGCCGAGCAGGCGCTTGAGGCCGTGCGCCCTGCGGGCCGCGACCGGCGAGAGCCCGGCGCTGGCGGCGTTCACGAACGGGCGCCCGTCGGCGCGGCCGAGCTCCAGCCTCGTGGTCAGCTTGCCGCGAGCGGCGATCTCGACGGCCGCTGCGTGGTCGAGGGGAATCCCGATCGCGCGGGCGAAGTCGTTGGCGGTCCCGACGGGCACCACGGCGAGCGCCACGCCGGCCCGGACCGCGACCTCCGCCGCGCTGCCGATCGAGCCGTCGCCGCCCGCCACCACGATCCGCTCCGGGCGAGACGCGATCAGGTTGCTCTGCTCGTCGAGGCCGAAACGGGTCACCTCGACCCGCCGGTCACGGAGCAGCGCTTCGACCTCATCCGCGTCGCCAGACCCGGATTCCGGGTTGGCGAGCAGCGCGATTCGCGACACCTCAGGTGGGCATCTTCGAGCGACCCTCGCGCCCCTTGGCGGCGCTCTTGTTGGTCGCCTTGCGCGAGCTCGAGAACGGCTTCTGGGCCCATTCGCCGAGCTTGCCCGGGAGGGCCGAGGCCACGCCCTGGCCGCCTCCAAGCGTCTTGTCCACGCCCCGTTGGGGGTGCCGTGAAAGGCGCGGGAGCAGGAACCCCAGCACCAACAGGATGATGCAAACGGCAATGATGATCGCGATGGTCACAGGAGCCTCCTTCGGTTGCTTCCCTGCACGACGCGGCTTACCCCGCGGCCGCGACCCCGAAACCGGGGCACAATCCGCGCCGTGGCAACCGCCGACCCGCCGGCTGGAGCCCGAGGCGGGCATCGAGGGCCCACCGCTGTGCCCCCCGCAGCGGGCCAACGTCGGCTTGGCGCCATTCCTCAGCCAGGCGGCCCGGGTGCCCTTCGTCAGCCTCACCGTGCTGCTGCGGGTGGCCGGCGGCCTGGCGGCGTTCTCAGGGTTCTATTTTTGCGGTTGCGATGCTCACCGACCCACCTATCGCGAAAAGTTCCTCACCGAGCTCACCGATGAGCTGAGCGCCAGCTTCAGCGCTCGCGCCGAGTACCTACGGCTGCGGGGGGCGACGGCGTGAGCGCGACGATGGTCGGCGGCTACCGCCACGCGCCGGGCAACCACTGCGGCTCGACCGCGCTTCGCAACCTGCTCGCCTTCGACGGCGTCCGGATCTCGGAGGAGATGGCGCTCGGCCTCGGCGCCGGCGTCAGCTTCTACTACCTGGCGCTCGATGGCCAGTCGCCGTCGCGGTTCACCAACGGGCGGGTCGGCCGGCTCGAGCAGCAGTTCTGCGAGCTCACCGGCCTGCCGCTCGCGTTCGAGACCTTCGACGACGACGAGCAGTCCTGGCGCGCGGCCCGGGCGGCGATCGATTCCGGCCGTCCCGCGCTGCTGCTCACCGACCTCTACTACCTCGACCATTACGGCAGTTCCGCGCACTTTCCCGGGCACGCGGTGATCCTCGCGGGCTACGACGATGAGGTCGCCTACCTGTCCGACACCGCCTTCGACGAGCTGCAGACCACCCGGCTGGAGAACCTGGCCCGCGCGCGTCACGGCGAGCATCCGATCTTCCCGCTCGCCGGCCACATGCTCACCGTCGGCGACCACGAGCGGCTCGCCGACCCGTGCCGGGCCGCCGGCCGCGCGATCGAGCGCAACGTCCGCCAGATGCTCGAGCCGGCGCTGGGCGAGTACGAGGGGCTGCCGGCGCTGCGGCGGTTCGCAGTCGAGGTCGGCGCCTGGCCGGAGGCGATCGAGGACTGGCGCTGGTGCGCTCGCTTCTGCTACCAGGTGATCGAGCGCCGCGGCACCGGCGGCGGCAACTTCCGACTCATGTACTCGCGCTTTCTCGCCGAGGCCGGGCGCGACGAGGCCGCTCTGGCGGCGCGGGCCGCGGCGCAATGGAGCGCGCTCGCCGAGGCGCTGCTCGTCGCCAGCGAGGCCGAGGCGCCCGACTCCCGGCTCTGGCGCCGGGTGCGGGCAAGCGCCTCGTCGGTGCTCGAGGCCGAGGAGGCGCTCTGGCCGGCGCTATCCGGCTGAGCCTAGCTTTGCCCGATACGCGGCGTGAAGGCGTTCCGCGGCTTCCCACGGGTCGGCGAGGTCGACCGTGCCGCCATCGAGTGCAGTGGCCAGCGCATCGAGGTGGTAGTGCCAGCCACCCGGGACGTTCGCACGCTCCTCGTCGGTGAGCTGGACGACATTGGTGAGGCGGAGCACGGTCTCGTCGCCATCGGCCTCCAGCTCCCATCGCAGCACGGCGTGTCGCTCGTCGATCGACTTCCCACTCTGGCTCGTCGACGCCCAGACCCCGACCGTTTCGAGCAGGCGAGGGGAATCGAGGCTCGAGATGGTCGCGTCAATCGCCACGGCGTTGCCTTCGTCGTCGGTGTTCAGCCACCGCAGCTTGAAGTCGCCGCCCTCGACCAGGTCGAGCGTCGCGTCGCCCCACCACTTGATCAGCTCGCCACGCTCGGTCAGGGCCGCCCAGACCTTCTCGATCGGATGGGCGAGCCGGCGCTCGAACCGGATCACAGCATTGCCGTCCTCGCCTTGCTCGACCGCTCCGTCCGCTGCGATCATCTCTGGCTGCCCGTTCATCGCTCCTCCTTCGCTCGTTCGTCGAGATGTCGTTCGAGGGCGTCGAGCTGTTCGGCCAACAGCCGCCGGAAGGGCTCGAGCCATGCGTCGATCTCGGCGAGCGGCTCGGCGCGGACGCCGTACAGGCGCCGCTGCGCGTCCGTTCGCACCCGCACAAGGCCCGCATCGCGCAGCACCCGCAGGTGCTTGGAGACGCCGGGTTGGCTGAGTCCGACTCGCTCGACCAGATCGCCGACCGAGCGCTCCCGATCGCGCAGCAGGTCGAGGATCCGGCGACGGCTGGGCTCGGCGAGGACCTCGAACGTGCTCATCTGACGAATATTATCAGATGGTTATATAACGTACTAGCTATTCACTTGAGGAAGCGGACTACGGCGCGCTCGATCTTCTCTCGGTCGGGAAACTCATCCGGGTTGCTACCGGCGACGATTCGCTTCAGCGGGCCCCGGATCGTTTCGCCGGAGTCATAGCGATCGAAGACGCGCGGATCGAGGTAGGCGGCGCGACAGACGGCCGGGGTGTTGTTGAGGTACGCGGCGCCCCGCTGGGTCGCCGCGGCCGTGGCCCGCTTGCGAGCCGTCTTCGAGCTCGCCTCGTGGCCGTTCATCGCGAGCTCGACTGCGGCGAGCACGGTCGCATTCCAGGCCCGGAAGTCCTTGGCGCTGTAGTCGCCACGCATCATCACCTTCAGGTACTCGTTGATGTCCCCTGCCGTGACGTCGACCCAGCTGCGCCCGTTGCGGTAGGCCAGCAACTCATGCCCGCCACCCCTGCGCCGCCGCAACGCCTTGATCGTCGGCACGATCACCGGGTCGGCGATCTCCTGCCGGTGGCGCTTCGCGCCCTTCGCCGTGTAGTCGAAGACCGCCACCCCTTTCTCGATCCGGACGTGGCGCTTGCGCAGGGTGGCGAGTCCGAAGGTCTCGTTCTCGGCCGCGTAGCGTTCGGAGCCGATCCGAAAGAAGCCGAGGTCGAGCAGGCGCACGGAACAGGCGAGGACCCGCTCGCGGGTCAGCCCCCGGCTCGTGAGATCCTCGCCGGTCTTGACCCGCATCGCGGGCAGCGCCTTGGCGAACCTCTCCATCGCCTCGAACTTCTCGCGGTCGCGGTGCTCCCGCCAGGACGGGTGATACAGGTACTGCTTGCGTCCCGCCTCATCGATCCCGGTGGCCTGGATGTGGCCGCGCGGATGCGGGCAGATCCAGACGTCCGTCCACGCCGGCGGGATCACCAGCCCGCCGATCCGCTCGAGCACCTCGCGGTCACGGATTGGAGTCTCACCCTGGTCGAGGTAGCGGAAGCCACGACCGTGGCGAATCCGCCGGATCCCGGGCGCTGTGCAGTCGACGCGTCGAAGGCGAGCCATGGGGGGTCACACCTCTACCCGCTGCCGCTGAGGGGAATCGAAGCGAGCCCGTGCCGGTTATGCGGCCAGGCGCGCGAAGTAGCCGAACGGCGGGCCGTTTCGCCGCTCGAAGCGCAGCCCGGCGGCCTCGCCGCGGTCGCGCAGCGCGCCGGGGGAGGTGTAGTGAGGGTCGCCGAACAGCTCGCCGACGATCAGCCGCCCGCCCGGTCGCAGCACACGGCTGATCTCGCGCAGGGCGGCGCCTTGGTCGGGAATCTCGCCGAGCACCGTGGTCAGCACCACCGCATCGATGCTCGCATCGTCGAAGGGCAGCGCCTGAGCATCGCCTTGGGTGGGGGTGACGTTGGCGAGCCCGCGCTTGCCGACCCGGCCCATCGCGTGGTCGAGCATCTCCCGCTGGAGGTCGAGGATCTCGAGCGTGCCCTCGGGCCCGACCCACTCGGCGAGGTCGAGCGTGTAGTAGCCGGTACCCGGACCGATCTCGAGGATGCGCTCGCCGGGCGCCGGGGCGAGCGTCGCGCGCAGGCGCTCGCGGGTGATCAACGGGTGCGGCGCCTGCACCCAGAAGCGCTGGCTGTAAGGGCAGGCCGAGGGGTTTCGCCGCCACCAAAGCGCTGCGACCACGAGCGCCGCGGCCGTCGCCAACAACAGCTTTCTCATCAGGCGCCGGAGAAGCCGATCGCGTGGGAACCGCCCGCGGTGCGCACGAACACCACCTTGCCGAGGTCGAGCGCGAAGCTTCCCTCCTCGGTTTCGAGGTCGTGCCAGCCGCTGCCGCGCTCAACCGTCTTGCGGAGCTCGGAGAGCGCGTCCTCGTCGAGCCGGGCGCTCACCACCTGGCCGCCGTTGAAGCCGATTTCGACTCGCGTCGCTTCAGCCATCGCAAACGGGCAGATTAGTGAACCCCACGATCGGGCTCGACGATCTCGGTCAGGACCCCGCCGGTCGAGCGCGGGTGCAGGAACGCCACCCGGCTGCGGCGGATCCCGGTCCGCGGCTCGGCGTCGATGAGGTCGATCCCGCCCTCGCGAAGCTCGGCCAGCGTCGCCGCGATGTCGTCGACGCGGTAGGCGACGTGATGAAGCCCCGGGCCTCGCTTGGCGAGAAACCTGCCGACCGCCGTCTCGCCGGCGAGCGGCCGCAGCAGTTCGACGTGGGTGGCCCCGACGTCGAGCAGCACCGCCTCGACCCCCTGCTCGGTGACCGTCTCGCGATGTGCGACCGGCATCCCGAAGCTGCCCTCGTACAGCTCCAGGGCAGCGTCGAGGTCGAAGACCGCAACCCCGATGTGATCGATCAGTCCGAACACCGGCGCGCGCACCTACTCGCTCCGCTCCGGTGGATCGGTATCGGCGGCAAGCTGCTCGGCCCGCAGCACCTCGCTCAGTGCCGCGACGCCGACCTCGAGCTGCTCCGGCGTCGGCTCCCGGGTCGAGACCAGGCGCTGGATCTCGTGACCCGGGCCGTGGACGGCGCGACCGACCGCCGAGTCGGGGTTGCGCTCCGCGTAGACGAACAGCTCGACAGCGGCGCCGACGCCGGCGAGCGCGGTCGCCGCACGCAGCACCGGCCCCGGGCGGCGGGCGAGCCGCTCGACCAGCACCTGGCCCGCGATCGACAGCCCCAGCATCGGCGCGATCAAATTCGAGCCGCAGCGCTCGTGCTCCTTCGGCACCTCCGCCGGATCCGTCCCGCGCTCGTAGCCGCCGATCGCCTTGTGCTCGACGCCGTGGTAGGCGGCGAGATCGGGGTCGCGCAGCGCCGCGACCGCCGGCAACGCGCCGAGCGCGGCGATGACCGCCTCCCGGCCGACGGTCGGCGGTCGCAGCCGGCGAAGCGCCCCACTCGCGGCGCTCGAGATCACGATCGCGCCGAGCACGCCCGGGTCCTCGAACGGCAGCCGCACGGAGCCGAGCCGCGAGCGCGCGAGCGGGATCACCGCGAGCGCCTCGGCGAGGCGCAGCGGGCCGCGCAGCAGCGGGATCTCGCCGAGCCGCCCCCGGGTGAGGCTCGGCTTCGGCCCCGAGGCGACCTCGATCGCTCCCTCCGCGGTCCGCGCCGCGACCGCCCACGAGTTCGGGCCGTGGATCAGAAGGCCGTTGCGAAGCGCCATCCCCCCGAGCCGCAGCGGCCGCCTCTCGTCCGGTCCGAAGCCCTTGGTGCTGGCCCCGTCGCCGGCGGCGCCGGGCGCGCTCACTGCAGCGGCCTCAACGGCGGCCGGATTCGGCTTCGTCCTCTCGGACTCCGCCTCATTGGAGCACCCGCCGGCAGAGGTCGAAGTAAAAGCCGGCGGCGAGCTCGAGGTCCGCCACGGCCGCCCGTTCGTCGGCGCCGTGCACGAGCAATTGGGCCTCGAACAGGCCCAGCGTTCGCTGCGGACAGAAGCCGTAGACGGTTGCGGCGTCGAAGGCCTTGCGGAACCAATGACTGTCGCTGAACCCGGGCATCACGACCGGAACAAGGCTGGCCCCCGGATCGGCCTCGGCGAGCCAGGCGGCGATCGCGTCGGCGAGCGGCGACTCGAATGGCGATCGGTTGCCGACCGTCTCCTTCATGAACTCGATCTCGAGGCCGTCGGCGAGCGGTCCGAGCACTACCTCGGCGCGCGCACGGGCCTGATCTGCCCCGCCGCCCGGCGGCACCCGGCAGTCGACCAGCACCTCGGCCTTCGACGGGATCACGTTCGCCTTCTCGGAGGCCCGGATCCTGGTCGGCACCAGCGTCACCCGCAGCATCGGCTCCGCGAGCAGCTCGACGAGCTTCGGCGACAGGCTCCGGAGGCGCTCGACCGCGCCCTCGAGCGCGCGCGGGTCGGCGTCGCCGAGATCCTCGTCGAGCAGCGTCGACAGGAACTCGACTCCAACAGGGCTCGGCTCCAGCGGTGGCTGCTCGCCTAGCCGTGCGAGCGCCGGCGCGAGGCGAAGCAGCGCGTTCTCGCCAAGCCCCGGGATCGAGGCGTGGCCGGCGGTCCCGCGGGCCCGCAGGACGAAGCGGCTGACACCCTTCTCCCCGACGGCGAGGCTGTAGAAGCGGCGCTCACCGAGCTCGAACGCGTATCCGCCGCCCTCGTTGACGACTAGGTCGGCGCGCACCGCATCGGGATGCTGGGCACAGAGCCAGGCGGCGCCGATCGCGGCCCCCTTCTCCTCGTCCGCGGTCGCGACCAGCTTCAGCTCGCCTCGCGCGGGGCGCCAGCCGTCGCGAGCCAGCTCTGTGACGGCGGCCACCTCGGCCGCGACCTGCCCCTTCATGTCCTGGGCGCCGCGGCCGCGGATCTCGCCGTCGACGATCTCGCCCGACCAGGGGTCGAAGCTCCACTCCGAGGCATCTGCCGGGACGGTGTCGACGTGGCCCAGCAGGCACAGCGTCTCGCCCTCCACCTCGCCCGGCAGGCGGGCGACCAGGTTCGGCCGCCCCGGCTCGGCGGCCAGCAGGCTGCACTCGAAGCCGGCGTCGGTGAGTCGCGACGCCAGCAGCTCCTGCGCCGGCTCCTCGTTGCCGGGTGGGTTGACGGTGTCGAGCCGGATCAGCTCCGAGAGCAGCTCGGCCGCCTGTGCCCCGAGCCCCGCCGGGGCCACCGTCGTCTCCTCGCCCATGGCTTCAGATTACCCGTGGCCCGCTCGCTCCATATACCCGTGGTCCGCTCCCTCCATACTGGGCGCGAGCATGACCGGCCGTCTGTTCGACTCCGAGGATCGGTCCGGGACGGAGCGCCGAACGCCCGTGCCCGCAGGCGAGGCCCCGCTGGCGGTCCGTATGCGCCCGCGCAGTCTCGGCGAGCTGGTCGGCCAGGAGCACCTTCTCGGCCCCGGCTCGGCGCTGCGCACAGCGATCGAGACCGGCGAGCCGCACTCGATGATCCTCTACGGGCCACCGGGCTCGGGCAAGACGACCCTGGCGCGGATCGTCGCCGGCGCGGCGCAGGGTGCCTTCGAGGAGGAGTCGGCGGTCAACGCGGGACGGGCCGAGGTTCGAGCGATGATCGAGAGGGCGGCGGAGCGCCGCCGGGCCACCGACCAACCGACGATCTTCTTTCTCGACGAGATCCACCGTTTCAACAAGGCCCAGCAGGACGCGCTGCTGCCGGCGGTCGAAGAAGGCCTGGTGACGCTGATCGGCGCGACCACGGAGAACCCCTACTTCGAGGTCAACTCGGCGCTGCTCTCGCGGAGTCAGATCTACGAGCTGCGCGAACTCGAGCCGCACCAGATCCGCGCGCTGCTCGAGCGGGCGCTCGCCGACCGCGATCGGGGGATCGCCGACCCACCGCGGGTCACGGACGAGGCGCTGGAGTTGCTCGCCGGGCGTTCGGGGGGAGACGTGCGAACGGCCTTCGGCGCGCTCGAGCGCGCGGTCGAGGCGGTTCGCGCGGGCAACGGGGAGGTGGAGCTCGCGGTCGCCGAGGACGCGCTGCAGCGCAAGGCGGTCAGCTTCGACAAGCAGGGCGACCGCCACTACGACTACGCCTCGGCGCTGATCAAGTCGCTGCGCGGCTCCGATCCCGACGCGGCGATCTACTACCTCGCGGCGATGCTCGAGGGCGGCGAGGACCCGCGCTTCATCGCTCGGCGAATGGTGATCCTCGCCTCCGAGGACATCGGCAACGCCGATCCACAGGCGCTGCTCGTCGCCACCGCCGCCGGCCAGGCGGTCGACCGGGTTGGGCTGCCCGAGTGCGCGCTCAACCTCGCCCAGGCGGCCGCCTACCTCGCCCTGGCGCCGAAGTCGAACGCCTCGACCACCGCGATCTCGGCGGCGATGCGCCACATCGATGAGCACGGCGCCAAGCTGCCGCCCGACCACTTGCGCGATGCCCATTACGCCGGGGCGAGGAAGCTCGGACGCGGGCAGGGCTACGTCTATCCGCACGACGAGCCCGGCGGGATCGCCGGCCAGCCGCTGCTGCCCGCCGAGCTCGAGGACCAGCGCTTCTACGAGCCCACCGACCGCGGCTTCGAGGCCGAGCTCGGCGAGCGCCTGCGGCGGGCGCGGGGTAAGCGCTCGAATTGAACCGGCAGCGACCGACCGCCGCCGGTGTCGACGGAACGGCTCGGCCCGCCCGACGACGGAGGGCCGGCGGCGGTCATCCAGTTGGTACCCGCCCGGGCATCGGTCCGAACCCTGATCGCAAACGCCACTCGCTCGCAGGCGTGACCGCGGGCGCCACGACTAGAATCGCTACGGCGTGGGGGCGCTCGAGTCTTACAACCCGGCGACCGGCTCGCTCGTCGGCACGGTCGAGACGATCACCGCCGACCAGGTCCAGGGGGTGGTCGACGACGTCGCCGCGGTGCAGCCCTTCTGGGCCCAGCTGACGCTCGCGGACCGCGCCCGCTACATGCGCCGCGCCGCCGAGGTCCTGGTCTCCGACATGGAGGAGGTCGCGGATCTGCTCACCCGTGAGCAGGGCAAGCCGATCACCGAGAGCTACGTGATGGAGCTGATCCCGACGATCGACGCGCTGCACTGGTGCGCCAGTGCGGGACCGAAGATCCTCGCCGACGAGAAAGTCCCCTACCCGCAGGCGTTCCTGAAGACAAAGCGCAGCATCTTCAGCTATGAGCCGCTCGGCGTTGTCGGCGTGATCGCGCCCTGGAACTATCCATGGTCGATCCCTTTCGGCGAGGTCGCGATCGCGCTGATGGCGGGCAACGGGGTGGTGCTGAAGCCGGCGAGCCTGACGCCGTTGCTCGGCGAACGGATCCAGCAGGTCTTCGACGACGCCGGCTTTCCGCCGGGCCTGGTGCGCACCGTGCACGGCGGCGGCGCGATCGGCCAGGCGTTGTGCGAGGCGTCGACGGCGAAGATCTTCTTCACCGGCTCGGTCGAGGTCGGGCGCGGGGTCGGCGAGATCTGCGCCCAGCGACTCAAGGGCAGCGTGCTCGAGCTCGGCGGCAAGGACCCCCAGATCGTCTGCGCCGACGCCGACCTCGCCAACGCCGTCTCGGGCTGCGTCTGGGCCGGCTTCGCCAACTCCGGCCAGACCTGCTCGGGGATCGAGCGCACGTACGTGGTCGAGGCGGTGGCGGAGCCGTTTCTGGAGGGGGTCCGCCGCGAGGCCGAGCGGCTGACCGTCGGCGACCCGCTCGAGTGGGAGACGGAGATCGGCCCGATGGTCGGGGCCGCGCAGGCAGACGTGGTCACCGGCCTCGTCGACGACGCGCTCGCCGACGGCGCCGACCGCATCAGCGGCGGCCCGCGCGAGGTCCCGGGCTACTCGGGCCGCTTCATCGCTCCGACCGTGCTCGCCGGGGTCACCGACGAGATGCGGATCATGAAGGAGGAGATCTTCGGACCGGTGGTCCCGGTGATCGTCGTCGCCGACGAGGCCGAGGCCCTCGAACGCGCCAACGACTCCAACTTTGGCCTCGGCGCCTCGGTCTGGACCAGGGACCGCGCCAAGGGTGAGCGGATCGCGCGCCGGATCGAGTCGGGAATGGTGTGGATCAACGACCACTCCTACTCTCATGGCGCCGCCCAGTGCTCCTGGGGCGGGGTGAAGGAGTCGGGGCTCGGCCGCTCCCATTCGAAGTTCGGCTTCTATGAGTGCGTCAACGTGAAGCTCGTCGCCTGGGAGCCCGGCCTGGTGCGCGACTTCTGGTGGCAGCCCTACGACTCCACGCTCGGCACCGCGTTGCGCTCCTCCGCGCGCCTGCTCTACGGGCGCGACGGCGCCCGGCTGAGGGCGCTGCGGGAGGGGTTGGTGCCGCTGGCCAAGGTCGGCGCGCGGACGTTTCGCAAGGGGCGCTGACCCGGGGTCTAGCTCGCCGGCAGCTCGGTGAGCAGCTGCTTCGCCTGGGCCGAGACCTCGTGGTCGACCTGGACCTCGTAGCGCTCGGCCTGCATGCCACGCACCGAGGCGAAGTCGCGCCGGCCGCCCTGCATCGCCTGCGTGATCGCGCCGAAGGTGGCGCCGAACAGCGCCCCGACGATCAACCCGTAGAGAAGCACCCCGAAGAAGGCCTCGTCGATGGTGAAGAAGAGCCCCAGCAGCAGTGCGAAGAAGAGGCCGATCATCGCTCCCTGGCCGGCCCCGATCAGCGCCGCGCGGCCGGTGGTCATCCGGCCCGCGATCTGCTCGACGGTCTTCAGCCCGGTCCCGACGATCGCCGCGCGCTCGACCGGAAAGCCCTTGTCGGAGAGGAAGTCGACCGCGCGCTCGGCGTCGCGGTACTGGTTGTAGGTGGCGACCGTCGTGCGCGACGGCTCCCCCTGGGCCGGCGCGGCCGGTGTAGTCGCCTCGTCCACGGTTGGGGAGTGTATCCCTCGTGGACCGCTAGGGAGAGATTCGCGCGTGCAGGTGGTTGTCGTGGTTGACCAGCGGCGTGACCACTCGGGGAGGTCCGGTGAGCGGCAGGTTCGGCCCCACGTAGATCGTCGTCGCGCCGGCCTCGACGAACAGGTCGACCAGCTCCTGCGCCAGCCGCACATCGACCTCGTCGACCGCCTCGGGCGGGCGCTCGCGGCGATCGAGGCGCGGGTAGTAGACGTCGACGTCAAGGCCGTTCTGGTGCGTTGCGTGGCCGATGCCGCCGCTGACCTCGGGCCCGAAATAGCCGCCACGGCGGAGGCTGAGGTCGCCGATCCCAACCCGTGGGGCCCGCGGGTGGCGGGTGCTGAACTCGCGTACCACTCGCAGCGTCGTGCGCACCAGCTCGTCGGTGCCCCAACGACGCCAGTCGCGATCCGGCCGTCGCTTCAGCACCGGATCCCAGGTGAAGTGCGCGGGCCCCGCGGCCGGCAGGCGCACGCCGTCGACCAGGCTGCCAGCCTCAGGTGCGCCGAGGGCGACCGAGTCCCGCCACTCGACTCGCGGGCCTGCGGAGGCCTCGGCGGCGCGCTCGCCGGGGCCCGGTTCGGGCACCAGCAGCAGCGCGGCGACGACGATTGCTATTTCCGCCCACATGCCCCGAGTACGAACGCGGCGCATCGCGGGGTCCGCGATCCTTGATGAGCATGGAGAGCGCCCTGGAGCCATCGACAGCGGCCGGCACCCACGGCGGGCCGGAGGCGGTGATCGCGTTGACCGGGGTGCGACGTGATTACGGCGAGCGCCCGGTGGTCAGCGACGTCTCGATCGAGCTGGCGGCGGGGCAGACCCTGGCGGTGCTCGGGCCCAACGGCGCCGGCAAGACCACCGTGCTGCGCATCCTTGCCACCCTGTTGCGGCCAAGCGCCGGCGGCGTCACGGTGCTGGGCGCCAGGCTGCCGAGCGAAGCGTGGAAGGCGCGCGGCCGAATCGGCTATCTGGGCCACCAGCCGCTGCTCTACCGGGAGCTGACCGTGCGCGAGAACCTCGGCTTCAACGCGCGCCTGCACGGGATCGAGCGCCCGGAAGCGCGGATCGAGGAGCTCCTCGGTCGCGCCGGCCTCGCCCGCCGCGGCGGCGAGCTGGTCCGCAACCTCTCCGCCGGGATGCTCCAGCGCGCGGCGATTTGCCGGGCGCTTCTGCACGAGCCCGAGCTGCTGCTGCTCGACGAGCCGCGGTCGCACCTCGATCCGGCTGCCGGCGTGATCGTCGACGAGCTGCTCGGCCCTGAGCGGGGCCGCAGCCGGGTGATCGTCACGCACGCGGTCGAGGCCGGGCTCGTCGAGGCCGACCAGGTGCTGCTGCTGCGGGCCGACGGGATCGTTGCCCACGCCGGACCGGTGGCCGCCCTGTCGCCCGGGGACGCCCGCGCGGTCTACGGCGGAGCCGTGCGATGAACGCCTTCCGCGCGATCCTCGCGAAGGACCTGCGGACCGAGCTGCGGACGCTGGAGTCCGTGCCGGCGATGGCCCTGTTCGCCGCGACCACCTTCGTACTCTTTCGCTTCGGGCTCGACCGGACCACGCTCGAGGGCAGCCTCGCCGCGGGCGTACTGCTGGCGACGGTTCTGTTCGCGGCGATCCTGGCGATCAACCGCGTCTTCGTCGCCGAGCGCGAGCAGGGCGGCTTCGACGTCATCCGCCTGGCGCCGGTCGACGGCACGTCGCTGTTCGCGGCCAAGGTCTGCGTGCTGGCGATCTATCTGCTGGCGCTGGAACTGATCGCGGTGCCCGTGTTCGCGATCCTCTTCGGTGTCGGTGCCGCCGGGCTGGCACCACTCGCCGCGGTGCTGGTGCTCGCAGACCTCGGGCTGGCGACCGTCGGCGCCCTGGTTTCGTCGATCGCCGTCAACTCGCGCGCCCGGGATCTGATCGGGCCGCTGTTGCTGTTGCCGCTGCTGGTCCCGGTGATGATCGCCGCGGCCGGCGCGGCCGAGCCGCTGCTCGCCGCGGGCGGCCCTGCCTACGGCGAATTCGGCCAATGGATGGCGATCCTCGCTCTCTACGATCTAGTGTTCGTCGCCGTCGGTTACGCCGTCTACGACTTCCTGCTCGAGGACTGAGCCGGCGCCGGTGATCGAATGAGCTTCAAGGCACCGCGAATCCTCCCCGCGCTGACCGTCGTAACCCTGGCGGCCGGGTTCATCCTGGTCTTCTACTTCGCGCCCAACGACGCCGACCAGGGCTTCATCCAGAAGATCTTCTACCTTCATGTGCCGCTTGCGGTCTGCGCGCTGGTCGGCTTCATGGTCGCGGCGGTGCAGGCGATCCTGCACCTTCGAAGCGGCGATCCCGGCTGGGACGCGCGCTCCTACGTCTCGATCCACATCTCGGTGATCCTCGGCGTCGCGGTGTTGATCACCGGCTCGATCTGGGCTCGAGCCTCGTGGGGCAAGTGGTTCGTCTGGGACGAGCCGACCCTGGTTTCGTTCCTGATCGTCTTCTTGCTCTATTGCACCTACTACCCGCTGCGCTACGCGATCGAGGATCGCGAGCGCCAGGCCCGCTACGCCTCGGTGTTCGCGATCACGGCGGGGGCGTTCGTGCCGCTCAACTTCCTCGCCGTGCGGCTCGCCGAGAGCCTCGTCCATCCGCGCGTCTTCGCCACCGCCGACGGCGGCCTAACGCCGAAGATGACTGTGACCTTCCTCGTCTGCCTGGCCGGCATGGCGCTGCTCTGGCAGACGCTCGTCCGGTTCGAGCTCGCCGCGAAGTCGACCCGGGCGCGGCTGGCGCGCCTGCGCCGAGCGCTCGACCAGGACGCGGTCGCGGGCGGCTCGCGGATCGCGCCCGTCCCGCGTCGGGCTTCGGGAGCCGGCTGATGCCGGCGCTGCCGCTCGACGAGGCCGGCAAGTACGTCGCCGGCGCCTACGTGGCCTTTCTCGCGCTGCTGCTGATCTACCTCGCGATCATGGCCGCCCGCCTGCAGCGGATCAGCAGCGAGCTCGGCGAGCTGGCCGAGCTTGCGGAGGAACGAGACCGCGAGCCGGCCGAGGATCCCGCCCGCGAGGAGGTTCGCGCGTGACGGAGCTGTTGGCGCTTGGGATCTCGCACAAGACCGCGCCGCTGGAGCTGCGCGAGCGGCTGGCGCTGACCGAGGGCAGGGCCGTGGGCGTGCTCGGCGAGCTGGTCGAGCGCGACGAGGTGCTCGAGGCGGCCGCGATCTCGACCTGCAACCGAACCGAGCTCTACCTGTACGTCGGCGACGGCGTCGGCGCTGAGTCACTGGCGCTCGGGCTGCTCGCGCGCGAGGCCGGGATTCCGCCGACCGAGCTCGTCGGCCACCTCTACTCGCTGCGCGCGTCGGTGGCCGCGGGCCATCTGCTGCGGGTCACCGCCGGGCTCGATTCGATGATCATCGGCGAGGCCGAGGTCCAGGGCCAGGTGAAGCGCGCCTACGAGCTGGCGTTGGTCGAGGGCGCCACCGGACCGGTCCTCAACCACCTCTTCCGCCTCGCGCTCGCGGCGGGCAAGCGGGCTCGTACCGAGACCGGGATCTCCCAGCGCTCGCTCTCGGTGCCCTCGGTCGCCGTCGACCTCGCCCGGCGCACTCTCGGCGAGCTCGACGAGCGCCGGGTGCTCGTCGTCGGTGCCGGCGAGACCGCCGAGCTGACCGCCCGCGCGCTGGCCGCCAAGGGGGTACACGCGATCTTCATCGCCAACCGCCACTACGACCGCGCGATCGGCCTCGCGCAGCGCTTCGCCGGCCAGGCGGTGCGGATCGAGGCGCTGCCCGAGGAGATGGTCAACGCCGACATCGTCGTCACCTCGACCAGCTCACCGCATCACGTCGTCGAGCGTGAGGAGCTCGGCGAGGTGATGGACCTTCGTGAGGACCGGCGGCTGCTGCTGATCGACCTCGCCGTCCCGCGCGACATCCACCCCGCCTGCCGCGAGCTGACCGCCGTCAGCCTCTACGACATGGACGATCTGCAGACGCTGGTCGAGCGCAATGTCTCGGGCCGCGAGGTCGAGGCGAGGCGCGCCGACGCGATCCTGAGGACGGAGCTCGACCGCTTCGACCGTTGGCTCGCGGCCCAGGACGTGACGCCGACGGTTGCGGCCCTTCGCGCCCGAGCCGACGACGTGGTCAAGCGGGTGCTGGCCGAGAACGAGCAGCGCTGGGAGGGACTCACCGAGGCCGATCGCGAGCGGTTGCGCGCGGCGGCACGGTCGATCGCCTCACGTCTGCTGCACGAGCCCACCCTGCGGCTGAAGCGCGCCGCCGGCGACGACGACGTGTACTCGAAGATCGCGGCGCTGCGCGAGCTCTTCGGCCTCGACCCGGAGTCGGAGCCGCTCCGGGCACCGGTGGCCGAGGTGTCGGACTTGCGCGATCGCCGGCGCCGCCGCGGCGACCGGTGAAGATCGGGACTCGGTCCAGCGCCCTGGCGCTGGCCCAGGCGCAGACGGTCGCTGCGACGCTCGGCGGGGCCGAGGTCGTGGCGGTGAAGACCTCCGATGGCGACGTCGGCGACAAGGAGCGCTTTGTCCGCGGGGTCGAGACGGCCCTTCTCGACGGCGAGGTCGACGTCGGCGTGCACTCGGCCAAGGACATGCCGGGTGAGCTTCCCGACGGGCTTGCGCTGGTCGGTGTCCCCGGCCGCGAGGATCCCAGCGACGTCTTCGTCGGCGCCGCGAGCTCGCTATCCGAGCTCGGCGACGGCGCCCGGATCGGCACTTCCAGCCTGCGGCGGCGTTCACAGCTGCTCGCGCTCCGCCCCGGTCTCGAGATCGCCGAGCTGCGCGGCAACGTCGACACTCGCCTGGGCAAGCTCGCGGTCGGTGAATACGACGGCATCGTCCTCGCCGGCGCCGGCCTCGCCAGGCTCGGCCGCGAGGCCGAGATCCGCTTTCGCTTCCCGCTCGACGAGCTAACGCCGGCACCGGGCCAGGGCAGCCTGGCGCTCGAGGCACGACGCGACGACGCCGAGACGACGGCGGCCGCCGGCCGGGTCACCGACCGCGCCGCGCTTACCGAGCTCACAGCAGAGCGCGCCGCCACCCGGTCGCTGGGCGCGAGCTGCGACACCCCGGTGGGTGTCTGCGCCCGAGTCGAGGGCTCCGAGCTCTCGGTACGCGGCTACGCCGGGCTCGCCGGCGGCGAGGAGTGGGTCCGCGACCGGATCGCTGGCGACCCCGAGCAGCCCGCGGCGCTCGGCCAGGCGCTCGCCGAGCGGATGCTCGCCGCCGGGGCGCGCGAGATCCTCGACCGGGCCGGCGCGTCGCGCAAGACGTAGGGGTGGGCTAACGCCTCACGACCCGAACGGCAGCCACCCGTCTCGGTGGGGCGTCGCCTCCGGCGCCGGGAAGCGGGCGTAGGGATCGTCGGGGTCATCGGGCGCGGCGCCATGGCGGCGCGCGGCCTCGTCGACCACGTAGGCGCCGCCGTTGCAGTCCTGGCCGATGTGCGCGCGGGTGCCGATCGCGACCAGGACGCAGCCGTCCTCACCGGCGCCGACGATCACGTGGCGGGTACCGGGCGGGCAGTGGACGAAGTCCCACTGACGGAGCGGGCGCTCCTCGCCCTCGACGATCAGGATGCCGTCGCCGGAGAGTACGAGGAAGTCCTCGCAGTCGGCCTCCCAGTGGTACATGCCGATCGGCTCGCCGCCGCCGAGTGCGACCAGGTTGACGCCGAGCTCGCGGAAGTTGGTCTCGGCCTCCTCCTCCGTCCATCCGGTGAATGGCAGGCTGTGACCTCGGCCCGGTCGCTCGATCCAGCGTGCGTCGCGGGCGTTGAGCACGAACCAGCCTGCGCTGGTTGTGACCAGCCCAGCGTCGGTCTGCTCGAGCTTGGCCTCCGAGACGGGGCGCCGATCGCTCACGAGCGCGGAGACTAACGGGGCCGCGTACGCTGCCCGCGGTCGGAGCATGATGTCGAGGTCACTGCCCAGAGACGCGAGTCGCGCCGCCCGCCCAGGGGTCGTCTACCTCGTCGGCGCCGGTCCCGGCGATCCGGGGCTGGTGACGGTGAGGGCGCTGGAGCTGGTCGCGTCCGCCGACGTCGTCCTCCACGACCGCCTGATCGGTGCCGGGATCCTCGAGCAGGCCCGCGACGACGCCGAGTTGATCTACGTCGGCAAGCGGCCGGGCGAACCTGCGGTCGCCCAGGGGGAGATCGAGTCCTTGCTGATCGAGCACGGGCGGACGGGCCGCAGCGTGGTCCGGCTCAAGGGAGGCGACCCGTTCGTGTTCGGGCGCGGCGGCGAGGAGGCGGAGGCGCTGGCGGCCGCCGGCGTCGGCTTCGAGGTCGTCCCCGGGGTCACCGCGGGGGTCGCCGCGCCCGCCTACGCCGGGATCCCGGTCACCCATCGCGACGACGCCTCGGCGGTCGCCTTCGTCACCGGCCACGAGGATCCGAGCAAGGACGAGACGGCGCTCGACTGGGCGGCGCTCGCCCGCTTTCCGGGCACGCTCGTCCTCTACATGGGGGTGGGCAACCTGCCGGCGATCGCCGAGCGGCTCGAGGGCGCCGGGCGCGATCCGGCCGAGCCGGCAGCCGCGATCGAGCGCGGCACCCACGCCGGCCAGCGAACGGTCGGCTCGACCCTCGCCGGGCTTCCCGACGCGGTCGCCGAGGCCGGTCTGGGAGCGCCGGCGATCCTTCTGTTCGGGCCGGTCGCGGCACGCCGCGACGCAATCGCCTGGCTCGAGCGCCGGCCACTGCACGGAAGGCGGGTGGTCGTCACCCGTGCCCGCGCGCAGGCAAGCGGGCTGGCCGCGACCCTGCGGGCGCTCGGCGCCGAAGTGGTCGAGCTGCCGGCGATCCGGATCGAGCCGCGCCTCGACGCGGCCGAGGTCCGCGACGCGGTCGCCGACCTGCACACCTACGCGCTCGTCTGTCTGACCAGCCCGAACGGGGTGCGGCTGCTGTTCGAGGCGATGGCGACGCGCGGTCGCGACGCTCGGGCGCTCGCCAACGCCACCGTCGCCGCGATCGGCCCCGGCACCGCCGCCGCGCTGGCCGACCGCGGGCTGATCGCCGACATCGTCCCCGACCGCTTCGTCGCCGAGGCCCTGGTCGAGGCGCTCGCCGCGGTCGAGGTTCGTGATCGCCCGGTGCTGGTCGCCCGCGCCGCCGAGGCCCGCGACGTGCTGCCCGACGCACTCGCCGAGCGCGGCGCGAAGGTCGATGTGGTCGCCCTCTACGAGACGGTGCGCGAGGACCCCGACCCGGCCGCAATCGACGCCGCCGCGGGCGCCGACTACGTCACCTTCACCTCGTCGTCGACGGTCCGCAACCTGTTCGACGCGATCGGCGACCGGTTTCCTCGCAACGCCCGCATCGTCTCGATCGGCCCGGTCACCAGCCAGGCCGTCCGCGACGCCGGGCTCACCGTCGACGTCGAGGCCCGCCGCCACGACCCGGCGGGGCTGGTCGAGGCGCTGGTGGCGGACGCCGGCCGCGGGTAGTCCTGGCCTAAATTGGGTCGGCGGTGGGAGCGCGCCCGATCACCTTCCTCTCCGACTATGGCAGCGACGACGAGTTCGCCGGCGTCTGCCGGGCGGTGATCGCCCGGCTCGCGCCCGAGGCGCCGGTGGTGGACCTCACCCACGGGATTCGCCGCCACGACGTTCGCCAGGGGGCCGCGGTGCTCGCGAATACGCTCACCTATGCCCCCGCCGGGGTCCACCTCGCGGTGGTCGACCCGGGCGTGGGCTCGCCGCGCAAGGCGGTCGCACTCCGGGTCGGCGACGAGGACCGGATGCTCGTTGGGCCCGACAACGGGCTGCTGTCGCTCGCGGTCGCGCGCTTCGGTGGCGCGCTCGAGGCGGCCGATGTCTCCCTTTCGGCGGTCCGCCTCGAGCCCGTCTCGGCGACCTTCCACGGGCGCGACATCTTTGCCCCGGTCGCCGCGCACCTGGCGCTCGGCGCGACTCCGGGCGAGCTGGGCGAACCGATCGAGCCCAGTTCGCTGGTCGGCCTCGAGCTCACCGGCCCGGCGGTCGAGCCCGACGCGTGCCTTGCCGCCCAGGTCAGCCACGTCGATCGCTTCGGCAACGTCGTCCTTCTCGCGGGTGCCGAGCACGCCGCCGACGCCGGCCTGGGACTCGGTCGGGCGCTCACGCTCGAGGCCGGCGAGGAGCGCCATGAGATCGCCTACGCGCTCACCTTCGTCGACCTCCCCGCGGACGAGCTCCTGCTCTACCTGGGCTCGTTCGGCAACCTCACCCTGGCGGTCAACCGCGCCAGTGCCGCCGACCGGCTCGGTCTCGGACCTGGTGATGCCGTGGTGCTGCGGCCGGTGTGACCGCGTTCGGCAGCCCGCACCTGCACCTTCGGCTCGCCGACTCGACCAACGAGCGGGGGCGCGAGCTCGCCGAGCGCGGCGCCCCGACCGGTACCGTCGTCACCGCCGCCGAGCAGAGCGCCGGCCGCGGCCGGCGAGGGAGGGCGTGGTCGGCGCCGGCGGGGCGGGCGCTGCTCTACTCGGCGATCCTGCGGCCGCTCGGACCCGAGCATGCGCTGTTGCCGCTCGCCGCGCCGGTCGCGGTCTGCGAGGCGATCGAGGCCGTGGCCCCGGTCGCCTGCGCGATCAAGTGGCCGAACGATGTCTGGATCGCGCAGCGCAAGGTCGCGGGTGTCCTGATCGAGACGCGGCCCCCGGAGTGGGCTGTGATCGGGATCGGGGTCAATGTCGCGATCGCCGAGCAGGACTTCCCAGCCGACTTGCGCTGGCCCGCGACCTCGATCGGCGGCGGGATCGAGATCGGCGCCGTGCGCGACGCGGTTTCGCTCGCGCTCGGCGAGTGGGTCGAGACGCCCGAGACGGTCGTGCTTGACGCGTTTCGCAAACGCGACGCGCTCAGCGGCCACGAGGTCGAGTGGGAGGGGTCCGCGATCGAGACCGGCCGCGGCGTCGCCGCCGGGATCGACGAGCGCGGCAACATCGTCGTCGAGCGCGAAGACGGCGAGCGGCTCAGCCTCGGATCCGGCGAGGTCAGCCTACGGCCCGGCTGACACCCGCGCGTTCAGCCCTCGGGGCGGTGGCAGACGGCCTCGATGTTGTTGCCGTCCGGGTCGAGCACGAAGGCGCCGTAGTAGTGCTCGTGGTAGATCGGGCGCGGACCGGGCTCGCCGTTGTCGCGTCCGCCCGCCGCCAGGGCGGCAGCGTGAAAGGCGTCGACGGTGGCGCGGTCGGGCGCCGCGAAGGCGATGTGAGCGGACGGCGTCACCCGTTCGCGTGCGGCGATCCAGAAGTAGGGCTTCTGATCGTCGCCGAATCCGCAGGCGACGCCCTCGACCTCCATCAGCGGCTTGATCCCCAGCGGCGCCAGCGCGTCGACATAGAAGCTGCGCGCGGAGCCGAGGTCCCCGACGTTGACGCCGACGTGGTCGAGCATGGCTACGCGGCCTCCTCGGTCTTGCCTTCCGACCGTGCGGACGTGTCATCGGCCTTGTCCTCGCGCTCGGGCGGCTCGGCGAGCTTCTCGCGCTCGGGCGCCTCGCGGTTGCTGCCGTCGCGCTTCGACCGCCGGCGCCGGCGCTTGCCGCCTTTGGGGAAGTTGTGCAGCAGCTCACGGGCTACGGCCGAGGGCTTTCTCGCCATCCGCATCCGCGCCCCCCGCAGAACCTCCTCGGCTTCCGGGGTGTGGGCGACCGCCGCCGCGAGCAGCGCGACCGCGAGCCGGCGGTCCTGCTGGCGGGCGGCGTGCACGATCCGCCGCGCGTTGCGACCGTGGGCGCGGCCGGAGGAGTTCACGAACAACCCCAGCAGGCGCTTGGTTTCGGGCCAGCGCTGGACCGCGTACTCCTCGTGCAGCTCGCGGCTCACCGCCGCCAGGCGCCAGACCCACGCCTGGGCCTGGTCGCGGCGCCCGATGCGGCGCTCGGCGAGCGCCTGCAGGAGCACCTTCGCCCCTGCGCGGCGCTCGTCCCGCGGCCAGGTGGCGACGACGTCGACCGCGTCGTCGAAGGGCTCGGCCTCGCGCAGGGCGGCGACCTCGGCGAGGGCCTTCAGCCGCAGCTGGTGGTTGCGGTTTCGCTGCAGGCAGGTGAGCAGGAAGCGCCGCCGCAGCTCCTTCGCCTGATCGTGCTGGATCATCGCCTTCGCGCGGCGCCAGTTGTTGGCGGTGACCCGAGCCCCGGCGAGCGCCGCCCAGGCATGCTGCTCGGAATAGTTGAGGTTCTCGACCGCGATTCGCCAGAGCTCGCGCTCGAGCACGTGCAAACGCCGCTCGGGGTCCGCCGAGACGGGCACCACGCGGCGTTCGACCCGCACCCGGCGGCCGCGGCCGCGGCGAACCGGGCCGACGACGATCGCACCGCCGCGGTAGACGTCGCGGTTGAGGAGGCTGTGCAGGGTGACGATCGTCTCGTCGTGGGTGGTCGCCGGGTGAACGAAGTCGATCACCAGGCCCGCTTCCTTGCCGGGGTTGCGGCGGGTGACCCGGCCGACGCGCTGCTGATAGACGCGCCGCGAAGCGGTTGGCGCGAGGTGCATGCAGATCGTCGCCCGGGGCGAGTTCCAGCCCTCGGCGAGCAGCATCGCGTTGCAGAGCACATCGACCTCGCCGCGCTCGAACGCGGCGAGGATCTCGGTCAGCTCGCGCTTCGGCGTCTCACCGGAGACTGCCCGCGCGTTGATGCCGGCATTGCGGAAGGCCTTGGCGACGTTGTTGGCGTGCTGGACGCCGGCGGTATAGACGACGCCGGGCACCCGTCGGAAGCGCGACTGGTACAGGTCCGCGACGGCGACGTTGAAGGGCTCCTGGTCGAGCAGTGCGGCCAGCTCTTCCTGGTCGAAGTCCTGGTCGACCTCGCCGCGTCGAAGGGGCACCTTGGCGATCGTTCGCACGCCGGGCCCGGGCGGGATCCGGATGCAGCGAAGCGGCGCGATCACCCCCCGGCGCGCCGCCTGGGCGAGGTCGAAGCGCGAGGTCTGGGTCGGGAACAGGTCGGCGACGTGGCGGGCGATCAGCGCCCCGGTCGCGGTCATGCCGATGAACACCGGCCCGGTCCAGTTGCGGATCGTGGCGCTGGTCTTCTCGCCGAGCGCCGTGTGGGCCTCGTCGCAGATCACGATCGAGTAGGCGTCCGAGACCTGGCCAGCGTTGCGCACGAACCACTGGTAGGTCTCGACCGTCACCGGGCCGTAGGGGTGGTCGGCCCCGTCGAGCAGCGCCGGCGAGAGCCGCTCCTTGTAACCGCGATCGGAGATCTCGCCGATGAACTGGTCGACGAGGTTGCGGCGATGGGTGAGGATCAGCACGCCGCCGGTGCGCGAGGCCTCGACGAAGCCCACCGCCGCGACGGTCTTGCCCGCTCCGGTCGCGTGCTCGAACCAGAACCGGCGGCTCGCACCCGGGTCCTCGGGCGCCTCCTCGATCAGCTCGGCCTCGGCGGCCTCGGCCTCGTCCCAGTCCTGCGGCTCCTCGTCGGGCGCGAGCAGGTCGTCCTCGTCGTCGAGCTTCGCATCTCCGTTGCCGTTCGCCGGCTCGCCGTTACCCTCGCCCCTGGCCCCGTCGCCGCGCCCGTTGCGCCGCCCCTCGCCGTCCGGGCCCTCGATCTCGGCCGTGATCGCGGCCAGGGTTCCCGAGAGCGCGTCGACCTGGTGCTCGTTGAGCTCGGCGCCGTCGCGCAGCTCCGGCTTCGGCTCCCATAGCAGGCGCTCGAGGCCGAGTAGCAGCGAGTAGTCGCGCCGCCACTCGAACGAGGGCACCTCGCGTGCTCGCTCGACCTCGGCCAGGGCCGCGTCGACGGCTCGGCGTCGCGCGCTCCCCGGCACCAGGTCGGCGATCGTCTCGCCCTCCAGCAGGATCGGCTCACGGGAGAACTCCCGGACCCGCTCGAGGTCGGCCTCGCTCAGTTCGTTCGCCGTCTCCGCGGCAACGTCAGTGGTATTGGCCATGGGAAAGGGGAAACTGTGAATCCCGCGCTCGCGCTGATCCGGGTGGTGGATGACGAGCGAAGTAAGCTCGGAAGGGTGGGCGCCGGGCCGAGAACCCCTCCGGCCGGACCGACGTCCCCCGCGGTCCAAGAACACGGGACCGAGATGAATTGAACCACACCCGGCAGGCGATGGGTTTCCGAATCACGAAGACGGTCGCAATCAGTGTGTTGCTGGTCGCGATTTGCACGGCGGCGGTCGTCTACGCGTTCGCGTCCGGCGAGGACTCGGTCGACCCCGGCGCGGGCAACCCGGAGTCGGCGGCGAGCGATTATGAAGCGGCGCTCGCCGACGCGCCGAAGCCGCTCGGGGATCTGTACGCGCGGGGCGACGCGTTGCTCGAGGGGGGCGCCGCGGCGTTCGAGGCACGGCTCGCCGAGCTTCGCGGATACCCGGTCGTGGTCAACAAGTGGGCGTCGTGGTGCGGGCCCTGCCGGTTCGAGTTTCCGTTCTTTCAGTCGCAGGCCGCCGCCAGGGGCGCCGAGGTTGCGTTCATCGGGGTCGACTCCGACGATTCGCCCGACGCCGCCAGGACCTTCCTCGAGGAGCTCCCGCTGCCGTACCCGAGCTTCAGCGATCCCGACCAGGAGATCGCCCGCCTGTTCAACGCCCGCGAGTTCCCCTCCACCGCCTTTTACGACGCCGACGGCGAGCTCGTCTACGTGCGGCGGGGCGGCTACCCGTCCGAGGACGAGCTCGCCGCCGACCTCGACCGCTACGCGGACCCAGACGGTTGACGCGCACACGCCTATTCGGACCGACCGTCTAGCGGAATAATTCACCCATGCGCCCGCGCGCGCACATCTGGCTCTGGTCAATCCTGGCCGGGTTGATGATGCTGCTGCCGGGCGCCGTCGGCGCGCAATCCTCGGCGACGGTGCCCTCGATCGAGCTCAGCGGCACGATCGACCCGGCGACCGAGAAGTGGATCGGCTCGGCGCTCTCCGACGCGGCCGACGACGACGCCCCGCTGGCGATCCTCCGGCTCGACACCCCCGGAGGGCTCGACACCTCGATGCGCGAGATCGTCCAGGACATCATCGAGGCGCCGATGCCGGTCGCCGTCTATGTCTCGCCCGACGGCGCCCGCGCGGCCTCGGCCGGGGTCTTCGTCACCGAGGCCGGCGACGTGGCGGCGATGGCGCCGCAGACCAACATCGGCTCGGCGAGCCCGGTCTCGCTCACCGGCGCCGACATCGACTCGGTGCTCGGCGAGAAGATCGAGAACGACGCCGCCGCCTATGCCCGCGCGCTGGCCTCCGAGCACGGACGCAACGGCGAGCTCGCGGCACTGACCGTCACCGAGGCCGAGAACCTGACTGCCACCGAGGCGCTCGACGAGCGGCTGATCGACGTCGTCGCCGCCAGCGAGGAGGAGCTGCTCGCCGAGCTCGACGGGTTCGAGGTCGAAGGGCCGAAGGCGCAGACGCTCGAGACCGCCGGCCTGGTGATCGACGAGCGCGAGATGCCGCTCCAGTACGAGCTGCTGCAGCTGCTGGTGAACCCGACGGTCGCCTACCTGCTCGTGCTGGTCGGGCTGGTCGGGATCGCGATCGAGGTCTTCAGCCCCGGCCTCTTCATCCCCGGGACGCTGGGCCTGGTCTCGTTCTTGCTCGGCGCCTACGGGACCGCGCAGCTGCCGGTGACCGCAGCCGGGATCGCCCTGCTGGTGGTCGGGATCGGCTTCATCGTCGCCGAGGCGCACCTGCCGACGAGCGGCATCCTCGGTGCGGTGGGGGTGGTCGCGCTCGCCCTCTCCGGCCTGCTCCTGTTCGACACCGGGAGCGACTCGTTCGAAGTATCGGTACCAGTCGTGATCACCGTCGCCGTGTTACTGGGAGGGTTTTTGGTCTTCGCCACGCAGAAGGTCGTTCAGGCACACCGGCGGCCGAAGCTGACCGGCTGGGAGGAGCTGATCGGAGCCACGGGCGACGTGCGCGTGCCGCTCGATCCGGTCGGACAGGCATTCGTCGGCGGCGCTCTGTGGCGGGCCACGCTTGCCGCCGATGCCGCCGACGGCGATGCCGAGCGGGTGCGGGATCGCGGCGCTAGAGTGCGGGTGGAGTCGGTCGAAGGGTTGACGCTTCGCGTCCGCCCGGTTCAGCAACACTCAGAGGAGTAGGCATGGTCGGGCTGGTCATCGTCGGGGTCGTCGCCGTCTTGGTGCTGATCCTCCTCGCCTCGGCGATCCGGATCCTGCGCGAGTACGAGCGCGGGGTGATCTTCCGCCTCGGCCGGCTGATCGCGCAAAAGGGGCCCGGCCTGATCCTGCTGATCCCGATCATCGACCAGATGGTCCGGGTCGATCTGCGAACGGTGACCCTCAACGTCCCGCCACAGGAGGTGATCACCAAGGACAACGTCACCGTGCGCGTCAATGCGGTCGCCTACTTCCGGGTCGTCGATCCGAACAAGGCGATCACCGAGGTCGAGAACTTCCTCCTCGCGACCTCGCAGATCGCGCAGACGACACTGCGCTCGGTGCTCGGCAAGGCCGAGCTCGACGCATTGCTGGCCGAGCGCGAGCGGCTCAACAGCGAGCTGCAGCAGATCATCGACGAGCAGACCGAGCCCTGGGGGGTGAAGGTCTCGACGGTCGAGGTCAAGGACGTCGAGCTGCCGGCCGAGATGCAGCGCGCGATCGCGCGTCAGGCGGAGGCCGAGCGCGAACGGCGGGCGAAGATCATCGCCGCTGACGGCGAGTTCCAGGCTGCGGAGAAGCTCTCCCAGGCGGCGAACATCATGAGCGCGAATCCGGCGACCCTGCAGCTTCGCTACCTGCAGACGCTGGTCGAGATCGGGGTCAACAACTCCACCAACATCGTCTTTCCGCTGCCGATCGACCTGCTCAAGCCGCTGCTCGAGCCCCATGCCCCCTCGAGCGTCGCCCCGCCGGACAAGGATCAGCCGACGCCCCATTCGGCTCCGGGGGAGATCCCGCCGCCGCCCGACGACATCCCGCCGCCGCCCGACGCGCCTCCTCCCCCGCGCTGAGCCGCACGCCCGAGATCCGCATCGACCAGCTCACCGGCTTCCGGGCGATCCTCGCCCCGGGTCGAGCCGATCGCCCGGACGCCTTCGCCCCGGCCCCGGCGCAGCCGCGCCCCGACGCCCTCGAGCGCTGTCCATTCTGTGAAGGCCGCGAGGGTCGCACCCCGCCCGAGGTCTGGGCCAACCGCCCCGGCGGCGGCGAGCCCGACACGCCCGGCTGGCTCCAGCGCTCGGTCCCCAATCTCTACCCCGTGCTCGGCGCGGATCCCGAGACACCGGCAACGAGCAACGAGCAACGAATCGAAATCGGCTTCGCCAGCTCGATCGATCCCCTCGCCGCCTCCACCCGCGGCGCCGAGACCGACCTTTTCCGGGCCCAGCCCGCGGCCGGCGCCCACGAGGTCGTCGTCAGCGCGCCGGAACACGCGACCGGGCTCGCCGAGCTCTGCGCCGAGCGGTTCGCCGGCGCGGTCGGCGCCTGGCGCGAGCGGATGCGTGCCCACGCGGACGCCGCCTACGTCCACCTGATCGTCAACGAGGGCCCCGACGCGGGCGCCTCGCTCGAGCACAGCCACGCGCAGCTCTATGCGCTCAGGTTCGTGCCGGCCGAGGTCGCGCGCGAGCGCGAGCGTGCCACGGCCCACCACGAGCGGACCATGGGCGGACACCTGCTCGAGGACGTGGCGGTCGAGGAAGTGCGCCGGCGCGAGCGCCTGGTCGCCGTCGACGACGAGGCGATCCTCGTCTGCCCCTGGGCCTCCCGCGCGCCGTTCGAGCTCCGGGTGATCCCGCGGCGGCCCGCGGCCCGGTTCGAGGACGACGACGGCGGCGCGGAGATGATCGCCACCGCGCTGCGGGCGCTCGGGGGCGCGCTCGGCGCCGTGCCTCAGCTCAACCTCTGGGTGCGCACCGCCCCGCGCGGCGCCGAGGAGTTCTGCTGGCATGTCGACATCGTCCCCCGGCTGACGGTTCGGGCCGGCTTCGAGCTCGGCACCGGCGTCGAGATCGGCGTCTACGAGCCGGAGCGCGCGGCCGAAAACCTGCGTGCCGCGCTCGCCTAGACGGGCGCCCGATCGTCGCCCCTCGCTGGGCTGGCGCGCTTCGGCCACGACCACGGAGGGAGAGCGAATGTCCGTCGAGCAGACGCCGGCGCAGTTCAAGGAGACCGAGGGCGGCGACGGCCGGCGACGTTTGCTCGGACCTCTATAGGCTCGGCACAATGCCCCCGATCCGCCGTCCCTTCCCGCGTTCGATCGCTGACGCATCCCAGGAGGGCCGCCCCTATGGGCGCTGGGAGGACCGCCTGCGGGAGGCCTTCGCCTCCGAGTGCGAGTCGCTGGCCGCCGAGGCCGGCGCGGCGCTCGACCCGATGACCGTGAAGTGGTTTCCCGACCGCACCTGGGGCGGGCGCGTCTATGTGCCGGCGAGCGGGCGCGCGGCGGAACCGACCGCGGGCGAGAACGGTGAACAGGTTCTGGCCGAGTACTACGGCTGGGTCTCGTTCGATCCCGGCGCCGAAGGCGACGAGCCGACAGACCTGCGCGCCCGGGTCGACTTCACCGACGTCACCGCCGACGACAACCCGGAGTGGAAGATCGACCTCAACGACGACGTCATCGGCCGCTGGCGTACCGACGGCGGCCGCGGAGGCGACGTCACCCTGGTCTGGGGGCTACCGCTGGTCCGTGGGGCGGTCGCGGCGACCGCCGAGCTCGACGGCGAACCGCTCGACCAGACCGCGGTTGCGGACGGCCGCTTTACCCTGGTCGCCGTCGACGCGGTCACCGGCTTCGGCGACGACCTCTTCCTCGAGGTCAAGCTCTGGGACCGCGCGGTGCGCGAGATCGCGTCCGAGAGCCTCTACGCCGAGGCCGACGGCGAGTAGCGCGCCCGTACGCCGACGATGAGCCGACGGCTCGCGGTATCGCTCGCCTTCGCCGCCGTCATCGCCGGCGGCGTCGCGGCCTGGTTCACGCTCATCGACGACAGCGGCGACCGAGTGCAGATCCAGCCTCCGGATCTGCCGATGAGCGACTGGGGGGCCGCGGCGAAGGCGTTCCCCGAACCGGTTCGCTTCACCGTCTCGGTCAGCGGCGATTTGCTGATGCACGGCCCGCTGCTCGACCGGGCGCTGGCCAACGGTGCCGGAAACGAGTACGACTTCGCGCCCTTCTTCGCTGCGATCGAGCCCTACGTCGGCGACGCGGATCTCGCGCTCTGCCACCTCGAGACCCCGATCGGCCCCGGGCCCCCGGCGAGCTATCCGATCTTCAACACCCCGGCCGGCCTTGCGGCATCGATTCGACGCAGCGGCTGGGACGGCTGCTCCACCGCATCCAATCACTCGCTCGACCAGGGCCTCGACGGCATCCGCGGGACCTCAGCGGCACTCGACGAGCATCGGATCGCCCACACCGGCTCCTTCGCCTCGGCCGGGGCTCGCGAGCGACCGACGATCATCCGGGTGCGGGGGGTGAAGCTCGGCTACGTCTCCTACACCGATGCCACCAACGGGATCCCTGCGCCGACCGGATGGGCGCTGAACGAGTACGCGGCCACGGACCCCCGGGCCGGCGCGGCAGCGATCCTCGCGGACGCCCGTCGGGCCAGACGCCAGGGGGCCGAGGCGGTGATCGTCAACGTCCACTGGGGAGACGAGTACTCGAGCCAACCAAACGACTCCCAGCGCTCGGTCGCCGAGCGGTTGACGGCCTCGCCGCTGGTCACCGCGGTGGTCGGCCAGGGGCCACACGTGGTGCAGCCGATCCGCCGCATGAACGGAAAGTTCGTCGTCTTCAGCGAGGGGAACCTGGTCTCCAATCAGGGCGCGGGCTCCGGGCTCCCGGAGGCGACCCAGGACGGGCTCATCGCGCTGCTCGACCTGCGGGAGCTCGACGGCCGCGTCCGCGTGCGGCGCGTCCGCTACGTCCCGATCTGGGTGCGGCCCGGCGACTACCTCGTGCTGCCGGCGCGCGCCGGCGACCCGGACTACGCGGCCGAGCTTCGCGCCTCCTACGCTCGCACGGTCGCGGTCGTGGGCGACTCCGCCAAGATCTCGCCGGCGGGGCGCTAGTGTTAGCCGCGTGAGGATCGAGGTGGCTCGCAGGGGGAGCCTGCTGGCGGTGGGCGCCGTACTGGCGCTCTTGGCGCTACCTGGATCGGCTCTCGCGGAGACGTTCGAGGGCCAGACGGTGCAGGGCAAGCCGGTGGTGATCGAGACCCGGCCCAACGGCGAGCTGCGAAAGGGCACTTGGCGCTGGAAGACGAAGGAGTGCGACGAGCCCGGGATCAGCCTCCGCACGCAGTTCACCCGGCTGCGGACCCCGAAGCGATCGAAGCCCGGCTACTTCAAGGCGAAGGGGACCTATCGGGTGCGCTTCAGCGACTCCAAGGTGCGCTTCGAGGTCTCGAGCACCGGCCGCCAGCGCGGCTCGAGGCGCTGGGCCGGCAGCTTCAAGGCTAAAGCCTTCGTCGACCTCAACGACGGCCCACGCGTGACCTGCAAGCTCCGCCGGATCGACTGGGCGGCGAAGCTCTAGCTCTGCCCGTCCTTCGCCCGTGAGGCGGGGCGTCCCGGCGCCGGCCGGTGCGGTCGCTCCGGGTCATTGCGTGAAACGCATTCGTGGCGGCCAGCGCCCGGGCGGCGGGCGAAAGCTCGCTCTGCACCCGGCACGTTTCCGGGTCGACGAGGGTGGGTATCCCAAGTGACCGCGCACTCAAGGAGGAACGTTGGGCACGAGCACCGTAGAGAAGGTCGGGAGCGCGTTGGGGAAGGCCTGGCGCGAAGCCAGCGAGCCCGCCAAGGAGTCG
>JAJNAZ010000028.1 GCA_021155855.1 Solirubrobacterales bacterium
CCATCCCCTGCTGATAGGTCGTGTAGATCTGCGAGATCTGCTGGATCGGATCGAAGAACAGCTGCAGGTAGCCGATGAACGCGACCACAACGCCGAGCTCGACCCGCCCGTCGATCGCCTGGTAGCCGCCGTAGAGGATGATCGCCGCGGTCCCGATCGCCGATAGCAGCTCGACCCCGGGGAAGTAGGAGGCATTGAGGTAGACGGTTCGCATGTTTGCCGCGCGGTTCTCCTCGTTGAGCGCCGTCATCCGGTCGATGTGCTGGCGCTCGCGGCCGAAGGTGCGCACCACGCGGACGCCCGAGAGCGTCTCCTGCAGGTAGGCGGTGATGTTGGCGATTTTCTCCCGGGTCAGCCGGTAAGCGTCGCTGGAGATGATCCGGAAGGCGACGCTGGCGATGGCCAGCACCGGGAAGGTGATGAATGTGATCAGGGCGAGCTCGAGGTCGAGCGCGATCAGGATCGCAACCACTCCGCCGAGCGTCAATACGCTCGAGAACAGGGTGATCACGCCGTCGGTGACCAGGCTGTCCAGCGCCTGGACGTCGTTGGTCAGGCGCGAGATCAGCACCCCGGGCTTGCGGCGGGTGAAGAACCCGATCGACATCCCCTGGAGGTGGTGATAGATGCGCTCGCGCAGGTCCTGCAGCGCCCGCTGGCCGACCCAGCCGACGAGGTAGGTCTGCGCGTATGACGCGGCCCAGTAGATCGCCACCGAGGCGACGAAGATCGCGACGATGATCGTCAGCGCGCTGTCGTCGGCGGCCCGAATGCCGTCGTCGATCGCCCTTCCGGCGAGGTAAGGCGGGGCGAGCGCCGCGGCGGTCGCGATCAGCAGCGCGACCACCATCAGGATCACCTGCGCGCGGTACGGGCGCAGCAGCCCGATCAGCCAGCGGACCTTGCGTCCGCGCTGGTCCTCGCCGCGGATCAGCCGCCACAGGTCGCGAAACATGAGCACGGTCCCCGCCAGCCGCCCCGGCTGATTCGACTGGTCCTCGGTCTCCTCGGCGACGTCCGAATCCTGGGTCTCGGGGTCGCGCTCGGTGACGGCGTCCCGATCTCGATTCGTCGTCTGCCTCACAGCAGCCGCCTCACCAACGAGGGGATTCGGCCTCGTCCTCGCGGGCTCCGCCTCATAGCCCCACCACCGCCTCCCGCTCCTCCAGGTCCCGCTGCAGGAAGAGCACGTCCTCGCATCCGAATTCGGCGATCTCCGCGTACAGCGGACAGCGCTCGAGCAGCTCGGCGTGCTGGCCGCGGTCGATCACCCGTCCCGCCTCCATGACCACGATCTCGTCGGCGAGGGAAATCGTCGACATCCGGTGGGCGACGACGAAGGTCGTGCGGCCCTCCATCACCTCGCGCAGGCCGCGCTTGATCGCCGCCTCGGTGCGGGCGTCGACCGAGGAGGTGGCGTCGTCGAGGATCAGGATGCGCGGGTCGGCGATCAGCGCCCGGGCGATCGCCACCCGCTGGCGCTGTCCGCCCGAGAGCGTCAGGCCGCGCTCGCCGACCATCGTCTCGTAGCCGTCCGGCAGCCGGCGGATGAACTCGTGCGCCTGCGCGCGGTGCGCCGCGGTCTCGATCTGCTCCCGGGTCGCCTCGGGGCGCGCGTAGGCGATGTTCTCCGCCACGGTGGCGGAGAAGAGAAAACTGTCGTCGGCGACGAAGGCGACCGATCCGCGCAGCGAGGCGATGTCGACCGTGCGGAGGTCGGCACCGTCGACCAGCACGGCCCCCTCGCTGGGGTCATAAAGTCGAGCGATCAGCCCCACCAGGCTGGTCTTGCCCGAGCCGGTTGGGCCGACGAGCGCGACCGTGCGCCCGGCCGGCACCTCGAGCCCGATCCCGGTCAGCGCGGGCTCGGCGCCGTCGTAGCGCAGCGTGACGTCGCGAAACTCGATTCGGCCCGGGCCGTCGGGGAGCGGCGGCGCCTCGGGCGGGCTCGTGATCCGCGGGTCGCGGTCGAGGATCTCGAACAGGCGGTTGCCCGAGGCGACCGCCCGCTGCGCCATCCCAAGCGCCATCCCGAGCATCCGCATCGGGCCCATCAGCATTATCAGGAAGAGGTAGAAGGTGGTGAAGTCGCCGAGCGAGAGGCCACCGGCGATCACCTCCCGCCCGCCGATGAAGAGGACGACGGCGAGCCCGACGCTGGGGATGAAGCCGAGCATCGGCGAGTAGAAGGCCCGGAGCCGGGTCGAGTACACGTTCTGGTCGAAGACCCGCTCGACCGAACGGCGAAAGCGGCCGAGCATGTGCTGCTCGCGCGCGAACGCCTTCACGATCCGAATCCCCGAGATGCTCTCCTCCGCCTCCGCGGTGAGCTCGGCGATCCGCTGTTGGACCTCCTGCACCGCCGGGCGCGAGAGGCGGTTGAAGCGCATCGCCCCGATGACCACGAACGGCACCGGCAGCAACGCGAGCGCCGCGAGCCACGGCTTGATCGCGAACATGGCGATGCTGGCGAGCGTGATCGTGAGCGCGTTCTGGGTCAAAAAGATCAGCCCGTAGCCGAGGAAGAAGCGGATCGACTGCAGGTCGACCGTCGCTCGCGACATCAGCTGGCCGGTCTGCTGGCTATCGAAGTAGCCGAGCTCGAGCGCCTGAAGGTGGTTGTAGACCCCCTGGCGGAGGTCGAACTCGACCGCGACCGAGACCCTGCCGGCGATCAGTCTCCGGATCACGGTCAGTCCGAGGCGCAGGACCGCGGCACCTCCGATCGCGAGCGCCAGCGGCAGCAGGTCGTCGCGACGCTGGTCGTTGATCGCGTCGACCGCGTTGCCGACCAGCAGCGGGATCGCGACCGTCATCACCATCGCCGCCCAGGCGAACACCAGCGAGAGGATCACTTCGCGGCGATAAGGGGCGAGAAAGCCGAGCAGGCGCCGGAAAGTGGGCATCATCCGACTATACAAAGTGAAGTATGGAGCGCGCCATACTGATCCCATGGCCGGGCCGGCAGCGGGACTGTGCGATACCTGTGCCCACCAGCGCATCGTCCGCAACACTCGCGGCTCCGCCTTCTCGCTCTGCGAGCGCTCGCGCTCCGATCCCGCCTTCCCGCGGTACCCGCGGCTGCCGGTGCGCGAGTGCGGCGGGTACGAGCGCAGAGCGGGCAGCAATAAGCAGGCGGAGGCGGGACGGTGACCGCGCGCTTGGGCCGGGTCGGGGCGGTCGCCGCCCTCGGAGCTGTGCTCACCGGCGGCGTCGTCCTCGCCGCGAGCCGCAGCGGCGATACACCGGCGCAGCGCAGTATCGACTCGTGGGCGTCGTTGAAGCCGAGCCCGCTCGAACGCACCGAGGTCGGCGCGGCCAGAATCGGCGATCGGATCTACGTCGTCGGCGGCTTCATCTCCGGCGGTGGCACGACCGGGAGGATGGCCCGCTACGACATCTCCGAGGACTTCTGGAAGCGGGTCCGGTCGCTGCCGATCGCGGTCAACCACCCAGGGGTGAGCGTGCACAGGGGCAGGCTCTACCTGCTCGGCGGCAACCTGCCGGGCGGTGAAGAGTCCGATCGCCTCTACCGCTATCAACCACGCCGGGACCGCTGGCGTCGGCTCGAGGACGCGCCGACCGCGCGCGCCGCGATGGGCTTCGTCGAGATCGGCAACAAGCTGTACGCCGCCGGCGGCTCCACGGCGAGCAACGAGCAGGTCCGGCGGTTGGAGATCTACGACGTCAAGCGCGACCGCTGGACGACCGGAGCGAAGATGCCCACCGGGCGCAACCACGTCGGCGCGACGCGGCTGAAGCGGAGCATGGTCGTCACCGGCGGCCGTCCCGGACCGGTACACGGGGGGCTTACGTCGGTGGAGAGCTACGACCCCGACCGGAACCGGTGGCGGACGCTGCCGCCCCTCAGAACGGCGCGAAGCGGTCATGCGGCGGTCGAGGTAGGCGAAGATCGCGGCGGCCGAATCGTGGTCTTCGGCGGCGAGGAGCTGGACGGCGGGGCGACGATCGAGCAGGTCGAGGTGTTCGACCAACGGGTCGGGGAGTGGGCGCCGTTGCCCGGGATGGTCACTCCCCGGCACGGACTCGGTGGGGCGGCGAAGGGCGGGCGGGTGTACGCGGTCGAGGGCGGGCCGCAGCCGGGGCTCAGCTACTCGCGCTCGCTCGAGTTTGTCGACCTGCCCTAGCCGCGGCGGTCAGCCCTCCGCCGGCGGCGGCGCCGTGCGCAGCGCCCCGGCGCTGGCGACGACGACAAGCGCGATCGCCGCCGCCTCGCGGCCGGCCAGGCCCTGGTCGAGGATCACGAAGCCGACCGTCGCCGCGACCGCGGGCTCGAGGCTCATCAGCACGCCGAAGGTGCCGCGCGGCAGCCGCCGCAGCGCCTCGAGCTCGAGCGAGTAGGGAATGGCGGAGCTCAGGATCGCGACCGCGAAACCGGCACCGAGCAGCCCGGGATCGAGCAGCGCGCCGCCCCCCTGGGCGATCCCGGGCACCAGCAGCAGCGCGGTGGCGACCACCATCGCCAGCGCCAGCCCCTCGCCGCCCGCGAACGCCCGCCCGGCCCGGGCCGAGAGCACGATGTAGGCGGCCCAGAAGGCGCCCGCAAGCAGCGCCAGGCCGACCCCGAGCGCGTCGAGCTCCCCGCCGGGGGCCGGGGAGAGGAGCAGGATCCCGGCGGCCGCGAGCGCCGCCCAGAGCAGGTCGAATCGGTGCCGCGAAGCGGCGAAGGCCACCCCCAGCGGCCCGACGAACTCCAGGGTCACCGCGACCCCCAGCGGAATCCGGTCGAGGGCGAGATAGATGCTCGTGTTCATCCCCGCCAGGGCAACGCCGAACAGCAGCACGTCGCGGACCGGCGCGCCGCGCAGCCCCCTCAGCGACGGGCGCCAGAGCGCGATCAGCACGAGCGCCGCGAACCCGAGCCGCAGCACCACGGTGCCGACGGGACCGACGTCGTCGAACAGCGTCGTCGCCACCGCGGCGCCGACCTGCACCGAGACGATCGCCCCGAGTACGAGCGTGATCGCCGGTGCCCTGCCGCTGTCGGTCACGGCGCGTACGGTACGAGGCGTCACCGGATTGGGCGCGCGGCGCGGCCAAGGCCGGTGACTCGGCGTTGCCGTGTGCGGAAGCGATCAGCGGCGGCGGTTCCGCGGAACCGCCGGAACGCCGGTCAACGGTTCCCGCGCGTAGACGCGGCAGCGCCACGAGAAGGCCGATCGTCATCAACTCATCGAGAGCGCGAGGCCAGCCATTCTGCATGCTCGGCGCCCAGCGCGCCGACCGGCGGCCCGGCCTCGACCAGCTCGCGGAGCAACGGTCCCCATCGCGCCTCGGCGCGCACCGTGCAGGCGATCTGAAACAGAAGCCCCTCCATGCGGCGCAGCAGAAGCGCCTCGGGCGGCAGCGTCATGCGCCGCATCTGCTCCATCACCTGGTCGCCCGAGCCCTCGCGCAGCGACTCGGTCCCGCGCCAGAGGTCCTCGGGTGCGAGCCGCCGCGGCTCGTCGTCGACGAACCACCAGGCCGCGGCACGCATGTGCTCGAGCAGCAGGGCGCCGTCCCATTCGGCCGAGGGCCCGGGCAGGTAGCCGAGCTCGCGCATCCCCGCGACCAGCTCGCGGGGATCGCCCTCGCGGATTGCGGCGAACACCCGCGCCTCCCGGTTCAGGTACTCCCGGGGCAGATCGCGCACCATGCCGAAGTCGAAAAACGCCACCCGCCCGTCCTCGCAGAGCAGGTAGTTGCCGGGATGCGGGTCGCCGAGCGCGACGTGGAGCTCACCCGCGGTAACGTAGAAGAAGCGGTAGACGATCTCGGCGAAGCGGTCGCGCACCGGCTCCGGCCGCTCGGCGACCTGCTCGAAGTTCATCCCGTCGACCCACTCGGTCACCAGCACCCGCCGCCGGCTCAGCGATGTGTCGACCACCGGCACCCGGACGAACGGATGGCGGCGCCAGAAGCGCGCCAGGCGGCGATGGTTGGCGGCCTCGAGCTCGTAGTCGCACTCCTCGGTGATCCGCTCGCCCAGCTCGGCGAGCACGTCCTTGACCTCTAGCCCGGGCATCAGCCGGCGCAACACCGGGGCGAGCATCCGCAGGTTGCGCATGTCGGAGACCACCGCCTCGGCGACCCCCGGGTACTGGACCTTGACCGCGACCTCGGTGCCCTCGCGCGAACGCCCCCGGTAGACCTGGCCGATGCTGGCCGCGGCGGCGGGCTCGGTCTCGATGCTCTCCAGCACCTGCTCGGGGCGCCGTCCCCACTCCGAGGCGAGCATCTCCCGCATGTCCTCCCAACCGACCGCGGGCACGTTGTCTCGCAGCGACGCCAGACGCCGCTGCAGGTGCTCGGACTGGTCGGGGTCGAGGCCTGGGAACTCGACCGTGGAAAGCACCTGTCCGGCCTTCATCGCCGCCCCGCGCATGACCGCGAGCTGGTCGACCAGGGAGTCGATCGTCGCCACCATCCGGTCGCCCCTGCGGCGCTGCTGCTCGGCCTCGCTGCCGCGCGCGTCGAGCCGATCACCCGCCCATCGCGCGGCCCCTCCGGCCGCCACCCGGCCGAGCCGCGCGGTCCGCGCCACGCGCCCCGAGGCCGGCCGCTTGGCCCGCTGATCCGCCATCCCCCCAGTCTGGCAGCCGGGTGGGGATGTCGATCGTGCTATCAACGTCGCCCGTGACCCACGTCGTCGCGCCGAAGCCGGAGTGCCGCCACTGCGGCGCCGTGCTGCCGCACTCGTGGAGCAGCTGTCCGCGCTGCGGTAAGCGCTCCTGGGGGTTCCTCGTCCCCTGGTGGCTGCGATCGCATTGACGGCGCCCCAGCCGCGCTGGCATATGCTCCGCGGCGCACGGAAAGCATGGGCGTCACCGAGAGCCAAATCGAAGGCCGTCTCCAGATTGCGCTCGAGGGCGAACTCGACCTCGCGACCGGCCCCCGCGCTAGAGGCGGCGCTGAGGCGGGGCGTGGAGTCGGGCGCCGAGATCACCGTCGACCTCAGCGCCTGCTCGTTCATCGACGCCAGGGGCATCCGCGTGCTGGTCCACTCGGCGAGGGCGCTCGACGGCGACCAGCGAAAGCTCAGGGTCGTCGGCCTCTGCGGTCAACCGGAGCGCACCTTCACGATGACTCTCAGCTACCTGAAGCAGATCGAGATCAGCGGCGACTCGACGGGGGTAACAGCGAGCGATTCTCGATCTGCAGCCCGCTAGGCCTCGACTCCCATCCCGTCGGTTGCCGCGCCCGATATCGTCACCTGCAGGCCTGACGATGCCCGACTGCACCCACCTCGATCACGTCCAGATCACCCGGCTGCCCGAGTCCGTGGACGGCTGTGAGGATTGCCTCGCGACGGGCGACGAGTGGTTTCACCTGCGCATCTGCCTCGAATGCGGACACGTCGGTTGCTGCGACTCCTCGCCCAACCGCCACGCGAGCGCGCATGCGGAGCAAAGCAATCATCCGATCATCCGCTCGCTCGAGCCGGGCGAGGAGTGGTCGTGGTGCTTCGTCGACGAGCTCGGGATGATCCTCGACGAAGTGCGGGGCGAGACGCGGATCCCGCCCTCGCCGTTGGCCTTGTGAGCGATTTCGTCTCCCGCGGCTTCAGCGGCCGCCGCCGGGCCTCCGACGAGCTCGGCCACCGTCTGCCCCCGGGCCAGTACGCCGAACCGGGCTTTCCGGTGCTGACCGCGGGCCCGACGCCCGAGGTCGACACCACCGTCGAGTGGAGCCTTCGGATCGACGGAATCGTCGCCGCCGAGCGCGCGTGGACGTGGAAGGAGTTTCACCAGCTCCCGTTCGAAGACGTCCCCTGTGACATCCACTGCGTCACCAAGTGGTCGAAGCTCGGCACCAGCTTTAGCGGCGTCTCGCTCGACACCCTGTTCGAGGGCGTCGAGCCACTCGGCCCGTACGCGATGGTGTACTCGTTTGGCGGCTACACCACCAACCTGGCGATCGAGGACCTCAGCGACGGCAGGGCCTGGGTCGTCACCGAGCACGAGGGCGAGCCGCTGCCCCGCGAGCACGGGGGCCCGGCGCGCCTGCTGGTGCCACACCTCTACTTCTGGAAGAGCGCCAAGTGGGTCGCGGGCCTGCGGGTGATGGACCACGACGAGCCCGGCTTCTGGGAGGCGAACGGCTACCACAACCGCGGCGACCCCTGGAGGGAGGAGCGCTATTGGACCGACTAGCCGTTGAGGCGCCGGAGTGAGGCGGAGCGAAGCGAAGCCGAGCCGCGCCGCCGTTGAGGCACCGGAGTGAGGCGGAGCGAAGCGAAGCCGAGCCGCGCCGCCGTTGAGGCGCCGGATTCCGCGGTCGAGCAGCGCGCCCCGGGTCGGTGGCAGATCGCCACGGTCACCTCGATAAGGACCGAGACGCCGACCGTGAAGTCGTTTCGGCTCGAGCTGCCGATGTGGATGGCGCACTGCCCCGGCCAGCACTACGACGTCCGCCTCACCGCGCCCGACGGCTATCGCGCCCAGCGCTCCTACTCGGTCGCCTCCTCGCCGCTCGATCAGGGTGAGATCGAGCTGACGATCGACCGGCTCGCCGACGGCGAGGTCTCGCCCTATTTCCACGACGTGGTCGTCGAGGGCGATGAGGTCGAGGTCCGCGGTCCGTTCGCCTCCTACTTCGTCTGGCGCGGCGAGCGACCGGCGCTGCTCGTCGGCGGCGGCTCGGGCGTGGTGCCGCTGATGTCGATGCTCCGCCACCGTCGCCGGACCAGCCCCGACTCGCCGATGCGGCTCGTCTACTCGGTGCGCTCGGCGGCGGACGTGATCTACGCCGACGAGCTCGGTGAGGAAGCGGTGCTCACCTTCACCCGCGAGCCGCCGCACGGCTGGAGCGGGCATAGGGGGCGGATCGACGCCGCGCTGATCGCCGACGGCGCCCCGCAGGCGGCGGCGGTGTTCATCTGCGGCTCGAACGGGTTCGTCGAGAGCGCCAGCCGGCTCGCGCTCGAGGCCGGCGTCGCCCCTGATCGGATTCGCACCGAGCGCTTCGGGCCAACCGGTTGAGCGGCACCCGCCGCGCGGTCAGTCTGTGCGTGCGTTCGCCGAGCCGTTCCACGGGTGCCGATGCCCTGGTCGGGATCTGGGGCCTGTCCTGCGACCGGGCGCGATTTCAGGGCGGGCGGATCAAGCGGGTGATCGTCGCACTGGTCCGCGTTCCCACCGGCGTGACGGCGGACGGGCTCGCGCCGCTGGCGAACAACTTCGCCCACGCGCTGCTGCGGATCGACACCGCGCCGCTCGCCGCTTCGTGAGCTGCTGGGCGACGGCTCGGCGCCGGTGCTCGGCGGCTTCGACCGCGCCAGGATTGCGCGGGTCGACCTCAGCCGGGGAAGGGCCGCCGCGCGCTGATCCCGAAGCCGGCGTGAGGCGGAGCACCGGCGGCCTCGTCGTTAGGGTGGTCGCGTGCTCGGCTTACCCACCGCCGTGCGGGCCTGCCTCTTCGACCTCGACGGGGTGCTGACCAAGACCGCGACCGTGCATGCCGCGGCCTGGAAGCAGATGTTCGACGAGTACCTGCGCCGACGAGCGGAGCGTACCCGGGAGGAGTTCGTGCCCTTCGATTCGGCCTCCGACTATCGCGAGTACGTCGACGGCAAGCCGCGCTATGACGGCGTGCGCTCGTTCCTCGCCTCGCGAGGGATCGAGCTGCCGGAGGGCGAGGAGGACGATCCGCCGGAGGCGGAGACCGTGTGTGGGCTCGGCAACCGAAAGAACCGGATCGTCCTGCGAATGATCCGCGAGCACGGGGTCGAGCCCTATGCGGGCTCGGTCCGCTACCTGGAGGCGGTTCGGGACGCGGGCCTGCGGACCGCGGTCGTCTCCTCGAGCACCAACTGCCACGACGTGCTCGTTGCGGCCCGGATCGAGCAGTTCTTCGAGGCGCGCATCGACGGCGTGGTCGCCGAGCGCAAGCGGCTCGCGGGCAAGCCGGCCCCCGACACCTACCTCGCCGGGGCGCGGGCACTCGGGGTCGAGCCCTCCGAGGCGACCGTGTTCGAAGATGCGCTGGCCGGGGTCGAGGCCGGGCGCGCGGGCGGGTTCGGCTGTGTCGTCGGGGTCGACCGGGTCGGGCACGGCGAGGCGCTGCGCGAGCACGGGGCGACCGTCGTCGTCGAGGACCTCGCGGAGCTGCTGGAACGCTCGTGATCCAGCACCCGTGCTTCAGCTGCGAGTCGTGGGAGGTGTTCGAGACCGAGCTTGACCTCTCGGTGCTCGCCCACAGCGAGTCGATCCTGGCGCTCTCCAACGGGCACATCGGGCTGCGCGCCAACCTCGAGGAGGGCGAGCCGCACGGCCTCCCGGGTACCTACCTGAACAGCTTCTACGAAACCCGGCCGCTGCCCTATGCGGAGGGCGGCTACGGTTACCCGGAGGCGGGGCAGGCCGCGGTCAACGTCACCAACGGCAAGATCATCCGCCTGCTGGTCGACGACGAGCCCTTCGACGTCCGCTACGGCGAGCTGCGCAGCCACCGACGCGTGCTCGACCTGCGCGCGGGCCTGCTGCGACGCGAGGTCGAGTGGTCCTCGCCCGCCGGCCAGGCCGTGCGCCTGTCCTCGGTGCGCCTGGTGTCGTTCGTTCACCGGGCGGTGGCGGCGATCCTCTACGAGGTCGAGCCGCTGGACCAGGCGGCCCGGCTCGTGGTCCAGTCGGAGCTGGTCGCCAACGAGCCGCTTCCGGCAGCGGTCGAGGGCGATCCGCGCACCGGCGTGGGCGTCGGCTCGGCGCTGTGCTCGGAGGACTTCTCCAAGGACGAGCAACGGGTGGTGCTCGTGCATCGCACCGAGGCGAGCCGGCTGCTGATGGCGGCGGGGATGGACCACGTCGTCGACGGGCCCGCGGGGACGGAGACCACGACCGGCGCCGGCGAGGACCTCGGCCGGGTGACGGTGGCGACCGAGCTCCAGCCCGGAGAGCGACTGCGCCTGGTCAAGTTCCTCTCCTACGGGTGGTCGAGCCAGCGGTCGCTGCCGTCGGTGCGCGACCAGGTCGAGGCGGCGCTCGCCAGCGCCAGGCGCAGCGGCTGGGACGGGCTCGTCGACGCCCAGCGCGAGTATCTCGACGCCTTCTGGGATCGCGCCGATGTCAAGATCGAGGGCGACACCGAGCTCCAGCAGGCGGTCCGCTTCGCGCTCTTTCACACCGTGCAGGCGGGGGCGCGCGCCGAGCAGCGGGCGATCCCGGCCAAGGGACTGACGGGCTCGGGCTACGACGGCCACTGCTTCTGGGACACCGAGACCTTCGTCCTGCCGGTGCTCACCTACACGGCGCCCCACGCTGCCCGCGACGCGCTGCGCTGGCGCCACGCGACCCTCGACCTCGCCCGCGCCCGCGCACAGGTGCTCGGCCTCGAGGGCGCCGCCTTTCCCTGGCGCACGATCCGCGGCGAGGAGTGCTCGGGCTACTGGCCGGCCGGCACGGCCGCGTTCCACATCAACGCCGACATCGCCGACGCCGTGATCCGCTACCGCTCGGCGACCCGGGACGAGGATTTCGAGCGCGACTTCGGGCTCGAGCTCCTGGTCGAGACGGCGCGTATGTGGCACTCGCTCGGCCACCACGACGCGCACGGGCGCTTTCGCATCGACGGGGTCACCGGGCCCGACGAGTACAGCGCGATCGCCGACAACAACGTCTACACCAACCTGATGGCGGAGCGCAACCTGCGCGGCGCCGCCGACGCCGCCGAGCGCCATCCCGATCGCGCCCACGAGCTCGGCGTGGATGTCGAGGAGGCGGCAGCGTGGCGCGACGCGGCTCAAGCGATGCTGATCCCCTACGACGAGGCGCTCGGGGTTCACGAGCAGGCCGAGGAGTTCACCGAGCACGCCGTCTGGGACTTCGCCCGCACCGCGCCCGAGCAGTACCCGCTGATGCTCCACTTCCCCTACTTCGACCTCTACCGCAAGCAGGTCGTCAAGCAGGCCGACCTGGTGCTGGCGCTGTTTTTGCGGGGGGACGCGTTCACCCCGGCGGAGAAGGCGCGCAACTTCGCCTACTACGAGGCCCTGACGGTGCGCGACTCCTCGCTCTCGGCCTTCGTCCAGGCGGTGATCGCGGCCGAGGTCGGGCACATCGAGCTCGCCCACGACTACTTCGCCGAGGCGGCGCTGATGGACCTCGGCGACATCCACCGCAACACCAAGGACGGCATCCACCTCGCCTCCCTGGCCGGCGCCTGGATCGCCGCGGTGGCCGGATTCGGGGGTCTGCGCGACCACGACGGGGCGCTCAGCTTCACCCCGCGGCTGCCGAGCCGGCTCACGAGACTCACCTTTCGCGTCTGCTTCGACGGCCGCCGGCTCGAGGTCGAGGTCTCCCACCGCCAGGCCCGCTACACGATGCTCGAGGGCGAGCCGCTCGAGGTCACCCACCACGGCGACGTGGTCACCGTCGCCGCCGACCGCCCGGTCAGCCGCCCGATCCCCGAGCCGCCCACGCTCGAGGACCCGAAGCAGCCGCATGGGCGAGCGCCGACTCGGCGGCGGCCGCCGCAATAGGCGGACCGGCCGGCTCGCTGCTACGGTCTGCCTCGGCCGCGCAATCCGTGCGGCGTAAACAGTGCCAGCGCTCGCAGTCGTTGCTTCACCGCATCCTCCGCGCTCGCCCGCACCAGTCAGTGGAGGAACCCACATGTCCACAGGCACCGTGAAGTGGTTCAACGACGACAAGGGCTTCGGCTTCATCACCCCCGACGATGGCTCGGCCGACCTGTTCGTCCATCAGAGCGCGATCGTCGCCGACGGCCATCGCACCCTGACCGAGGGAAGCAAGGTCAGCTTCGACGCCGAGGCCGGGGACAAGGGGCCGCGCGCGGCCAACGTCCGGGCCGCCTGACCGAGGCTCGCTATCAGGGCGCCGCCGGCGACACCGCCGGCGCGCCCGACGGCCGCAGCCGGTCGAGCAGCGCCCAGCAGGCGAAGCACAATGCCCCCGCCGCCACGGTGGCGGTGAGCAGCACTCCGGCCGCGGCGACGACGTCAGCGCCCCGCCGACGAGCAGGCTTCCGATCACCGTCACCGCAGTCGGGTGGCAGCGGATCCAGGCGCGCACTCGTCCGAGGCGACCGGCGGGCGGCGGGTGGCTCAGCGTCGGGGCGGGTGCTGATCGGCGGTGCGGCTACCGATCCGTGAGCCGAAAGTGGCCGGTGTTCTCCTCGTCGTCGCGGACCTTCTCCAGGCGTCCGGCCTTGCGGGCCTCGCGGAACGCCGGCTTCAACTCGGGCTTCTCCACGCCCAGCTTTGCCGCCAGATCACCGCGAGTGAACTCGTCCTGGCCGAGATCCCGCGCTGCCTCGACTATCTGCTCGGCCGTAATCGTCTGCGCCATCGGTCTTCCTTCCGCTCGGTTTCATCCGTGCTCACGCGCACGTCTGGACTTCGTCTGCAGCCCGGGGCGCTGAGCTCATGCATTTCCTCTTCCCGTCCCCTCGGCGGATAAGCATTGGCTCGAAGGGTGAGGGAGACGAACAATCCCAGCGGGCTCACACAGCCTACCGGCGCGCGGCCCCCGCGGTGTCAGGCGGGCACGTCGCGGCGCCGGAAGGCGATCAGGCCAAGCGCGGCGAGCGCGGCGGCGATCGCGGTCATCGCCAGTAGCGGCGTGAGGCTGAGCTCGGCGGCGGGCAGCAACGGGACGTGGGTGAATGGCGAGAGATCCATGACCCAATCGGGGACCGACAGCAGCGGCCCGAGGAAGGCGAGCAGAAAGCAGCCGGCGAGCGCCCCCCAGGCGACCGTCGCGGCGCGGGGCAGCAGTCCGAACAACGCCACCGCGATCCCGACCAGGACCCAGACCGCGGGCACCAGCGCCAGCGCCGAGCCGACCAGCAGCGGCAGCCGGCCGGCGTCGTCGCTCGCGATCGCGTCGGCGATCCCGACGCCGAGTCCGCAGGCGCCGACCACCGCCACGGTGCCGGCCGCGGCGACCGCCACGTGCCCGGCGGCCCACCGCGGTCGCGCGAGCGCGGTGGCGAGCAGCGGCTCGAGATGGCCGGCGGTCTCCTCGGCTCGCATCCGCAGCACCGCCTGGATCGCGAAGCCGGTCCCGATCAGCGCCATCGACAGCAGCGAGACCGCGAGGTAGTTGTCGACCAGGCTGCCCGCGGTCTGGCGGAAGAGCTCGTCGACCTCCTCGCTGTCGCCGAGGATGCTGTCCGCGTCCTGGCCGGTGAGGCCGATCGACAGACCGCCGAAGAAGAGCCCGGCGCCCCAGCCGATCAGCGCCCCGCGCTGCAGGCGCAGCGCGAAGCCGAGCGGTCGCGTCATTGCCGGGCGAGCGTGCGATGGGCCCGGGCGCGGGACGATCAGCCCGGCCCCGTCATCGCGGCGCTCGAGCAGCGCGAAGGCGGCGGCGACGAGCACAGTCGTGACCCCGAGCATCAGCAACAGCGGCCACCAGCGCTCGTCGGCGAACGGCCGCATCGCCTGTCCCCAGCCGATCGGCGACAGCCACGACAGCGCCCCGTCGCCGACGTCGCCGGCGGCGCGCAGGGCGTAGGCGGCCCCGAGCACGGCCCCGACGAGGCCGTAGGCGCCCGAGGTGCTCTGGCTCACCTGAACCGCGACCAGGGCGACGCCGGCGAAGACCAGGCCCACGCCGGCCAGCGACGCGCCGAGCGCGATCGACCCGCCCGCCGGCTGCCCGAAGCCGAGCATCGTCAGCGCGATCGCGGCGCCGGCGATCAGGTTGGCGACGGCGACGACCAGCAGCGTTGCCGCGGTCGAGGCGCGGCGCCCGAGCACGCTCGCGCGGACCAGCTCGCTGCGCCCGCTCTGCTCCTCGGCACGGGTATGGCGCCCGACGATGAACATGCTCATCAGTGCCGCGACCACGCCGCCGATCGCGCCCCACTGCCAGGCGACGTCGCCGCCGACGCTGGTCACCGCGTAGGTCGGACCGACCATCGCGATCAGGCCGGGGTTGCCGGCCACGGTGGCGGCGTATTCGTCGCGCTCGGCCTGGGTCGGATACAGCGCCTCGCTCTGGGCGGCGGTCGAGGCGATCAGAACGACGAAGACGAGCACATACAGCGGGATCCGCCGCCGCTCGCGGCGGGCGATGAACCGGAGCATGGTGACGGTGCCGGCGAGCGCGCTCATTCGGCATCGACTGCCCGGTCGAGCTCGTCGCCGTAGTGGCGCAAGAACAGCTCCTCGAGCGTCGGCGGTTGGCTGGTGAGGCTGCGGATGCCGAGGGTGCTGAGCCGGCGCAGCGCCCCGTCGAGCTGGTTCGTGTCGACGTCGAAGCGCGCCCGGTGGTCGACGACCTCGAGCCCGTGGACGCCGGGGAGCTCGCCGAGATCGTCGGGCGGGGAGTCGGTCTCGACCGAGATCGAGGTCCGGGTGATGTGACGAAGCTCGGCCAGGCTGCCCCTCTCGACCGTCCTCCCCTCGCGGATGATCGTCACCCGGTCACACAGCGCCTCGACCTCGGCCAGGATGTGGCTCGACAGGAGCACGGTCCGCCCGGCACGCCGGACCTCCTCGATGCATTGCTGAAAGACCTCCTCCTTGAGCGGATCCAACCCGGAGGTGGGCTCGTCGAGGACCAGCAGCTCGACATCCGCCGCCAGTGCGGCCACCAGCGCGACCTTCTGGCGGTTGCCCTTCGAGTAGGTGCGGTTCTTCTTCGTCGGGTCGAGCTCGAACCGCTCGAGCATCTCCGCTTTACGGGCCGGGCTGATCCCGCCGCGCAACCGCGCGAGCAGGTCGATCGCCTCGCCGCCGGAGAGGTTCGGCCACAGGTTGACCTCGCCCGGCACGTAGGCGAGTCGCCGGTGCAGGGCGACCGCGTCCGCCCACGGATCGCCGCCGAGCAGCCGGACCTCGCCGGCATCGGCGCGCAGCAGCCCGAGCAGGACCCGGATCGTGGTCGACTTGCCGGCGCCGTTGGGCCCGAGGAAGCCGTGCACCTCGCCGGGGGTGACGGCGAGGTCGAGTTCGTCGAGGGCGCGAAAGTCGCCGAACGTCTTCACCAGCCCGGAGACGGAGATCACGTCGCCATTTACGCAGAGTGGGGCGGGGCAGTGTCTGCAGCCGCTCAGCGCTTCGGCTGCCAGAAGGCGAGCTCCGCACCGGCGGGCGATGCGACCACGCTCCGCCAGCCGGCCGGGCCCTCGCGGGGCTCGAGCAGGACCGCGGCGCCGAACGCCCGCGCCCGCTCCGTGGCCTTTCCGATCGCGCCGACCTGGACGTAGGGCAGCCACAGCGAGCGCGGGGTCGGGCACTCGACGATCCCGCCCCCTAGCCCACTGCCGAGGTCGAGCGCCTCGTAGGAGCCACCGCCGGCGTCGATCCGCTCCGCGCGCCAACCGCAGAGCTCGGCGTAAAGTGCCCGGGCCTTCGCCAGATCGGGGGTGTGGAGTTCCAAATGGACGACCCGGGCCTTGGAGTTTGCCCTCATATCCCTATCGACCCGCGCTCGCCCTCGAATTCATCGCTGCCGCGATGCCGCATCCTCGGGTGGCTGATCGGCTTCGGTTTCTACTCTCGCGTGCTCACCGGAGCGGAACCAGATAGGACTCGACCCGGCGGATCTTGTCGCCCGCGAACGTGAACACGTCGCAGAAGGCGAACCGGTGGCGCTCGCCGCTCCTGCGCCTGCCCTCGCCGCTGCCGATCGCGACCACGGCGTCGGCCTCCTCGATCAGGCGATCGACGGTCAGACTGGGGCTGCCGACGAACTCCTCGTTCTCGATCTCGCGATCGAACGCCTCCTTGCCCTTCAGGTCGGCGTATCCGGGCAGGTCCCAGGCGACGTCGTCGGTCAGGCAGTCCAGGATCCGTTCGTGATCGCGGCGGCGGAAGCCTTCGAAATAGGTCTGGACGACCGCCTTGCGTGGTGACATGCCGCTCTCCGTTCGTTGTAGATCGTCAGCCGACGACCGAGAGCTTGACCGACGACGGCCGCTCCGGGTCGTGGAAGATCTCCTGGTCGGCGGGGACGAGGCGGGTCGCGCGGACCGGGTCCTCTCCTGTCCCCGGGTTGCGAGCGTAGCGGGGGTGCGCGCCGCTGGAGACCTGGACGCGGACGCGATGGCCGCGGGCGAAGGAGTGCGCGGTGGGCCAGAGCTCGAACCGGACCACGGCGACGCCGTCATCGTCGCGCGGTGGCTCGCCGGGCGTCAGCCGGATGAGCGCGTCGCAGACGTTCAGCGACGCGCCGTCGGGCTCGACGTCGCAGATGCGCACGAAAACGTCCGTGTCGCCACGGCTGGAGCGCAGGCGGATGTCGGCGTGGGCCGGGCCTAGCGCGTCGAGGCGGGCGTCGAGCGGCGCGGTCGTAAAGGTCAGGACGTCGTCACGCGCCTCGAGCGGGCGGTTGTCGCGCACCGGCTTTCGCTCCAGCAGCGTCGCGCCCCCGAGCGCCGGCGTGGGGCGTGCCGGGTCGTAGCGGAAGCGGCTCGGCTCCGAGGCGGTCGTGGGCGCCGAGATGGAGAGCCCGCCGCCGGCCTCGAGGTACAAGCTGTGCTCGCCCGCGCCCGGCGGCGGCCAGTCGGGGAGGTCGCGCCATTGCCGGCGGCCGGTGACGTAGACGCGCACCGGCGTTTCGCGCACCATCCGTGCGTCGCCGATGAGCTGCGCGCGCATCCACCCGAGACCCTCGCGCAAGCTGACGCCGGTCATGCCCGCCGAGGTGTGCGTCCACGGCCCGATGATCAGCTGCGGCTGGTGGCCGGCCGCGCGCAGGGCGTGAAAGTCCTCGACCAACCAGGGCAGGAAGATGTCGTACCAGCCGCTGGTCAGCTGCACCGGGGCCTGCACGTCGCCGACCGACGAGGAGTAGTCGCGGGCGGCCCAGTAGGGGCTGTCGGGCGCCATCTGCTCGATCCACTCGCGGAAGTAGGGGACCTGGGCTCCGAACGCCCGCTCGTCCATGTCGGCGATCGGTGCCTGGTCGTAGAGCCTGGGCAGCGTGCGGCGCAGGCCGTGCGCGAGCAGCAGCGGGGCCAGGCGCCGCTCCTGGATCTGGAGCAGAAGCATCCACGACATGGTGGTGTCGAGCGCGATGCTGCCGCTGCCGTACGCCATGCCGCGAAACTGGGAGGCGGTCACCGACGGCGCCATGGCGTCGAGCTCGTCGGCGATCGCCCACTGGACGATGCCCATATAGCTCGGTCCCAGCGCGCCCACCGGACCGGAGTGCCACGGCTGCCGACGCAGCCACCGCAGGGTCGCCAGGCCGTCATCGCGCTCGTTGAAGGGGTCGAAGCGCCCGCCCGATCCGAACGTCCCGCGGATGCTCTGGACGACGACCTGCAGCCCGCGCTCGGCGACCAGGCGCCCGAACAGGAACCCGAACGCGCCGCTTCGACCGTACGGCGAGCGGACGAGTACCGTCGGCGCCGGTCCCAAACCGGGCGGCGCGTAGCGGTCGGCCAGCAGGACGACGCCGTCGCCCATCGTCACCGGCACGTCGCGATCGACGACCAGGTCCCGGGTGGCCGGCGCCGGCAGCCGCAGCACCCGGCCGGCGATCTCGCTGAGCAGGGCCATCGGGGCAGGATGCCAAGCAACTCACCTCCGAAGCATCCTCCGGAGACCGCGCACCGCCCAACGGCCGACGCCGAGGCGGCCGACCGATACCGAGCGCTGATCTGCTACCGAGCGCTGATCTGGAAGATCGGGTGCTCGGCGGCGATCGCCCGCAACTCCTCGTCGCTGGACTCCGCCCCGACGCCGCCGAAGAAGGCGCCGACCTCCCAGGCCCAGCGCTTCAGGTAGGCGCGCAAGATCGGCGGCTTGTCGTCGTCGGCGAGCTCGACCGCGGTGAAGCTCTCGGCCCGCCGGCCGACGAGCAGCCGGCCCTCGCCCCGCGCGCGCAGATTGCGGACCCAGTGCGTGTGCCCGCGCGGCGCGACCAGGTAGCGCGTGCCGTCGAGCGTCAGCGGGTTGACCGGGGTCCGACGTGGCTCGCCGGTCTTCCGTCCCCGCACCTCGAGCACCCGGGACCCGGCGACGCTCACCCCAAGGCGGGTAAGCGCCGCAACCGCCGGGTTGAACACGCGCTCGGTGAACCAGCCGGGGCGTTGATAGCGCTCGGTGATGCGGTGATTTTGACAGCGGGATCGTCCGTCGTCATAGGCCGGGGAGGGCGCCAAGGTAGGCGGGCTCGCGGCAGAGCTGCAAATGGGTGCCGGCCCTGTGGGAAGATCGCGGTCGCAGCGCGGAGACCGGCTGCTGTCCGAAGGAGACGCCACGCCGTCAGATCGCCCCGAACTCTCGAGCATGGCGGACGACTACGCGCGGTACGCGCTCTCCCAGCGCGCCGCGTTCGAGGCGACCCACCCGGCCGCGCTGGACACGGCGCGGCTGTTCGCAGACGAGCCGGTGCTGCGCGTGGCCGATCTCGGCGCCGCCGACGGGGTCAACTCGCACGGCCTCATCCGCGATCTCGCCGAGGCGCGTGCCCCGGCCGGCCGCTGATCTACGCGCTCGTCGATCTGCCGACGAACGCCTGGGGGGTCGCCGCCGACCACGTGCGGCAAGCCTTCGCCGGAAAAAACGGCCCTGGGGTCGTCATCATCCCCGCGGCGGGCGACGCCGGCCCGGGGATCGCCGACGTCGGTACCGGGGCCCACTTCTCCTCGCCGAAGGCCCACGGCGAGGCCTGTCGCCGAGCGGTCGAGCAGAGCCCGCCCCCAGCCTTGGTGATCAGCATGGCCGGCATCCCCCTCCAGCAGTCGCCCTGCCTGCCGTCGGGCAGCGCCCACGGCGCGGTTACCGGGACGGCGATGCACTGGATCGCCGACGCGGCCGGCCTGGCCTCGACCGGGTCGGTCTTCCCGGGCTACCCGGACCACGCGGACGAGGCTGAGCGTCGAGCCTGGCGCGGGGCCGCGGCGCGGCAGTGGAAGCTGCTGCTCGAGATGCGCGCCATCGAGCTCGTGCCGGGCGGCCGGTTCATAGCCGCGCTCCCGGCGTCCCCCGCTCCGTGCCCCGAGAGGACGGGGCTCTATGTGGAGCTCATCGGGGACATGAACCGGCTGCTCGCCGACTGGCGCCGCGCGGGGCGCATCGGCGCCGACACCGTCGCCGCGGTTGTCGTTCCGGTGTGGATGCGCACGCTCGACGAGATCCGGGCCCCCTTCGAGGCGCGCAGCGGGTCTGTCGGCGGCCTCGAGCTCGAAAGCGCCGAGCTCTTTCGTCTCGACAATCCCTACTGGGACGACGATCCCGCCGAGTTCGCGCGGGGCTACGTCCGCGGTGTGAAAGCATGGGGCGAGCCGCTCCTCCTCCGCGCCTTCGCCCGCGAGGGCGAGGACCGCGCCCCCGGCCTCCTTGCCGACTTCCTCAAAGAGCTCGAGGAGCGCGTCGCGGCTGATCCCGGCCGCTATCGCTGGGACTACATCGAGGCCCTCGTCATCTGCAGAAAAGCGGACGACAGCGGCCGCGACCCACATCGCGGATAGGATCGCGGCTGAGCGCGGTCCCGATCGGTGCGCCGTGCGCAGTCCTCTGTAGTGCCGACGGATAAGGAGATCGAGTGGAGCAGCAACCGTGGACAAGGATGCTGTGAACGGGAACTTCGCCGGGACCGTCGTCTCGCCCGGGGAGGAAAACTGGGATCAGGCCCGCGCCGCATGGAACCTCGCGGCCGACCAAAACCCGGCCGCTGTCGCCTATCCCGAGAGTGCCGACGACGTCGTTGCTGCGGTCAACTTCGCTCGAGCGAATGGCCTCGGAGTCGCGGCCCAGGGCACCGGCCACGGCGCCGGCTCCCGCGGGCCGCTCGACGGCTCGATCCTGCTCAAGACTGAGCGCATGAAGGCCATCGAGATCGATGCCGACAACGGCGTCGGCCGTTACGAAGCGGGTGTCCTCTGGATGGAGGCCAATCCCGCCGCCGGCGAGCACGGCCTTGCCAACTTCTCGGGATCGGCACCCGACGTCGGCATCGTCGGCTACACCACCGGCGGCGGCTTTGGCTGGCTCGCGCGCCGCTACGGGCTTGCCTGCAACAACGTGCGGGCGATCGAGCTGGTGACTGCCGACGGTGAGCAGCGCCGGGTGGATGCCGACCACAATGCCGACCTGTTCTGGGCCGTGCGCGGGGGCGGCGGAAGCTTCGGTGTCGTCACGGCGATCGAATTCGACCTCGCCGAGCTGCCCGAAGTCTTCGCCGGCAGCGTCATTTATCCGGCCGGCGAGCGCTCACGCGAGATCATCAGTCGCTACTTCGAATGGGCCCCGGCCCTGCCTGACGACGTCACTTCGATCGCGCGGTTCCTCCAGCTGCCGTCCCTGCCACAGGTTCCGGAACCACTCCGGGAAAAGCCGCTGATCACGCTCGGCGCCTGCTACGCCGGCCCGGAGTCCGAGGGGGTGGAGCTGATCCAACCGATCCGGGAGCTGGGTGAACCGGTGATGGACACGTTTCAGACCATGCCTCCCTTCGGGCTGTCTGCGGTTCACATGGAGCCCGACGAGCCGGTGCCGGGCGTCGTCTACACGGCGTCGCTTCGCGAGGCGCCTCAGGAGGCGATCGATTCATTCATCGAGACAGCCGGGCCGGAGTCCGGCTCACCGTTGCTCGCCGCCGAGATTCGACAGTGCGGCGGTGCGCTCGGCGAGTCGAGGGAGGGGGCCGGTGCGCTGTCACACCTCGACGCCGAGTACGTGTTCTGCGGCATCGGTCTGCCGATGAGCCCGGAGATGGGGGAGGCGATCAACCGGCAGTTAGACGCCGTCTGTGAGGCGCTCGAGCCCTGGTCGACCGAGAGCTGCTACCTCAACTTCGCTGACCGCCCGACCGACATTGAGGCGATCTTCGCCCCCGAGACGTTGGAGCGGCTGCGCGACGTGAAGCGCCGCTACGACCCCGACGGCCTGATCAGCGGCAACCACAACATCTCGTTGGCCTGAGCTGAGGTTCGTCGCCTCGGTCGGAGTTGGGCAGGGGCTGCGAGCGCTACTCCTGCTCGTTGTGGCCGCCTGACGCACTACCCCCCTCGGCTAAGTCACGGCCAGAGCGAGATACTGGGCGGCGATGTCGCAGGAAAACGTCGAGCTCGTACGCAGATCGCTCGACCTGTGGCTGAGCGGTGAATTCGACGCCTGGCTCGAGACGATCGACCCGGACATCGGCTGGGACATCTCCACGCATCCGGTCCCCGACGTCCCGAACCAGGGTCGAGGGCGCGACGCCTTGATGACGGACATGATGGCCACCTACCTGAGCGGGTGGACCGACTACTCGGCGGAGCTGAAGGAGCTGATCGACGCGGGCGACCAGGTCGTAGTGGTGATGCACGAAACGGCCAGCATGCGCGACACCGGCGTGGCTCTCGATCGCGACCTGGTCCAGCTCTGGACGGTGCGTGAAGGGCGAGGGAGCTTCTTGAGGGTGTTCCGGAGCAAGACAGAAGCCCTCGAAGCCGCCGGGCTGCGGGAGTAGCGCATGGGAGGAGCAGGGGTTCACCGTCCCGCTCATGGAGCCTCTAATGAGGTTCGTGCTTGCGGGTTGGGCTTACGTACACGAGAGGTGCGTGCTTTGGCCCGGGTCCCCGTTGTGGCGGGCGGCGTTTCCGCCGCCGTCGATCACGCCGCGCAGGGCCGCGATGCCGAGGTCGGCGTTGCGCACGGCCCTGTTCTTGGTGAGCCTGGTCGAGCGGCTCTCGACGTCGAAGCCGTCGTCTCCGGCGCCGACGGCGCTCAACCAGATTTCTCCGTCCCTTCTCGATCGCGATCCCGTCTCCGTCGCGGGAGAATCGGTTGCGGGCGATCACGTTTCGGCTGCCGGGGGCAACGATGAGGCCGGCACCGTTTCGGACGAATCGGTTACGCCGCACCCGATTGCGGTCAGCTCGCTCCAAGCTGATTCCGGGCCCGGAGTGTGAGATCAGGTTCCCCTTGATCCGGTTGTCATCGGAATCGGCGACGTGGATCCCGGGCTGGAAATTGTGCCGGAACGAGTTGTCCACGATGCGCAGGTCATGCGAGCCGAACAAGCACAGACCGTCCCCGTCGGGGGCCGGGTTATGGCTCCCCGAGCTGTCACGGATCAGGCTGTGGGCCGCAGCGCCGAGCACGAAGCCGAACACGTTCTCCTTGGAGGAGATGTCCAGCACGCGGTTGTCGCGGGCCCCTGGATACGAGGGCCCCGCTCGCGAACTGGCGCACGGAGCCGTCCTTCAGGGTGACGCCATCGTGGCCGTCGTTGAGCAGCCCGACGTCGCAGAACTCGTCCTCGGGACATGCTTTGAACTCCTCGCCGTCGCCGCTCACTGTGTGGCCGTTCAGATCGAGGGTGATGTCGTCGGCCCCGATCACGATCCCGTTGTTCGGGCAGTCGACGAGGTCGCTGTCGAGCGTCGTGTCTGCGGTGATCGTGTCGCCGCAGATCACATGGCTCGCGAGCGCTCGACCGCTGTCCAGGGCCATGGCGCCGGCGATCGCGAGGGCGAGGATCCCGGCCAGCGAGACGAGCGTCGCTGGGGCAGCGTAAGGCTGAAGCTTGGCGGGCATCCTGTCCCCTCTCGCTTTGGTCGGCCCGGACCGGGGCGGCGATCCTGGGCGCTCGCTCATCGGTCGTGCCTCGGGCGACCCTATAGCGGGCGCTCACGGAGAGCAAGCGCTCCTGCAGGAGGCAGGCGGGCGCGTTTGCTGCCCGTTCGCTCTCCTGAACCGCGGACGAGGCCACCACATAATCGCGCACTCTCCATACGATGGGCTGCCGATGATGGGTGCGAGCGAGCGCTGTTGCGAGTTCTGGCAGGGGGAGACGGACGGCGCTTACACGTACCGCGCCTTGGCCGAGCTCGAGGAGGAGACCTCGCTCGCCGAGCTGCACCGGCGCGTGGCTGTTCGTCTTCGCCTTCGGCTACAACGCCCTCGGGTCCCGATCGCTGCCGTGTCCTTTTTCCCTCAGCTCAGCCCGATGATCGCCGCCGCCGCGATAGCTGCCAGCTCGCTGTCGGTGGTCATGAACGCCAACCGGTTGCGCCATTGGCGCGCACCCGTCGGTTAGCAGTCAGCTCGGGGAGCAGCGGTGGAATCGACCTTTCTGTTCGCTGACCTGGCCGGCTTTACTGCGCTGACCGAGGCGCATGGCGACGAGCGGGCCGCGGACATGGCCGCCGAGTTCTGCAACGTCGTCCGTGCTTTGCTTTTGTCCCCTCGTGCTGAGGAGATCAAGACGATCGGCGATGCGGTGATGCTTCGCTGCGAAAAGGCTGATGCGAGCGTGGAGCTCGGCGTGCGCATCCTCGAGGGCGTCGAGGCCAAAGAGGGATTCCCCGTCGTGCGGGTCGGCATGAACACGGGCCAGGCGATTAAGCGTGGCGGGGATTGGTTCGGCGCAGCGGTCAACGTTGCGGCGCGTGTCTCGGGAGCGGCCGGCGGGGGAGAGGTCCTGCTGACGGAGGCCACTCGGGCAGCTGCGTCCGAGCTCGAGGGGATCGAACTACGCAGGCACGGCGAGCTACGGCTCAAGAACGTGAAGCGACCGGTCGTCGTCTACCAGGCGGTGCGGGTCGGGGCGAACACCGGCGCGGTCCCGATCGACCCGGTATGCCGAATGGCGATCAGCGAGAACCATTCCGCGGGTGCGCTCACGTACGAGGGGCGCGAGTACCGGTTCTGTTCGCTCAGGTGTGCCGCCGAGTTCGCGTCCGACCCCGAGCATTACGCTGACGCTGACTGAGGGCCGCCTCAGGCAGCGCCGCCAGCCAGCCGAGTGAGAGCAGCACGTGGCCGCGAGCTTGTCGAGAATCGCGCCGGCAAGTGCGCCGAGCGTTGCGGATGTGAGTCCGATCATCACAAGACCCCCGATGAGGGGTCCTCATGAACCCGGGTCGAAAGACGGCGGTGACGACGGCTGACACTGCCACCACCAACGCCGGCCGCGGCGACGACGATCAGGCGAGCTGCGATCGCCTCGCCGGGCGGGTAGCCACCGGGGCCGCTGCTCGAGGTCGCCGCCCAGTTCGAGGACGTGATCGCGGGCGCGCTGCCCCAGTCCATAGCATCGCGTCGGTGTCCTCGCCGATGAGCCTGGACTTCTACGACGCCGAGCTGCGCGCTCACCACGAGCACCTGCGCGCCGCCTACGCGATCAGCCCCGGTGATCAGGTGGTCGACATCGGCTGCGGAACCGGGCTGACGACTCGCGAGGCGGCGCGCGCCGCGGCGCCGGGCCGCGTCGTTGGCGTCGACGTCTCCGAGGCGATGCTTGAGCGCGCCCGTCAGCTGACGGCGGCCGAACGGCTCGACAACGTCCGGTACGAGTTCGACGACGCCCAGGTGCATCGCTTCGACCCCGCCGCCTTCGACGTGGCGATCAGCCGCTTCGGGACGATGTTCTTCTCCGATCCGATCGCCGCCTTCGCCAACATCGCCGCCGCCCTTCGACCCGAGGCGCGCCTGCTCCTGCTCGTCTGGCAGCGACGCGAGCACAACCAATGGGCGCGGGCGATCGACACCGCGCTCGGCGACGCGGCGCGGCCACCGCCGCCGGGCGCGGACCCGTTCTCGCTCGGCGATGCCGAAGCCACCGCGCGCATCCTCGAGCGCGCCGGCTTTGACGCCATCCGCTTCGAGGACGTCCACGAGCCGGTCCTCTACGGACGAGACCTCGACGCCGCGCTCGCGTTCGTCCGGGGGTTTCAGAACGTGAGCGCGGCCCTTGCGAGCCTGAGCGACGGCGAGGCGGCTCGTACCGTCGAGCGCCTGCGCGAGACGCTCGCGGCGCACTACAGCGACGAGCGCGGCGTGGTCCTCGATTCGCACTCCTGGTTGATCACCGCCCGGCGACGCCGCTATGAGGTTGACAACATGCGCCCAGGCCCCGGTTGAGATAGGCGCGAGCTGGCCGCGGCTGGCGGCGGTCTGGCTCCGATCCGGGGCCGGGTCGATGGGCCGGCCGCGCGGGCACCGCGGCTGCGCGCTAGCGCGGGCCCGCCTCGATCGTCGCGCGCACCTCGCGCTCTCGGGGCTGGAGGCCGAAGTCCGCGAGGATCCAGGTCGCGCCGGCCTTCTCCCACCGGTCGATCGCCGAGCCGGGGGGAAGGTCGACAACGAGCTCGAACGGCCCGTCCCGCCCCGCCTCGGCCCTGAGATCGCGAACCTCCTCACGGAGTTCCGTGAGCGCCTGGGGGCCGGGCAGCTCGATCGGGAAGAGTCCGTCCCAGCGGGCCGCCCGGCGCACGGGCCGGCGGCTGGGCCAGCGGGCGGCTACCCACACCGGGATCCGGGGCGACTGCGTGGGCCGCGGCTCGAACTCGCCGCCCCAGTAGGCGCTGAGCCGGTCGAGTCCCTCGTCGAGCAGCCGCGCCCTCTCGCGCGGATCGACGACCTCGCCGAACGGCTCCAGCTCGTCGTTGCGATCGCTGCCGAGCCCAACACCGAGGGTGAGGCGGCCGCGGCTGAGCAGGTCGAGCGTGACCGTCTCGCGCGCCAGCTTATGGACCCGCCGCCGCGAGAGCGGGGTGACCAACGGGCCGAGGCGAATCCGCTCGGTGTCGGAGGCCACCGCGGCGAGCGCCACCCAGGGATCGGCGACCGCCCGCACCGGCGGCCGGTAGCGCACGTGGTCCCACACGAAGAACCCGTCCCAGCCGTGCTCCTCGGCGCTCGCGGCGAGCGCGGCCAACACCTTCGGATCGACCAGCTCGTCGAACGGAGCGACGAAGATCCCCGCTTCGCGCTCACCGCCTGCACGCTACCTGGTCCTGCATGCTAGGTCGGGGGTGCGAGCGCGCCACGAACGTGGCGCCAAGCGACGGGACGAAGCCGGCGCTGCCGACGATCAACGCGGACTCCGCCGGCGTGCGACCAACCAGACAACGGGATCGACGCGGTGCAGGGCCGGAAGGCGCCCGCTCTCGCGGAAAGCAGAGGTGCCGCTTTGCATGGGAAGGCGCACTTCCGCGAGATACTGCACGGGCGATGTCGAAGGAGAACGTCGAGGCCGTCAAACGCGCCATCGAGGCGTGGAATGCCGATGATCTGGACGCCTTTTTGGCCGAGCTCGATACCGACGTCGAGTGGCACCCTGCGATCGAGCCGGGCCTCGAGGGAAAGGCAACGACTTACCGAGGTCATGACGGCGCGCGAAAGGTTTGGAGGGAGGACCGCGGCGAGTCATGGGAACGCCTCACCAACCGGCCTCAGGTCTTCCGCGACCTCGGCGAGTCGGTCCTCGCGCTCGGTCACATGGACCTGACCGCCCGAACGACCGGCATCGAGTTCAGTCAGGAACTCGGAGAAGTCTTTGACTTTCGAGCGGGGAAGATCGTTCGCGTCCGCGACTTTCTGACTCATGCGGAGGCCCTCGAAGCCGCTGGGCTGTCGGAATAGTTCAAGTGTCGCCTTGGATGACGAGTAGCACTATTCGTCCGAAGCGGTGCTCCAGTCGCGGGCTACGACGCGTTTAGCTGGGCTGCAGAACGGACGAGGGCTTTGAACTCCTCCTCGTCCATGTCATCTCCCTGGTGAAGGTCGATGGCGCGCCTCGTCTTGCCCTCGAGGCTGGAGTTGAACAGGCCGGCTGGATCCTCGAGGGAGGCGCCCTTGAAGAAGGTGAGCTTCACCTTGTCCTTGTAGATCTCGCCGGTGAGAATGACCCCGTCGTGGGACCAAACCGGGACGCCGAATGGGTTCGACGGCTTCCGCCATTTGATCTCTTCGACGACTTCGGGAACAGCCTGATGGATGAGCCGACGGATTCGGGAGAGCGTCTCTCCGCGCCAGTCGGCCAGTTCCTCGATCTTCGCGTCGATGAGCTCAGACGCTGTCCCTGATTCGGCCCCGGCGGGCATGGTTGGACTCTTCCAGAGTGCCGCTTTCTCTTTGATGGTCGTCCTGCTGTCAAGCCAGCGGCATCACCACCTTCCCCGGCTCCCAGTTCGCTGAGTCGGACTCATTTCTCTTTCGGCGCT
>JAJNAZ010000052.1 GCA_021155855.1 Solirubrobacterales bacterium
GTAGGGGACCTCGACCTCGACCACCTCGGCCCCGTAGTCGCGCAGCCAGGCGCCGAACCACTTCGCGTACACGCCGGAGACGAGGTTGAGGCACTTGAGCCCCGGCGTGACGACGCCGCGCGCCGCGGCCTCGATCCCGAGCACCGCCTCGCCCTGCATCAGGACCACGTCCTTGGTGGTCCGAAAGAGCTCGGCGACCAGGCGCTCGGTCTCCCGGAGGCGCTCCTGGAAGACCGGGTCATAGTCGAAGATCATCGGCCGCCCCTGGGCCTGCTGGACCCGCAGCGATGACATCGTCGGACCGGCGCTGAGCGTGAAGTCTGGCTCATGCATGGCTCTCTCCTCGTCCGCGTCTAAGTGCTCTCATCAGTTTGCTCTCATTTCTCCCCGCGCACGTACGGCAGCGCAAGCGCCGAGGGCAGATAGCTGCGGCGGGCGAACAGCACCAGGACGACGATCACGGCGATGAACGGCAGCATCTGCACGTAGTCGGTCTGGATCTCGACCCCGATCAGCTGCAGCGCGGTGGCGATCGAGAGCGACATCCCGAACAGCACCGCGCCGACGATCGTCCACGGCGCCACCCCGCGCGACAGCATCGCGATCACGATCGCGATGAAGCCGGCGCCCTGGGTGATGAACGGGGTGAAGCTGCCGGCGCCGACGATCGCCAGATAGCCGCCGCCGAGCCCGGCGAGCCCGCCCGCGCACAGGGTCGCCCAGGTGCGGGTCGCGGTGACGCTGACGCCGGCGGCGTCGAGCGCCTCGGGGCGCTCGCCCGCGGCCCTGATGCTGAGCCCGGCGGAGGTGCGCTTCAGGATCCAGCCGACGACGAAGGCGAGCGCGATCCCGACGTAGACGATCGGGTGCTGGCTGAAGACGCTCTCGCCGAGGATCGGGATCTCCTTCAGCAGCGGGATCGCGAGCTCGGAGGGGGTGCCGAGGCTGGGTCGCGACTCGGCGTAGCTGGCGTCGAATAGGAGGCTGGTGGCGCCCTCGGCGAGCAGGATGATCGCGATCCCGATCACGATCTGGTCGAGCCGCATGCGGACCGAGAAGACGACCATCAGCAGCGACCCGACCGCCCCGGCGACGATCCCGGCCGCCAGCCCGAGCCACTCCGAGCCGGTGTTGTAGGCGATCACGAAGGCGAGGAAGGCGCCGAACAGCATGTAGCCCTCGAGGCCGACGTTGAGCACCCCGGCCTGCTCGGAGACGAGCTCGCCGAGGCTCGCGAACAGCAGCGGCATCGCCGCCACCAGGCCGCCCGAGATCAGCGCGGTGAGGAACTCCTGGCTCAGCAGATCGCTCATCGCGAGCCCATCTCCCTGGCCCCGATCGCCGGCCGCGGCTCGCCGCCGACCCCTCCGCCGTCGCCCGCAGCTGGGCGCAGGCGCTCGGCGAGCTCGGGCGGCACGAAGCGCATCCGCCGGCCGCGGCGGGCGCGCCAGTACTCGGTCAGCGCCATGAACAGCAGCATCAGCCCGACGAGGACGAAGAGCACGTCGCTGGTGATCTCGGCCTCGCGGGCCGCCGACTCGCCGCCGATCTGGATCACCGAGAAGACGATCACCAACACCAGCGAGCCGATCGCGTTCAGGCGCGCGAGGAAGACGAGCGGGATCACCAGCAGGCCGTAGGCGGGGTTGAAGTCGGCGCGAAACGAGCCCTGCACGCCGAGGATCTCGACCGAGCCCGAGAGCCCGATCAAAGCGCCGCTGAGCGCGAACGCGATCACCGTCAGCCGCACCGGGCGCAGCCCGGCGTGCAGCGCCGCGCGCGGGCTGGCGCCGAGGATCCGCAGCCGCAGGCCGAGCGAGGTGCGGGTCATCAGCACGTGGACGGCGAGCAGGGCGACGACGCCGATCACGAAGCCGAGATGGATGCGGGTGTCGAAGAGCAGCGGAAAGCGCTCGTCGAACGGGACCACGTCGGTGCGCGCGACCCCGCCGACCTCGGTCATGAACGGGCCCTTGACGAGCACGTTGGCGACCCCGATGCCGATGAACGACATCATCAGCGTGGTGATGATCTCGTTGACCCCGTAGCGGCCACGCAAGAGCGCCGGGATCAGCGTCCAGGCGCCGCCGGCGAGCGCCGCGATCGCCATCGTTGCTAGCAGCATCGGCCAGACCCCGAGCGACTCGAGCAGCGAGGGGGCGAAGCCGGCGGTGAACGCGGCGCCGAGCAGGAACTGGCCGTCGCCGCCGAGGTTCCAGAGGTTGGCGCGGAAGGCGACGATCAGGCCGGCGGCGATCAGGAGCAGCGGCGCGCTGCGGATGATGCTCTCCTGAAAGCCCTCCCACTGGATCAGGCCGCGGTTGAACATGTCGGCGTAGAAGGTGAACGGGTCGCGCCCCAGCGCCGCGAGCAGGATCCCGTTGACGACCAGGGCGAGCACGATCGGGACCGCCGCGGTCAGGGTCGCCTCGCCGAGTCGCGCCGCGCGAGCGATCACGAGGCGCTCCCCGACCGGGCGACCATCAGCGCCCCGACCCGCTCCTCGACCCCGGGCGTGTTCTCGACCTCGCCGGTGAGCTCGCCGCGCGAGATGACCACGATCCGGTCGCAGAGGTCGACCAGCTCCTCGATCTCGGTCGAGATCACCAGCGCCGCCAGCCCCGCGGCGGCAGCCTCGCGGATCTGGTCGCGGACGAACTCGGCCGTGCGCACGTCGAGCCCGTGGGTGGGCTTGTTGAAGACCGCCACCCGCGGCTCGCCGGCGAGCTCGCGCGCCAAAAGCAGCTTCTGCACGTTGCCGCCCGAGAGGGTCGCGAGGCGGGTGCGGACGTCGGGGGTCCGGACGTTGTAGCGCTCGACGAGGCCCTCGGCGAAGCGGTCGATCTCGTCGCGGCGCTCGGCGCCGGCGCGCCAGAACGGGCGCCTGCCGATCCGCTTCAGGACCGCGTTCATCGCCACGTCGAGGTCGGCGACCATGCCCTCGCCGATCCGATCGTCGGTGACGTAGCGCAGCCCGCGGCGCTCGCGCTCGCCGACCCCGAGCCGGGTCACGTCCTCGCCGAACAGCAGCACCTCGCCGACGCGCGAGCCGCGCTGGCCGGCGATCAGCTCCGCCAGCTCGCGCTGTCCGTTGCCGTCGACCCCGGCGACGCCGACGATCTCGCCCGTCCGGACCTCGACCGTGACGTCGCGCAGCCCGACCGCGTCCTCGTCGCCGTCGAGCGCCAGCCCGCGGACCGCGAGCGCGACCTCGCCGAGCTCGCGGCGCGGGAGGTTGCGCCGCACCGGGGTCGCCTCGACCTCGACCGCGTCGGCAAGCTCGGCCGCCTGCTCGCCGAACATCATCTCGACGATCCGCGCCGAGAGCTCCCGCTCGGAGCGCCCGCGCAGCTCCTCCGGCGCGAGCGAGCCGACCACGCGCCCGGCGCGCAGCACCGTCACCCGGTCGCCGAGCTCGATCGCCTCGTGCAGCTTGTGGGTGATCAGGATCACCGCCAGCCCCTCGGACTTCAGGTTCTCGAGCACGCCGCGCAGCTCCTCGTAGCCCTGCGGGGTGAGCATCGAGGTCGGCTCGTCGAGGATCAGCACCCGCGAGTCCTGGCGCCAGAGCGCCTTCATGATCTCGACCTGCTGCTGCTGGCCGAGCGCCAGCGCGCCGGCGCGGGCGCCGGGGGCGAAGTCGACCCCGAGCAGCCGCGCGAGCTCGGCGAAGCGCTCGCGCGCGCCCTCGAGGTCGAGCCTGCCGGTGCCCCCCTGCGAGCCGAGCATCAGGTTCTCGAGCACGCTCAGCGTCGGCACCAGGGTCAGGTGCTGATAGACGGTCCCGATCCCGAGCTCGATCGCCGCCCGGGGCGAGTCGATCTGGACCGGCCGGCCCTCGAAGCTGGTGCTGCCGGCGTCGGGCCGGTACATCCCCGAGAGGATGTTGATCAGGGTCGACTTGCCGGCCCCGTTCTCGCCCAGCAGCGCGTGCACCTCGCCGGCACGGACGTCGAGGTCGATGCCGTCGTTGGCGACCACCCCGGGAAAGACCTTGGTGATCCCGCGCAGCTCGCAGAGCGGCGCCGGCTGCGTCCCGCGTCGGTTGTCGCTGTCGGCGCCCACTTCAAGATCCTGCGGCCGGGCCGCGGCCCCGGGGAGCCCGGGCCCGGCCGCGTCATTCGTCCTCAGCCCTGCGCGATCAGGTCCTCGACCTGGGCCTTGTCCTCGGTCAGCGGCACCTTGATCTCGCCGTCGATGATCTGCTGCTTGGTGTCCTCGAGCTGATTCCAGGTCTCATCGTCGATGAGATCGGTCTGCAGCAGCGAGATGCCTCCGTTCTCGAGGTCGAGCTCATAGCCCTCCTCACCAAAGGTGCCGGCGCCGATGTCGTCGATCGCGTCCTGATAGAGGCCATCGAAGCTCCAAAGCACCGACGAGAGCAGCACGCCCTGGTCGTCGATCGAGGTCTTGTCGCCGATCACGTCGATGAAGGTGACGCCGTCGGCCGCCTCGACCGCCTGCAGCATCCCGAACGACGAGCCGTCGCCCATGCCGAAGACGACGTCGGCGCCGTCGGCGATCACCGCCTCGGTGACCCGCTTGCCGCCCGCGGTGTCCGCATAGCCGGCCTGCCCGATCTGGGCGAGGTTGATCTCGACATCCGGGTCTTCCGAGCGGGCCCCGGCGACGAAGCCGCCGGCCTGCTTGTTCCAGTTCGTGTCGTCGGCCGAGATCACGATCCCGAGGTTGCCGCTCTCGCTCGTCTTCGCGGCGAGCACGCCGGCGAGATAGGCGCCCTCCTGGCTGGCGGTGCCGGCGGTGGCAGAGGTCTCCGGAATGTTCGCCTCGGGGTTGTCCCAGACGAGCTCGGGCACCCCGGTCTGCGCGGCGACGTCGGGCGCGGTGGTGTTGTAGCCGGAGGCCTGGGCGACGACGAACTCGGCGCCGGCGGTGGTCGAGAGCTCGCGCAGGATCGGCGAGACGTCCTCGTAACCGGCGTTGTCGGCGACCTCGACCTCGATCCCGAGGTCGCTCGCGACCTGCTCGGCCGCCTCGACCCCCTGCTGGTTCCAGCCGTAGTCGTTGCCCTTCTCGGGGGCGACGATCGCGAACTTCGAGATCGGCGCCTCGCCGCCGCCGTCGCCCTCGTCGTCGTCGTCGTCGCTGCCGCAACCGGCGGCGACGCCGCCGAGCATCAGAACCGCGAGCAGGGCGAGCAACCGCGCTCCGCGCCCCCATCGCCCGCCTCGTCCCCGTTGAAATCCGCCGCGCTGTACGTCCATGACCCTCTCCATTCAATTGAGCGCCGAGACCGGCGCGTCGTCACTGCCGAAGAACAATTTGCGGGCGTTGAGCCCGAGCACCCGTCGCCGCGCCCGCTCGTCGAGGCCGCTGACCTCGACCTTGCGCAGCTCGACGCCGGGATCGTGAAACGGGGCGTCGGAGCCGTACATCACCCGCTCGGATCCGACCCGCTCGAAGGCGGTGCGGATCTTCGAGTGCATCGGCATCCCCGAGGTCTCGAGATAGACGTTCGGGTTGCGCTCGGCGACGTCGATCGACCCGTTGATGTAGACGATGTTGCCATGGCCCATGTGCCCAAGGATGATCCTAAGCTCACCGAACTCGACCGCCAACTCCTCGATGCTCCACGGCAGGGTGAAGATCGGATGCCCGCAGTGGATCAGCACCGGCATTTGCCGCTCGACCAGCAACGCGGCGAGCGGGTGGACGCTCGGGTCGTTGGGGTGATAGCCGTCGAGCAGCGGGTGCATCTTCACCCCGAGGAACTTCGGGTGCTCGAGGAACTCGGCCGCCTCCTCGGCGTAGCCCGGCTGGCGCGGGTTGGCCCAGTAAAGGGCCCACGCGTTCGGCACCCGCTCGACGATCCCGCGGGTGAGCGCGTTGTCGGGGTGAAAGACGATCCCGGCCTCGTAGTCGAACTCCTCGAACAGGGCGATGAGGCCCGGCTCGTCGAGGGAGACGTCGAAGAGCGGGAACTCGCCGACGTGCATGTGCGGGTCGACGATCACCTCAACTTCCTGCGCCTGCGCGGTGTCCAACCGCCTTGCCGATCACCGAGGCCGATGTTAGACTAACTGCTAACTGTTGACAACTGACAGTTACCAGCGGCGATGGTCGCAGCGCGTCCAGGGTCGAGCGATTGAGCACCGACACCCCCGCCACAAGCAGCAGCGAAGCCGGCCCTGACGAGCAAGCCGCGGCTCGCCCGGTCGAAAACCGGACGCTCTGGGAGCAGGTCCGCGACCGGCTTCGCGAGGACATCCTCTCCGGCGAGCTGGCCCCGGGGACCGTGCTCAGCGAGACGGCGCTGGCGGAGTCACTCGGGGTCAGCCGCGGCCCGATCCGCGAGGCGCTCGGGCGGCTGGCGAGCGACGGCCTGGTCGCGATCACCCCCCGCCGGGGGGCGATCGTCACCGAGCTGACCGCGGACGAGTTCCTCGACGCCTACCAGGTCCGCGAGGCGCTGGAGACGCTCGCGATCCGGCTCGCGGTGCCGCGGCTGGAGGCGGACGATCTCGCCCGGCTGCGCGAGCTGCACCGGCGGATGGCCGAGCACGTCGAGCGCGACGAGGTGAACGCCTTCTTCAACGCCAACGGCGAGTTCCACGATCTCTTCGTCACCGCGTCTCAGAACCGCAAGCTGCACGAGATGTATCGCCTGCTGATGGATCAGACGGGTCGCTATCAGGCTCGCTCGCTGGAGCTGCGCGGCAGCATCGGCCGCTCGATCGCCGAGCACGAGGCGATCCTCGAG
>JAJNAZ010000029.1 GCA_021155855.1 Solirubrobacterales bacterium
AACCCGGGGAGGACCGCGATCAGGGCCGCCGCACCGCCGAGGGCGGCCGCCAGGCGGCCGACGTTGCTCCACCGTATCCGGGTGCGATCCATCGGCCGCCTACAAGCCCGCCGGCAGCGCGCGCGCCCCCGCTCGGGCGGCTGGCTGTCGCTATAGTCACCCGCCGCTTTGCCAACCGAAACGCCTGATTACGAACTAGTGCTGATGCTCGATCCGGAGGCGCCGGACGAGCGTCGCGACCAGATCGCCTCGGAGGCACGCAGGCGAATCGAGTCGAGCGGCGACCTCAAGGCCGAGAAAGCCTGGGGGATGCGCAAGCTCGCCTACGAGATCCGTCAGCGGACCGAGGCCGATTACCGCTTCTTCCGCTTCCAGACCGAGAGCCCGTTGCTGGACGAGCTCGACCACAATTTGAAGATCACCGACGGCGTACTGCGCTTTCGCATCTTCAAGGTCGATCCCGCGTCACCGGTGATCGAGCCGCCGCCGCCGGTCTCTCTGGCCGGCTCGGGTCCGAGTCGTGGCCCCGGTGCTCGCCGCGGGCGCGGTCGCGACGAGTACGAGGATCGCGCCCCCGACCCCGGGCCTCCGACGGCCGCCTCTGCGCCGGCCGCCGCCGCGGCGACCGCCCCGGCGGCCAAGCCCGCTCCCGCGGAGCCGGCGGCCGACCAACGGGCCGAATCCTCGACGCCGGCCGAGTAAACCCGCAGCTTCCGCCTTTCGCTCACCCGGGGGGCGAGAACGCGCCGATCCCCTGCTTAGACTGGGCAACGATCAAACGAACTTCGAGAGAGGCTGATTCAAGTGGCTGGCACGAACATCAACAGAGTGATCATCACCGGCAACCTGACCCGCGATCCGGAGCTCAAGAGCCTGCCCAGCGGCACGAGCGTCTGTGAGCTGCGCGTGGCGGTGAACTCGAGCCGCAAGGACGAGAGCGGCAACTGGGTCGACAAGCCAAACTACTTCAACGTCAAGGTCTGGGGCGCGCAGGGCGAGAACTGCGCCACCTACCTGTCGAAGGGCCGCCCGGTCGCCATCGACGGCAGGCTCGACTGGCGCGAGTGGGAAGCCTCGGACGGCTCCGGCAAGCGTCAGAGCATCGACATCGTCGCCGACCGGGTCCAGTTCCTCGGCAGCCGCGATGGCGGCGGGCAGGGCAACGGCAACGGTTACGAGGCGGCGCAGTCGGACGTCCCGGCCGACACCTCGGACTTCGAGGGCTCCCAGCCGTCCGCGGTCGGCGCCTCCGACGACGACATCCCCTTCTAGCCGAGCCACCCACGCGCACGGCCGGCGAGCCCGCCGCGGAGTCGCGGCTCGGCGCCTCGCCCGGCGAACGAGGCTCTATCATGCCCGGCTCCCGATGGCTCGAAAGCAACGCCAGCAGCCCCAGCAGACGGGCGGCCGCCGCCGCGGTCGCTTCGGCGACCGCTACCGGCCGCGCAAGTACACCCGGATCAACGTCGAGAACATCGACTACAAGGACCTGGCGACGCTGCGCCGGTTCATCTCCGATCGCGGCAAGGTCCGCTCGCGCCGCGTGACCGGCCTCTCGCGCCGCCACCAGCAGCAGCTCGGCCTCGCGATTCGACGCGCCCGCGAGCTCGCCCTGCTTCCCTACGTCGGCGAGCGGTAGCGACGATGGCGCAGGCGATCCTGCTCAAGGACGTCGACGAGCTCGGCGCCGCCGGGGACGCGGTCGACGTCTCGCCCGGCTACCTGCGCAACTACCTGGTGCCGAGAAGGCTCGCCCAGCCGGCCACCGACGCCTCGCTGCAGGAGGCCCAGCGCCGTCGCGAGGCGGCCGAGCGCGCCGCGCAGGAGGCCGCCGAGCGGGCCGAGGAGACGGCGGCCCTGTTGGCCAAGACCGTGCTCACGATCCAGCACCGCGCCGGCGAGGACGGCAAGCTCTACGGCTCGGTCACCAACGCCGAGATCGCCGAGGCGATCTCGGAGGCGCGTGGCCTGCGCGTCGACCGCAAGAAGATCCGCCTCGACGAGCCGATCCGTGAGATCGGCACCTACATGATCGAGATCGAGGTCTCCGGCGGTGCCACCGCCCGCGTGAAGACGATCGTCGCGGAAGCGAAGTAGGCGTTCACCGGAGCCTTCGCCTCGCCCTGCGCGACGCCGCGCCGATCGCGCTGATTCGGGTGAAGGTTTGGGCCCCGGGGGAACCCAGTCCTCCAACGAGCCGCGGGCTCTCCCGTTCAGCCGCGACACGAAGTAACTCCCCTAGTTAGCGGGAACCGCTCCTGCGCCACGGCGGCGCCTGTGGTTTGCTCGACCCAGGGGCCGCGAGGGGGCGATTTGCCGCCGCCGGAGCCTCTAAACCGAGAGGCATGAGCACCGTCGAGGCACACGTTCCGCCGCAGAACCTCGAGGCCGAGGAGTCGGTTCTCGGGGCGCTGATGGTCTCCGAGGGGGCGATGAACCCGGTCATCCTCGACGTTCGCCTCGCCGACGAGGACTTCTACCGCGAGCGCCACCGGCTCGTCTTCCAGGCGATCAAGCGCCTCTACGAGCGCAGCGAGCCGGTCGACGCGCTCACCGTCTCCGAGCTGCTCTCCCAGCAGGGCGAGCTCGAGGAGGCGGGCGGGCGCGACGCCGTCTCGCAGCTCGCCTCGACCGTGCCCGTCCCCGGCAACGCCCGCCACTACGCCCGGATCGTGAAGCAGAACTCGCTCCTGCGGCGCCTGCTGACCGCCTCGCACACGATCCAACGGTCGGTCCACCAGCGCGAGGGCGAGCCGATCGAGCTCGCCGAACGGGCCGAGCGCCTGCTCTTCAACGTCGCCCACGAGGAGCAGGTCGAGGACTTTCACGTGCTCAAGGACATCCTCTCGCGCGAGGTTGACCGGCTCGAGGAGCTGGCGACCGGGAGCGCCGAGGTCACCGGGACGCCGTCGGGCTTCCGCGACTTCGATGCGATCACGGGCGGCTTTCAGCCGGGCAACCTGATCATCCTCGCCGCCCGGCCGGGGATGGGGAAGTCGGGCTTCGTCGCCAACATCGCCGAGCACGTCGCGGTCAAGGAGCGGCGGCCGGTCGCCTTCTTCTCGCTCGAGATGTCCGACGCGGAGCTCGCCCAGCGCCTGATCGCCAAGCGGGCGCGGATCCCGAGCGACAAGCTGCGCAAGGGCCAGGTCGGCGAGAAGGAATGGGCCAAGGTGCTGCGCGTCTGCAACGACCTCGAGAGCGCGCCGCTGTGGATCGACGAGTCATCGGACCTCGGCATGCTCGATCTACGGGCGAAGGCGAGGCGGCTGCACGCCCAGGAAAGGTCGGGCGGCTCCGGCGGCCTGGCGTTGATCATCATCGACTACATCCAGCTGATGCGGGCCGAGGATCCGCGCGTCAACCGCGTCGAGCAGGTCGGGCAGATGAGCCGCGGGTTGAAGATCCTCGCCCGCGAGCTCAAGGTCCCGGTGGTCGCGCTCTCGCAGCTCTCGCGCGCCCCGGAGCAGCGCACCGGGCGCGACAAGCGCCCGATCCTCTCCGACCTGCGCGAGTCGGGCAACCTCGAGCAGGACGCCGACCTGGTCGCGTTCATCTATCGCGAGGACTACTACAAGAACTTCGACGACGGCGAGGTCGATTCCGAGGAGCGGGCGAAGCTGGAGAACATCGCCGAGCTGATCGTGCGCAAGAACCGCAACGGTCCGATCGACACCGTTCAGCTCGTGTTCCAGGACAAGTACGCCTCGTTCGCGACCCTATCGCGCGCCGATCGCCCGGTCGGCCGTGCGGCCGGGGAGGACCCGCCGCTCGTGGATGTCGCGGACGGGTGACGGGCGCGGTCGAAAGGCTGCCCCGCTCCTGCCCGCTGGGGATCTGTGACGGCAGCGGCTGGATCGTCGACGCGGACGATTCTGCTCGCCCGTGCGATTGCCGCGAGCGGCGAATCCAGCAGGCGCGAACGCGCGGCGTGCGCTCGGTGCTGCCCGCCAAGTACCAGGGCGTCGGCTTCGATCGTCCGCCGCTGGCCGACATGGAGCGCAAGCCACAGTTCCGTAAGGCGATCGTCAGCGTTCGCCAGTACCTCGAGCAGCTCGACGACAACATCGCCGCCGGCCGCGGGCTCTGGATCGAGGGCGATATCGGCACCGGCAAGACGACGCTGGCGATGGCCGTCTCGAAGGCCGCGATCGAGTCGGGGCACACGGTGGCGATCTACTCCCTGCCGCGATTGTTATCGCGGATTCGGCGGACCTACGACGCCGACGCGAACGAGCTCTCCTACCTCGCCTTCTTCAATCGCCTCACCTCCGTCGATCTGCTGCACCTCGACGACCTCGGGGCCGAGAAGAAGAGCGACTGGGTGCTGGAGCAGCTCTACGCGATTGTCGACGAGCGCTACGCGACCAACCGGCCGATGATCGTGACCACCAATCTTCCCGTCGCCGAGCTCGAGGATCAGATCGGCAGGCGCACCGTCTCGCGGCTGACCGAGATGTGTCAATGGCTCGGGCTCTACGGCGACGACGCGCGCTACCGCGTGGCCTGACCGGGATCCGCGACGATACGTTCCAGCCGCCGTCCCCGCGCCGAGCGCGGCGACGTAGGCTATGCCGGTGGCGGTGAGCCCAAACGCGATCCTGTTACCCGGCGCCGTGCTGCCCCAGGATCTCGCCTACGGAGCCCTGATCGAGGCGCTGGGACCCGATGTCGGGGCGCACGCCAAGGACCTCGAGGTGTATGCGACCGACGAGTCGCCCTCGGACTACGGGCTCGCGCTCGAGATCGACGGTGTCCTGCGTGAGGCGGACGCGAGCGGGATCGAGCGCTTTCACCTGGTCGGCTATTCGGCTGGAGGAGCGATCGCGACCGCGCTCGCCGCCCGCCACCCCGACCGTCTGCTAAGCCTGGCGTTGCTCGAACCGGCGTGGATCGGAAACGACGGGATCAGCGATGACGAGCGCCGGATCTGGCGCGACTTCCGCGAGCTGGCGGGACTGCCTCCCGATGAGATGATGCTGCGCTTCGTCCGGCTCCAGCTTGCTGAAGGCGTGGCGCCTCCGAGCCCTCCCCCCGGTCCGCCTCCGCCCTGGATGGCGAAGCGACCCGCCGGGATCAGGGCGGTGACCGAAGAGTTCACTTCCTATGACCTTCCCTCCGACCGACTGCGGAGCTTCGACCGGCCGGTCTACTTCGCGCTCGGAGGGCTCAGCAACCCGGACTTTCATGGGAGGACGGCCGAACGGGCCGGCGAGCTGTTCGAGGACTTCACACTGGAGGTCTTCGCGGAGCGCCATCATTTCGACCCTCCCCACCGTGCGGAGCCCGAGCGCCTCGCGTCCAGTCTGCAAACCCTGTGGAGGCGGGCTCAGCAGCCAGTGGACTGACCGTTCCGCATAATCCCTGGCCGGATGCCGGGAATCGTGATCATCGGAACCCAATGGGGCGACGAGGGCAAGGGTAAGGTCGTAGACCTGCTCGCCGAGCGCGCCGCAATGGTGGTCCGCTTTCAGGGCGGCAACAACGCCGGCCACACGATCGTTCGCGACGGCGAGGAGTTCAAGTTCCACCTGATCCCCTCCGGGATCCTCTATCCCGGCAAGACGTGCGTGATCGGCAACGGGGTCGTCGTCGATCCCTCGGTGTTGATCGAGGAGCTCGAGAGTCTGCGGCGCCGCCGGGTGGACGTCGGCGGGCTGCGCGTCTCGGCCAACGCGCACCTGATCATGCCCTACCACGTGATGCTCGACACCGCGGGCGAGGCGAAGCTCGGCAAGCTCGAGATCGGGACCACCAAGCGCGGCATCGGCCCCTGCTATGCGGACAAGTCGGCCCGGCTCGGGATCCGGGTCCAGGACCTGCTCGACGCGAAGATCCTGCGCAAGAAGATCATGGCGGCGCTGGAGCCCAAGCAGCAGCTCCTGCGACCTTTCGCGCGCGACCCGAAGCTCGACCTGCACGCGATGACGGAGGAGTACCTTCGCTACGGGCACCGGCTCGAACCGCACATCGCCGACACCTCGCGCCTGTGCTGGGAGGCGCTCGACGACGGCGGCACGGTGATCTTCGAGGGCGCCCAGGCGACCCTGCTCGACCTCGACCACGGCACCTATCCGTTCGTCACCTCCTCGAACCCGGTCGCCGGCGCGGCCTGCGTCGGCGCCGGGGTGGGGCCGGCCGACATCGACGAGGTCTGGGGCGTGTGCAAGGCCTACACCACCCGGGTGGGAGCGGGACCGTTCCCGACCGAACTCGACGACGAGGTCGGCGCACACCTGCGCGACCGCGGCCACGAGTTCGGCACCACCACCGGTCGCGAGCGCCGCTGCGGCTGGCTCGACCTGGTCGCGCTGCGCTACGCGACCCGCCTCAACCGCCTCTCGGCGCTGGCGATCACCAAGCTCGACGTGCTCGCCGGCCTCGATCCGCTGCGGGTGGCGGTTCGCTACCGTGGCAGCGAGGGGGCCGTGTTCGACGAGTTTCCCTACCACCAGTCGATCCTGCACACCGCGGCGGCGGAATACGAGCAGCTCCCGGGCTGGGAGGAGGACGTGAGTGGCGCCCGCAGCGAGTCCGACCTGCCGCCGGAGGCGCGCGACTACCTCGCGGCGATCTCCGACTGGACCGGGGTCCCGATTCGCCTGATCGGTGTCGGTCCGGGCCGCGAGCAGGTGATCGTCACCGGCGGCGCGGAGCTGAAGGCGGCTTAGCCGTCGCCCCACCGCGGCACGCGGGGGTTCCCGGCGGGCAAACCGGGCCCCACCCTCATAAGCTCTCGCGCCTATGTTCGAGAAGGTCCTGGTCGCGAACCGGGGCGAGATCGCGATCCGGGTCATGCGGGCGCTGGAGGAGATGGGCATCGCCTCCGTCGGCGTCTACTCCGAGGCCGACCGCGAGGCCCCGCACGTCCACGAGGCGGACGAGGCCTTTCTGCTCGGGCCGGCGGTGCCGGCGGAGAGCTATTTGAAGGTCGAGAAGATCCTCGAGACCGCGCAGCGCGCCGGCGCCGCGGCGATCCATCCCGGCTACGGGTTCCTCGCCGAGAACCCCCGCTTCGCCGATGCCTGCGAGCAGGCCGGGATCGCCTTCATCGGACCGCCGGCGAGCGCGATCGAGGCGATGGGCTCGAAGACGCGGGCGCGCGAGATCATGAAGAAGGCAGGGGTGCCGATCGTGCCCGGCGCGACGGAGCCGTCGGCCGACCTCGCGGCGGCGCGCGAGACCGCAGCCGAGATCGGTTACCCGGTCGCCTGCAAGGCCGCCGGAGGCGGAGGCGGCAAGGGCTTTCGCGTCGCCCAAACCGAGGAGGAGCTCGCCGAGGCCTTCGAGGGCGCCGCGCGAGAGGGCGAGAAGTTCTTTTCCGACGACCGCGTCTACCTCGAGCGTTACCTCGACGACCCGCGACACGTCGAGGTCCAGGTGCTCGCCGACTCGCACGGCAACGTGATCCACCTGGGCGAGCGCGATTGCTCGATCCAGCGTCGCCACCAGAAGCTGATCGAGGAGGCGCCCGGACCGCACGTCGACGCCGAGATGCGCGAGCGGATCGGCACGATCGCCACCGAAGCGGCACGGGCGGTCGACTACCGCAGCGCCGGCACGGTCGAGGGGATGCAGGTGGGCGCGGAGTACTTCTTCCTCGAGATGAACACTCGGGTCCAGGTCGAGCATTGCGTCACCGAGATGGTCACCGGGATCGACATCGTCCGCGAGCAGGTGCGGATCGCGGCCGGCGAACCGCTCTCGATCGGCCAGGATGAGGTCGAGTTGCGCGGGCACGCAATCGAATGCCGGATCAACGCCGAGGCCGCGCACAAGAACTTCGCCCCGGCGCCTGGACGGATCGACCACTACATCGAGCCGGCGGGGCCCGGCGTGCGGGTGGACTCCGGGCTGCGGGCCGGCTCGGAGGTGACCCCGCTTTACGACCCGATGGTGGCCAAGCTGATCACCTGGGATGTCGATCGCGAGCGGGCGACGGCGCGCATGCTGCGCGCGCTCGCCGAGTACGAGATTGCGCCGCTGACCACGCTGATCCCCTTCCACCGGGCGATCCTCACCACCGAGCAATGGGCGAACGGCGAGACCTGCCGCGACCTGACCGAGGATCGCAAGTGGCTCAAGTCGCTCGCTCCGGACACTCCGGCCCCCGCCGCCGAGGAGGACGGGGGTTCGACCGAGCGCGTCTTCGCGGTCGAGGTCGACGGCCGTCTGCACAACGTCAAGGTGATCGGCGCCCCGAACCCGACCGGTGGCGTGGCGGCGGGTCGTCGCCGGCCGCCCCGGCGCGAGCGCTCCGGCGGCGGCCGTGGCGGCGGCGGTCGCGGGCCGACGCTGGTCTCCCCGCTGCAGGGGTCGGTGTTCAAGGTCGTCGCCGAGCAGGGCGCCGATGTCGAGGAGGGGGCGCTGATCTGCGTGATCGAGGCGATGAAGATGGAGAACGAGATCACCGCCCACCGGGCCGGAAAGATCACCGAGCTGAAGGTCTCCGAGGGCGCCGCGATCAACGCCGGCGACCCGATCGCCACGATCGAATGAGGGGAACGGACGCGGAACTGCCTTGGCGGGGCCCCGCCCCCGACCGGCCCGAGCTGCCGCTGCCGCCGGGCAAGGTGCCGGTGCGCCGCCAGGGCGCTTGGCGCAAGCGCTGGCGCTATCTGGGTGCGTTCGCGGACGAGCTGCTGCTCTGCGCGGCGCGGGTCGGTGTCGGGCCCCTAGGGCAGACGTTCTGGACGATCTGGGACCGGGAGGCTGCCGAGATGAGCGAGCGGACCCGGATGCTCTCGCCGGTGGCCCGCGGCGAGGTCTGGACCGAGGCCGCGGACGCCGAAGACGCCGGCCGAATCGACTGGGCCCCGGATGGCGGCGGGGCCCTGGTGCGGGTCGAGGCGGCGGCCAGGCGAGACGAGCAGGAGGTCCGCGCCTTCCTTCGGGTCGGCGAGGGCGAATGGGTGGAGTCGATCTGTCCCACCGGCGAGCATGGAGGCGGTTACGTCTGGACGCGCAAGCGGCTGGTGTCGGTCGAGTGCGACGTGCGCATCGGCGAGCGCCGCATCCGCTGTGAGGCGCGCGGGATCGAGGACGAATCATGCGGCTATCACCCGCGCCACACGGTCTGGGACTGGTCGGCCGGCGTCGGGCGCACCACCGACGGCCGCGACGTCGGCTGGAACCTGGTCAGCGGCATCAACGACCCGCAGCAGCGCTCGGAGCGCGCGATCTGGGTCGACGGTCAGGCGAGCGAGCCCGCGCCGGTGCGCTTCGAGGGCCTCGAGGCGATCGCGCTCGACGGTGCCCGGCTCGAGTTCTCGGCCGAATGCGAGCGGCGCAGGGAAGAGAGACGCGCGTTCGTCAAATACTCCTACCGTCAGCCGTTCGGCACCTTCGCGGGGACCCTCCCGGGCGGGCTCGAGCTCGAGCGCGGACTCGGGGTGATGGAGCATCACGACGCCCACTGGTAGTGGCGGCGGTCAACGGCGATCGATCTTCCACCGCCATGGCGGCTCCTCGCCCTCCGCGAACTCGTAGTGATTGGCTCCCGGCATCGTCTCCAGCGCGACCAGCGCCGGGATGTCGGTCTCCAGCAACGGAGTGGAGGCGAGGCGGGCGACGTCTGCCGAGCTCGCCCGGCGCACGGCCGGCGCCCAGCCGAGCGTCGGCCGGTAGTGCCAGTAGGTGATCTCGGCCGGGCCGCCGGCGCGGCGCCGGTCGTCGACGGCGACGAACGCCGTCATCCGGCGATTCGAGGCGGTCAGCCCGGGGCGTTCGCCGCCGATCGCGCAGCTCTCAGAGCGGCAGCGCCGGAAGTCGACCGCAAACAGAGCGGCACCCGAGGGCGCCGGGCGCGCGACCGGCGCCGGGGCCAGGGCGCGGACCGCGCCGGCCACCGGACGGCCGTAGGCCTCGGTCAGCGGGTCACGCCAGCAGGGCCCGGGCCCGACCGCTGCGCAGCGGATTTTTCGCGCCAGGGTCGAGCCGAGGTCGCGTCCGGAGTCCGGCGAACCGGAGGCGATCGCCGCGATCGTCGCGATCACCAGCAGGGAGATGAGCAGCGAGAGCCCGGCGTGCTCGACCGTGGCGGCGCCGGCTTGCGATCGCAGGTGCATCCCTGGCGACGCTAGGGATGCATCGAGCGCGCATGGCGCGCCCAGGGTCACGGCTCAGTGCCGGCTCAGGAGAGACCCTCGCGCGCCTCGCGCACGAGGGTGACCGACTCGGGGAAGACGATCCGGATCGCGTCGCGAACCTGCATCGCCTGCTCGTCGCTGCTTCCGTTGAGCTCCAGCCGAGCGATCGCCGCCACGGTCACGTCGACGGCGAGCTTGATCGCGTTGTCGGCCCAGGCGACGCGCTGGGCGCCCTGCATCTGCTCGGCCATGTCCGAGAGCCGGGCGCGCAACTCGTCCGGATCCCCGAACATGCCGAATGGATCAGAGCCTTCCATCGCGCTTGATCATAGAGCGCGCCGATCGCCGGCCGATTCGAAGGGGTGCAATAGCCTGAGCACATGGCCCTGCCGCCACCGTCGAAGAGCTCGACCGCCCTGATCACCGGCGCCTCGGCCGGGATCGGCGCCGAGATCGCCCGCGAGCTCGGCCGGCGCGGTCACGGGGTGACGCTCGTCGCCCGGCGCCGGGAGCGGCTGCGCGAGCTCGCCGCGGAGCTCTCGGGCGCTCACCGCGTCAGGGCAGAGGTGATCGCCGCCGACCTCGCCGAGCCCGCCGAGCGCGATCGGCTCGCGGCGGCCGTCGAGGAATTCGGGCTCGCGGTCGAGATCCTGATCAATAACGCCGGCTTCGGCGACTCGGGCGAGCTCGCGTCGACCGACCGCGAGCGGGTCGTGGCGATGGTGCGCCTCAACTGCGAGGCGCTGCTCGACCTCCAGGCCCGCTACACCCCGGCGATGGTCGAACGCGGGCGGGGCGCGGTCATCAACGTCGCCTCGACCGCCTCCTTCCAGCCGATCCCGGGGACCGCGACCTACGCCGCCACCAAGGCCTTCGTGCTCAGCCTCACCGAGGCGACGCACGCGGAGCTCGCCGGCGCCGGCGTCACTGCGACCGCGCTCTGCCCCGGGCCGGTGAAGACCGAGTTCGTCGACCTCGCCGGCGTCGGCGGCGCCGAGGAGAACCTGCCGGGTGTCTTCTGGACCGGGGTCGAGGAGGTCGCCCGCGGCGGCGTCGAGGGTGCCGACAGGGGCAAGCGCGTCGTCGTCCCTGGGTTGATCAACCGCGTCGGCGGGCTCACCGGCCAGCACTCGCCGCGGATGCTGACGCTGCCGTTCGTGAAGCGGCTCTGGCGCCAGGCTACTTAGGGACGGTGGTCATCTCGCCGCCGCGGCGCGCGAGGGCCGCGATCAGCTCGAGCGGCGCGGAGACGATCGCGATCAGCGGGGCGCCGAGCACGGTGACGACGAGGTCGGCGGCGTATGCGAAGCGGCCCCGGGCGCTGTCGGGGCGCAGGCGGCCGGCGCGAACCTCGCGGGCGAAGTTGGGATGGAAGGTGAGGCCGTTGAGCAACGTCTGCCACATCCATGCCTGGGCGCGAGCCGACACCGGGGTGCGGACCGCTTCGACCGCGTGTCCGGTGCGCTCGGCGAGCAGCCTCAGGCTCCGCGGCGTCAGCAGCAGGCTGCCCGGACCGCGGTCGAGCCCTGCCCACCCCTCCACTCCGATCGCCGCCTGCAGGCTGGCGCGGTTGGGGACCACGATGGCTCCGGCGCCCTCGCCGCCGGAGCGGTCGATCGCCGCCCACTCGGCTTCGAGGTCGACCTCGCGCCCGTGTTCGAGCGCGACCCCGCACTCCTCGCAGCGGTCGATCACCCGCTCCGATTGCGCGTCGGCGGCGAGCGGCATGCCGATCGTGGCCTCGCCGATCGCCGGCGGCAGCGCGATCCAGCCGTAAAGGGCACGGCCACAGAGCGGGCAGGGATTCGGCTCACTCATGCGGTCTTCGGGGGCGAGAGCTTGCAGCTCAGCCCCGCGCGGGAGAGCGAGTCGAGAAAGGCGCGCGGGTCGAACGCCTGTGAGGGCGCCAGCGCCCCCGAGCGGTCATAGCCGGGGAGCGCGCAGCGCAACGCACCCTCGACCGTGATCACCGCGGTGAGCCCGTACACGTCCGAGCCGCGAACCACCCCGCGCCGGCCCCTCGACCCGGCGCGCGCCTCGCAGACGATCTCGAACCGCGCCCGGCGCCGCGCCTCGGCGTTCGGGCCCTCCGGCAGGCGGCCGGCGGCGAACGTCACCAGCCGTCTCGCCGGCGTGCGCAGGGCGAGCTGAAGCGGCAGCGCCAGCCCTGCGAGCCCCGCCAGCCGGTGATGGGGGACCACGGTCGCGGCGGTCAGCATCGTGCGCACGTTGCTGGTCTCGACGTGGCGCGGTACCGTGATCTGCTCGCCGGCCGGGTAGCGCATCATGCGCTGCCTGCCGACCGGCTGATCGAACTCGAAGCTGCCACGGCCGACGCTCTGGGATGCTGGCACGAGCGCCCCGTCTCGCCACTCGACGTCGGCGCCCCCCAACATGCCGATCGCGGACTTCGCCGTCCCGCGCGAGGCGCCGAAGCCGCGCATCGAGTAGGCGAGGACGATTTCGTCCAGAGCCCCCATGTCCTCGGCGACCAGGGCCGCGAGCATGTCACCTGGCGCGTAGTCGAAACCCATCGCCGTCAGCAGGGCGATCCCGGCACGCTCCGCCCTCGGGCCGTGGTCGTCGAAGACGGCGCGCATGAACGGCTGCTCGCCGGTCGTGTCGAGGTAATGCGTGCCGGCGGCGACCGCCGCCCGCACGACCGGCTCACCGTGCTCGACGAACGGCCCCGCGCAGGAGATCACCGCCGCGCAGGGCTCGAGCAGTTCGCGCAGCGCGGCGGGGTCTTCGAGCGGCGCCGAGGCGGTGCGAGCTCCACCGACTTCCTCGGCGACGATCTCGAGCTTCGCCGCGTTGCGGCCGGCGAGCACGAAATTCGCCCCACGGCGGGCGAGCTCGGCAGCCACCAGCCGCCCGGTGTACCCGGTCGCGCCATAGACCGCAATCGGCCCGGTCTGCGGAGGCTCCGCCAAGGGCGTCGGATGCTAGTCGCCCGCAATGGCGACGAAGGGCTCCGACTTGCCCCGGGTTATTGTTCGCCCTATGCAGCTGCGCGAGATCATGACCCCGGGGGTGGTCACCGCGAGCGCCGACACCGACGTGCTCAGCGTCGCACAGCTGATGCGCGACCACTCGGTCGGCTCAGTGGTGATCTGCGATTCGGAGGGCGAGCCGGCGGCGATGGTCACCGACCGCGATCTTGCCGTGCGGGCCCTCGCCGAGGAACGCTCGCCGGCGGAGTCGGTTGCCGAGCATGCCTCCCGGCCGCTGGTCACCGGCGAGCCCGAGATGGACCTCGAGGAGGCCGCCGCGCTGATGGTGCAGCACCGCGTCCGCCGTCTGCCCGTGATCGACGGCGGCGCCTTGGTCGGCATCGTCACGCTCGACGACATCGCCGTGCGCACCGGCAACCTCGAGGTCGCCCAGCGGATGACGCAAGAGGTGATCGAGGGCGCCCTGCCCGGCTTCTTCTTTCACGAGCGCGGCTGATCGGAGTGCCGCCTCCGAGTCCGCAGCAGCAGCTTCGCCGCGGCCGGTTCGAGAGCCTGATCGGGCTCGCGGCGCCGGTTCTCGACCTGGTGCTCGCGGCGGGGGACCGGGTGTCGCGGATCGTCAGCCCGGGCGACGACTACATTCCGATTCGCGCACCCTCGGACGCCTTCGAGCTCGAGCGAGCGAGAGCCGCCCGCCGCCCGCCGAGCCGCGAGATCGTCGACTGAGCCGCCCAGCATGAACCGCAAGGAGATCCTCGAGCGCGAGCGCCGCCTTGCGCCGTACGCCGGGATCGCCGCGATCCTGGTCCCGGTCGCGCTGATCGCCTCGACCGCGATCGCGACCTCGATCTCGGTTTCCGAGGGCTTGGCGACCGACGAGATTCGCACCTTCGCCGACGACAAGACAGCGATCCTGTTCGCCTCGGTGTTGCGCGCCATCGCCATGGGGCTGATCGCGGTGCCGCTCTACCTCCTCTTCCGCGCCGCGCAGGCGCGCAGCGAGCGGGTGATCGGAGCGATGGTCGGCTTCGCCGTGATCGCGCCCCTGCTCCTCGCCGCGCAGAGCATCCTCCTCTACGTCGGCCAGGATCAGCTCTCTTCCGACTTCGTCGCCGCCGCCGCTTCCGGCGGCGACATCTACTCGCTGCTCGACGACCTCGCCGAGGACAGCACCGTGCTGATCTCGGCCGGCGTCGCGGCGCAGCTCGCCGGCCTCGCCTTGATCGTGGCGATGATCTACGTGCCCCTGCAGGCGATGCGGGTCGGATTGCTGACCCGGTTCTTCGCCAGCCTGGGGATGGCGCTCGGCGTCGCCGCGGTCCTGCTCCCGGCGCTGACGCCGTTGCCCCTCGCGATCTGGTTCGGCTGGCTCGGGTTTACGATCCTCGACCGGGTGCCGAAGGGACGGCCGCCCGCCTGGGACGCGGGCGAGGCGATCCCATGGCCGCGGGCAGGGGAGGCGCCCGCCGAGCAGCAACCGGTGGCCGACGACGCGGTCGAGGGGGACGCGACCGAGGTCTTCGCAGAGGGGGAGGAGCGCAAGGACCAATCGGCACGCCGCGAACGGGCGAGGAAGCGCAAGCGCAAGCAGCGCCGATGAGGATCGCGGTTACCGGCGCCGCGGGCGACTTCGGCACCGCGATCCTGCGCCGGTTGACCACCGACGAGCGGGCGAGCGAGGTGGTCGGCCTCGACCTGGCCCCGCTGCGGATCGAGCACCCGAAGCTTCGGCCCGAGGTCTGCGACGTGCGCTCCGAGCGCCTTGCCGAGATCTTCGCGGGCTGCGAAGCGGTAATTCACCTCGCCTTCATCCTGATCCCGGGCCGCGATCGCGGCGAGGCGCACTCGATCAACCAGGATGGCGCCGAGAACGTGCTCGTGCAGGCGGCGGCGAGCGGGGTGCGCCGGCTGGTCGTCGCCTCGAGCCTCTCCGCGCACGGGGCCCCTCGCAAGGGTCAACCCCCGGTCAGTGATCGGACCGCGCCGGAGGCCGACCCCGACCACTTCTACTTCCGTGAGAAGGCCGAGGTCGAGGCGCTGCTCGACCGCTGGCAGGCGACGAACCCCGAACGGCCCGCGTGCATCACCCGCCTGCGCCCGGGGTTCGTCTACGGGCCGGACTTCTCCAACCCGGCCCTGCGGCTGATGGGAACGAGGCTCGCGGTCGTGCCCGACGACGGCGGGCGGACGCAGCTCGTCCATCAGGACGAGCTCGCGCGGGCCTTCTGCGAGGCCGCGTTTCGCGATCTCCCGGGAGCGTTCCTGCTGGTCACCGACGACTCGATCGCGCTCGAGGATCTGGCCGCGCTCTCCGGCGGCCGGGTGGTGCGGGTGCCGCGCCCGCTCGCCCGCATCGCGCTCGACGCCGCGCACGCGCTACGGCTCTCGCCGGTCGCCGGAGATTGGGCGGTCTCCGGCGATCGGGTCGGCCGCCTCGGCGAAGCTCGCGCCGCGCTCGGCTTCGAGCCCGCGCTGAGCTCGCGCGAGTCGGCGCTCGTCGTCCTCGCCCAGCACGGCCGGCGGCTCCGCTACGTCGATGGCCCGCCGCCCAAGCGCGTCGCCGAGCGCATGCTTGAGGTCCCGACGCGGCTGATCCTGGCGGCGCGCGAGCGCAATCGGGCGCTCGCGGCGCTCGACCTCGGCCGCGCGCTCGAGCGGCTCGAGCACGAGTGGGTCCCCTATCGGGGGCTGACGATCCATCTCGAGCGCCATCAGGTCGATCCGGCTGCCCCGACCTTCGTCGTCGCTCCCGGACTCGGCGACCACTCGCGCCGCCATCTGGGGCTGGTGACCGCGCTCGCCGAGCGCGGCTTCAACTCGCTGCTCGTCAACCGCCAGGGACACGGGCTCTCGGAGGGCGCCCGCGGCGACGCGCCGCTTGCCGCCGACCTCGGGGTGCTCGAGCTGGCGATCGGTCTGGCGCGCTCGCGCTCAGACGCCCCGGTGATCCTGCTAGGAGACTCGCTCGGCGGGATCGCGAGCTGGTATCTGCTCACCCGTGAGCCCGACGTCGACGCCGCGGTCTGCCACTGCATCGGGCACCCAGAGGTCGACCCCCACCCTTCCTTCGCGCGCCTGGCGCCGTTGCTGCGGGCGCTGGCGCGAGTAGCGCCGCGAGCGCCGATCCCGGTGGGCCGGATAGCCGACTACGAGCAGGTCGCGCTCGACCCGGAGACGAAACGCTACTTCGACGAGCGGCAAGACCGGCTGTTCAACTTCACGGTCAGCGCCCGCGCCGTCGCAAGCTACGTCGACTTTCGCCCCGGGCTCCCGTGGCAGGAGGTGACCGTGCCGGTCCTGGCGCTGATCGGCGGCGCCGACCGCATGGTGAGCCCGGCGTTCACCCGCCGCTGCCTCGACCGGGCCCGGCCCCCGCGCGCCGACTACCTCGAGCTCGAGGGCGCCGGGCACCAGCTCTTCCTCGACGACCTCGGCGCCACGGTCGACCCGATCGTGCGCTGGGTCGGGGAGACTCTCGGGTGATCATCGAAGCCGCATTCGTCGAAAGGAGCCGCGCCATGCCCGATCCCGACCGCGCCGTCGTTCGTCACCGGCTCGCCTTCCGTGCCGCGCTCGGAGTGCTCGGCGCGGTCCAGGCGATCAACGGCCTCTGGGCCGTGCTCGTCCCCCGCTCCTTTTACGGCGAGTTCCCCTTCGGTCGTGGCTGGGTCGAGGTCTTGCCCGCCTACAACGAGCATCTGATGCGCGACGTCGGTGGGCTCTTCCTCGCCACCGGGCTCGTACTTCTCGCGGCCGCCTGGACGCTCCAGCGGCGCTTGGTGATCCTCGCGGCGGCCTCGTATCTGTTGTTCGCGATTCCGCACGCGATCTACCACCTGCTCAACCTCGAGCCCTACGCCACCGGTGATGCGATCGCCAACGCGCTCGCGATTGTGGCCACGGTCGTGCTACCCGCCTGGCTCCTGTTCGAGCTCGCCCGCGAGCGCCGGGCCGCGGCGCCGAAGCCGCACGGCGCCGCGCCCGCGGACGGCAACGCCCGCGTCGCGGGCGTGCCCGAGAGCACCCGCGATCCGCTCGTGCGCGTCGCCTATCGGCAGTCGCGGCGCCGCTACGGCGCGGTCATCGACCCGCTTCGGCTCTTTGCTCACCATCGCCAGCTGCTGGTCGGCTACGGCGCGCTCGAGATGGCGTCGGAGCGCGCCGGCCGCGTCGACGCGCGGCTCAAGCACCTCGCCGAGATGCGCGCCGGGATGATCTGCGGCTGCGAGTGGTGCCTCGACTTCGGTTCGGCGATCAGCCCCGGGGCGGGGGTATCGGAGGACGACCTGCGCGCCCTGCCCACCTACGAGACCAATGATCACTTCGGCGAGCTGGAGAAGCTGGTGCTCGACTACGCGACCGGGATCTCGCGCAGCCCGGTCGACGTGCCCGCCGAGCTCTTCGACCGCCTGCGCGAGCACCTCGACGAAGCGCAGCTCGTCGAGCTGACCAGCATCATCGCGCTCGAGAACTATCGCGCTCGGTTCAACTGGGCGTTCGGGATCGACGGCCAGGGATTCTCCGAGGGCTCCTTCTGCGTCCCCCCGGAGGCGCGCCGGGAGGTGCTCGCCGCCCGCTCCTGAGTCATGCTGGTGCGGTGAGCAGGTCCGCCGGTCATCTGGTGCTCTACGACGCCGAGTGCCGCTTCTGCCGCTGGTCGCTCGCCTGGCTGCTGCGCTGGGACCGGGCACGGCGGCTCGAGCCGGTGGCGCTGCAGGACGAGCGCGCGGTGGCCCTGCTCTCCGGGATGCCAGAGGCCGAACGGATGGCGTCCTGGCACCTCGTCCGGCCCGACGGCGCGGTTAGCTCGGCGGGCGCGGCTGCGCCGACGCTGCTGCGACTGCTACCCGGCGGCGCACCGCTTGCCGCGTTCGCCGAGCGCTTCCCGGCAGCGGTGGAGCGTGGCTACGCCCGGGTCGCGAGCGTGCGTGGCAGGATCGGAGACCGGCTGGGCGACGGCGCCCTGCGACGGGCCGACGCCGTGATCGCGAAGCGCAACCAGGAGCCCGGCCCGAGGGCTGATCTACGCTGAAGCCGTGATCTGGACCCGGCGGGGCAATTCGGGATCGCGTGGGAGAATGCCCACGATCGCAATCCTCAGCCCAGTGAGCTGACCCCGGGCGGTGCGTCCGCAGTGTGCGCGGCGGCGACCCGCTTACGGTGGGTGCGGATCTCGCTCAGAATCCGCTCGAGGCGCGGCTCGGTCGACGAGTCGACGTGTCGCATCGCGGCGGCGACCGCCGGGTGCACCGTGGCGATCCGCTCGTGCATCGCCTGGGCGACGGCGCGATAGGTCGGATGGCCCTCGCGGCCGGAGCGCAGTTCGCACAGGTGCATCGCCTCGCGCGCGTTGAGGTCGAGGACGTAGCGGATCCGGTAGCCGAGGCAGAGCGCATATGGGGCCGCCTCCGCCATCCCCGCCCGCTCGAGGCGCTCGAACTCACGCCGTGAGATCTCCAGCGCCCGCTCGTACCCGTCACCTGCGCCGGCCTCGCGGACCTCGTCCGGGATCCCGGCGCCGAGCTCGGGACCGAGGCGCTGCCACTGGCAGGTCAGCATCCGGTGGCGCTGGAGATCGCGGAAGCCGCCGTAGTCGGAGACGATCTCGAACCGATAGCGCAGCGCCTCCCAGCCACGCCCGGGCCGGTGGCGGCGGTTGCGACGCTCGCCGGCGAGCTTGCCGATCAGCTCCGCGCGCTCGATCGGGTCCAGGGCGCCGATCCGGCGACGGATCTCGGTCTCCGAGGTCCCCGCCGACTCATACAGCGTCGCGGCGAGCAGGTCGTCCTCTGTGCCGTCGACGTGCACGAGCTCGACCGAGGGCACGGCTTCGCCGGTACGCCGGTCGAGGCCGAGCCGGGCAACCGCGCGCTCGGTCGCCCGGCGCCGCTCGCGGAGGTGCTCGACCCAATCGCCGCCGCGGTCGGGACGGTCGACCCGGGCGACGAAGCTCGGCATCACCTGCTGCAGCTCGCCCAGCATCAGCTCGCCGAACGCGCGCGCCTCGGGAAGCGGCGAGGCGGCGAGGCGCAGCAGCAGGCCCTCGTAGGCCTGCCCCGAGGCGTAGATGCCGACGTGGCTCAGGGTCGAGGCGGGAAGCAGCCCGCGCAGCAGGTCGAGCGCCTTGGCCCGGATCGAGCTCCGCCAGGCTTTCTCGGGCTGGCCCTGATCGCGCGGCCACCGCGCCGCCGCCCACGCTTGGACCTCCTCGAGGCTTCGCGAGTAGATCGAGAACAGCTCGTCCATCGCCTCGGAGTAGTCGGCCCCGAGCTCGGTGTCGGAGTAGTAGCGATAGCCGCCCGTCTCCTCGATCGCCCGGTCATAGGGGATGTAGCGCGTCGACTGCTCCAGATAGGCGGCCAGGCGACCGCGCTGGAGGATCTTGGTGAGCACGTTCGAGGCCCACTCGCAGGCGACATGAGCGCCGCCCACCTGCGCGATCGAGTCGTCGCCGTAACCGATGAACACGTTTTCGTACAGGCGCGCCGCGCGCTCGCCCTCGGCCCCGTCGAACGGCCTCGGGGCGTCGGGCAGGTCGGCCGCGAACTCGTCCAGAAACAGCCGGCGCAGCGTCCCCCGATAGCGCGAGTAGCGCGCGAACAGGGCGCCCTTGACCGTCTCGGGCAGGTTGACGAGGCAGAACACCGGCCGGTCGAGGTTGGTGAAGTGCGGCTCGAGCACGGCGCGCTCGGCGGCGGTGAAGGATTCGACCGGGTATCTCACGGGCGGCCCATACTAGGAAGGCTGGCGGCGTCGGCGAGCTCGGCGACCCCGCCCGCCGCCGAGACGGCTCAGCGCGAGGGCGGCGGCGCTTCCATCAGCTCGACACGGTCGCCGCCGGGAGCGATCGCGACCCCCCTCCGCGCGCCCCAGATCAAGTGGATCTGCGTGCCGCCCCGCTCGAGCCGGGTGAAGGGTGCGTTTTGCACCCGAACGGCAGCCGGCCCGCGACCGCGCGATGATTCGGCGGTGATCGGTGAGACGGCCGATACCCCGCGCGCCGAGGCCGGCACCCCGGTGAAGGGCGACGTGCTCGACCTGGACGCGCTCGAGGCGATCCAGGCCCGCGTGCTCTGGCTCGCGACGGCGATCGTGGATCACGCCAACCGGGTGCGCGCGACCCCGTCGGGGATCAAGGTGGGCGGGCATCAGGCCTCGAGCGCCTCGGTGGTGACCCTGATGACGGCGCTCTGGTTCGCGCACCTGCAGGGGCCGGACAGGATCTCGGTCAAGCCCCATGCCTCGCCCGTCCTGCACGCAATCAACTACCTGCTCGGCGAGCTCGACGCCTCCTTCCTCGAGCGTCTGCGCGACTTCGGCGGCCTGCAGAGCTACCCCTCGAGGACCAAGGATCCCGACCCGGTCGACTATTCGACCGGTTCGGTGGGGATCGGCGCCACCCAGGTGATCTGGGGAGCGATCGCGCACCGCTACGTCGCCGGCCACTTCGACGTCCCGCGGGGCGGTCGCCAGATCGCCCTGCTCGGCGACGCCGAGCTCGACGAGGGCGCCGTCTGGGAGGCGATCTGCGACCCGGCCGTCGCCAAGCTCGGCGAGGTGCTGTGGATCGTCGACCTGAACCGCCAGTCACTCGACCGCGTCGTCCCCGACATCGCGGTCGGGCGCCTGCTGGCGATGTTCGAGGCGGCCGGGTGGCAGACGGTGACCGTCAAGTACGGCCCGCGGTTTGCGGCGCTGTTCGAGCGCGACGGAGGCGCCGCGCTGCGGAGGCGGATCGATGAGATGCCGAACGAGGAGTACCAGCGCCTGCTGCGCACGGATGCGGCCGAGCTGAGGCGCCGGCTGCCGGGCTCCGGCCGCGGGCGGCGCTCGCTCGAGCGGCTGCTCGGTGAGCTCGCCGATGTCGAGCTGCGCGCCGCGATCCGCGACCTGGGCGGCCACGACCTCGGCTCGGTGCTCGCCGGGCTGCGCGAGTGCGACGCGGTCGCCGATCGGCCATCGGTGATGTTCGCCTACACGATCAAGGGCTGGCGGCTGCCGATCGAGGGGCACCCGGCTAACCACTCCGCGCTGCTCAACGCCGCGCAGCTGGCGGAGCTCGCGGCGAAGCTCGGCGCCGACCCCGACGACGCGTGGGCACGCTTCGACGCCGGGAGTCGGGAGGCGCTGATCTGCGCCGCGGCCGCCGAGCGTCTGCGCCAGGCGCGGCCGGCTCGCCGCGAGCCACCGGCGCTGCCGGTCGAGCTCGGTCGCGAGCACAGCGGCCGGGCCTCGACCCAGCAGGAGCTCGGCCGCCTGTTCGCCGATCTCTACCGCGAGGCGCCCGAGGCCGCGGCGCGAGTGGTGACGGTGAGTCCGGACGTCGCCTCCTCGACCAACCTCGGCGGCTGGATCAACCGGGTCGGGGTCTGGTCGCTGGGCGAGCGGATCGACTGGTTTGCCGATGACACCAACACGCTCGTGCACTGGCGCGAGACGGATCACGGCCAGCACGTCGAGCTCGGGATCGCCGAGGTGAACCTGGTCGGCCTCCTCGGCGAGCTCGGTGCCACCTGGTCGCGCGACGGGCAGCCGCTGCTGCCGGTGGGGACGATCTACGACCCCTTCCTGATGCGCTGCTTCGAGCCCTGGGCATTCGGGATCTACGCCGGCGGCCAGTCGATCCTGATCGGCACCCCGTCGGGGGTCACCCTCGGCCCCGAGGGGGGCGCCCACCAGTCGATCGTCACCCCGTCGGCGGGGATCGAACAGCCGGGTTGCGTCGCCTGGGAGCCGGCATTCGCGCAGGATCTCGAGTGGACCTTCCTGCATGCCCTCTCACGGCTCGGCCGGGTCGGCGGCGACTCCGCCTACTTTCGGCTTTCGACCCGCCCGATCGACCAGTCGCTCGCCGCGGTCCCGGATCATCCTCCCGACCGCGAGCGTCGTCGCCGGGACGTTCTCGCCGGCGGCTACCGGCTGCGCGAGGCGCGGGCGCGACCCCGGCTCGCGATCTGCGCCGTCGGCGCGATGGTTGCCGAGGCGCTCACGGCCGCGGATGAGCTTGAGGGCGAGGGCGGGATCCCGACCGAGGTGCTCTGCCTCACCAGCCCCGACCTGCTCTTTCGGGCGCTTCGCGCCCGGCGCGGACTCGGCGGAGGCGACGCCACGGTCCTCGACCGGATCCTGCCCGCCGACCGATCGGCGCCGCTCGTCGGCGTAATCGACGGCCACCCGCACACGCTCGGTTTCCTCGGCTCGGTGCGCGGCGACCCGGCCGCCTATCTTGGCGTCACGGAGTTCGGCCAGTCCGGTGACATCGCCGAGCTGTACCCGCACCACGGCATCGACGCCGAGACGATCGCCGGCGCGGCGCTCGACCTGCTCTAGCGAGGCTGATCACCCCGGTCGTGCGCGGCCTGGCCCGGGGCCGGGATATCCTCGCGGCGCGTGAGGTTCGGCCTCTTCTACGAGCACCAGGTGCCGCGCTCGGAGGGATTCGAGATCGACGAGGAGCGGCTGCTCGCCGATGCCCTCGACCAGATCGAGCTCGCCGACCGGCTCGGCTACCACTACGTCTGGGAGGTCGAGCACCACTTCCTCGAGGAGTACTCCCACTCGAGCGCCCCGGAGGTCTTTCTCGCCGCCGCCAGTCAGCGGACCGAGCGCATCCGGCTCGGCCACGGGATCATCCAGGTCCCGCCCGCGGTCAACCACCCGGCTCGGGTCGCCGAGCGGATCGCGACCCTCGACCTCGTCTCCGGCGGCCGGGTCGAACTCGGCACGGGCGAGGGCAGCTCGCAGATCGAGCTCGGAGGCTTCGGCGTCGACCGTGACAGCAAGCGGGCCCAGTGGCAGGAGGGACTCGACGCGATCACGCGGATGTTCGTCGAGCAGCCGTTCGCCGGCTATCAGGGGGAGTTCGTCTCGATGCCGCCTCGCAACGTGATCCCGAAGCCGAAGCAGCGCCCGCACCCGCCGCTCTGGGTCGCCTGCAGTCGGCGCGAGACGATCCGGCTCGCTGCCCGCAACGGGATCGGTGCGCTCTCCTTCTCCTTCGTCGAGCCCGAGGAGGCGAAGGAGTGGGTCGACTCCTACTACGAGCTGATCGCCTCGAAGGAGTGCGTGCCCGCGGGCTTCGCCGTCAACCCCAACTTCGCCGTCGTGCTGCCGATGATGTGTCACGCGGACGAGGCGACCGCGATCGAGCGCGGCATCGACGGCGGCCACTTCTTCGGCTTCTCGCTCGCCTACTACTACGCCTTCGGCGAGCACCGCCCCGGCCGCTCGGACATCTGGGCGGAGTTCAACCGTCGCCGCGACGAGCTCGGCTTTGCGCGCCGGATCGTCACCGCCGACGAGGCGCCGCTTGGAGTGAAGCTGCTCCAACAGGGCCTCGGCAGCCTCCGCGGCGCGATCGGCACCCCGGCGCAGATCGCCGATCTGATCGAACGCTACGAGGCGGCCGGCGTCGACCAGGTGATCTTCGTCTCCCAGGCCGGGACCAACCGCCACGAGCACATCTGCGAGAGCCTCGAGCTGTTCGCCGCCGAGGTGATGCCGCCGTTCGTGGCGCGGGCCGAGGAGCGCGAGGCGGCGAAGCGCGAGCGGCTCGCAGGGGCCTGCGAGCGGGCACTCGCGCGCCGGGCCCCGGCGCGCGAGGCCGACACCGGCTATGTGGTGCGGCCGGACGGCGAGCCGGCGCCGGCGCTTTGGCGCGCTCCCTCGGCGAACGGCGGCACGCCCGCAGGCGCCCGCGACGGGCGCTCGGCCCGCGAGCTCTTGGAGCGCGTCGGTGAGGCGGCGCTGGGGCGACTGGTGCGAGGGCGCAGCGACGAACAGCTGCACCGCCTCTTCGACCGCGGCCCCGGGCTGCCGGCGATCTTTCGCGCCGTGGAGTCGGCCCTGGTCGCCGAGCGCGCCGAGGGCGTCGCCGCCGAGATCCAGTACGAGCTCCGCGGCCGCGACGGCCCGCGGCATTGGGTGGTCGCGATCAAGGACGGCCGCGCCGAGAGCCGCCCCGGGGCGGCCACCGACCCGGCGGTGACGATGCGGGCCAGCGTGCCCGATTTCGTCCGCATCGTCGCCCGCCAGGCGTTCGCGCCCAAGCTGCTGCTCGAGGGCCGGCTCGAGCTCGAGGGCGACTATCTGCTCGCCGCCCGCCTCGACGAGATGTTCGGCGGCCAGCCCGGGACCTAGCGCAACTCCACGTCGGACATCGCCTCGTGCGCCGGACGCGTTAGCTCGCCGCCACCCCGGCCGCGGCCCGCGCCTCGTCCCAGTCGGAGAAAGCGTCGATTCGCGAGACCTCGCCGCCGCGGAAGGTGGCGAGGTGGGCGTAGGGGGTGCTCACCTGCTCGCCCGAGTCGCGCTCGGTACCGGTGAAGGTGAGCAGTGCGAGCACGCGGTCGTCGCCGGCGGCGACGAGCTCGTTGACGACGAGCCGAAACAGGGCCCACGGCTCCTCGATGAACGTGGTCCAGAACTCGACCATCCCCTCGCGGCCCTCGTACAGGGGCTCGATCCCGGGGAACAGCTGCGCGGTGTGGAATTCGAAGTCCGGGGTCGCCTGCTCGAGGATCCAGACCAGGTCGCGCCGGTTCCAGGCATCCAGCGCCTCGCGGTAGCGCTCGACGTTGTCGTTCATCGGTGGCAGTATCGCCAAACCGCCGCGCCGCCGTGCGCGACCGCTCAGCGAGTGGCGGGATCGCCCAGCAGCCCGAGCTCGGCGGCGGCTTGGGCCAGCGCGCCCGCCGCTCGCTCGAGCTGCGCCGGCTCGAGCGCGGCCGAGACCTGAACCCGGACCCGGGCTGTGCCCTCGGGGACCACCGGGTAGCCGAACCCGGTCACGTACACGCCCAGCTCCAGCAGCCGGGCGCTGATCCGGATCGCGGTCGCGGTCTCGCCGACGATGATCGGCACGATCGCGCTCTCGCCGGCCAGCGGCTCGAGCCCGGTCGCCGCGATCGCCGCCCGCATCGCCTCGGTGTTGCGGCGCAGGCGCCCGACCAGCGCCGGGTTGTCGCGCAGCTCGGTCAGCGCCCGGCGGGCGCTCGCGGCCACCGACGGCGGCAGCCCGTTGGAGTAAAGCTGCGGGCGCGAGCGTTGCTCGAGCACCGCGCAGAGGCCCTCGCCGCCGGCGACGAATCCGCCGGCCGCGCCGCCCAGCGCCTTGCCCAGGGTGCCGGTGAGGACGACGTCGCCGCGGCCGATCAGATCGAAGCGCTCGAGCACGCCCCGGCCGGTCTCGCCGATCACGCCGAGGCCGTGCGAGTCATCGACGATCAGGGTCGCGTCGTGCTCGGCCGCAATCGCGGCCAGCTCCGGCATCGGCGCCAGGTCGCCCTCCATGCTGAAGACCCCGTCGGTGACGATCAGCCGCCGCTCGGTAGCCGGTGCGGCGGCCAGCGCCCGGCGCAGCTCGTCGGGGTCGGCGTGCTCGTAGACCGCCTTGTGCGCGGGCCGCGCGAGACGGATGCCGTCGATGATCGAAGCGTGGTTCAGCCGGTCGGAGAAGACCGCGGTGCGAGCGTCGCAGAGCGCGTCGAGCACGGCCGCGTTCGCGTTCCAGCAGGAGACGTAGGTGAGTGCGGACTCCGTGCCGGCGAAGGCGGCGAGATCGTGCTCGAGCTCGACATGGGGGACGAACTTGCCGCAGATGAAGCGCACCGACGCGGTTCCGGCTCCGTAGCGAGCGAGCGCCTCGGCGCCCGCCGCGACCACCTGCGGGTGGTTGGCGAGCCCGAGGTAGTCGTTCGAGCACAGGCAGAGGACCTCGCCGTGGCCCTGGATCTGCACCGTCGGGCCCTGCGGTGAGCTTAGTACCGGGATCCGCTTCAAGGTCCCCGCCTCGCCCATCGCCCCGAGCTCGGCGCGCAGCTCTGCCTCCAGCGCGCTCATCCGCCGTCGGCCGCGAGCGCCGCGTCGATCGCCTCGGCGACGATCGCAAGCGCGCGATCGAGCGCCGCGACGGGCATCACCAGCGAGGGCTGGAGGTTGAGCGAGGTGGTCGACGAATCGGCGATCACGCCCCGGTGACACATCCCGGCGGCCACCGCGTGCTGGAGCTCGGTCGCGCGCTGCTTGGTCTCGCGGTCGCGAACGAACTCGATCGCCTCGAAGCAGCCGATGGCGCGAACGTCGCCGATGGCCTCGAAGCGGTCGCGAAGCGCGGCCAGGCGCTCGGCCGCCAGCCGCTCGAGCTCGCGCACGTTCTCGAGCACCGGCTCGCGCTCGTAGAAGTCGAGCGTCGCCAGCGCCGCCGCGCACGAGGCCGGCAGCCAGGACCAGGTGCTGCCGGTAGGAACGTCGTCGAAGCCCATCGCACGCTCGGAGCCGAGCACCGCGCCGATCGGCATCACGCCGCCCCCGAGCGCCTTGCCGAGGCAGACGAGGTCCGGTTCCACGGCCCAGCGCTCGACCGCGAGCAGGTGCCCCGAGCGTCCCATCCCGGTCTTGACCTCGTCGGCGCACAGCAGCCAGCCGTGCTCGGCGCAGAGCTCGACCAGCGCCGGCCAGAACGAGTCGGGCGGGGCGACGCAGCCGCCCGAGCCGAGCACCGGCTCGATCACCACGCCGGCTACCTCACCCGGGTCGAGCGCGTGGAAGAGGACGTGGTCGCGCAGGTAGTCGACGGTCGCGTCGCCGCTGCCGCCCGGCCGCGGCTCGCGCAGGGGCGAGCGGTAGGGATGCGGGTACGGGACGTGGACGAAGCCCGGCATCAGCCCACGCAGGCCGCGGCTGATCTCCGCGTGCTCGGCGCCCAGCGCCGCGGTCGTCGTCGACTCGCCGTGGTAGGCGCCGAGAAAGCCGATCACCACCGGCCTGCCGGTCGCCCGCCGCATCATCTTGACCGCGATCTCGACCGCCTCGGTGCCGTTGAGCGCGAGGTCGTAGCGGCTCAGGCCCGGGGGCCCGATCGCCAGCAGCCGCTCGCCGAGCTCGGCGGTGAGCTCCGAGGCGAGCGCGTGGCTGTCCTCGTTGCCGAACCGCCGCATCGCCTCGACCGCCGGGGCGATCAGCTCCTCGCGTCCGGCGCCCAGCGGCACCGAGGCGGACGCCGAAGCGAGGTCGAGGTAGACGTTGTCGTCGACGTCGGTGACCGTCCAGGCGCGCTTCGAGGCAAGCGCGAACGGCGCCAGGCCGTCGGCCAGGCCCGGATAGGCATGACGCTCGATCCGCCCAAGGATCTCGCGGCTGCGCGGGCCGGGCGGCTCGGTGCGGATCACCGGCGCCTCGATCGATTCCCACTCGGCGGGGATCAGCGGGCTCATCGGCGACCGCCGATGCGCTCGCGCAGCCCGCGCGCGTCGCGCAGCACCTCGCGGGCGCAGTTGCGCCCGTTGGCGCCGGTGACCCCGCCGCCGGGATGGGTGCCGGCGCCGCACAGATAGAGGTCGCGAACCGGCGTCCGGTACTCGCCCCAGCCGCGGACCGGCCGCAGGTTGAAGAGCTGGTCGAGGGCCATCTCGCCGTGCAGGGCGTGGCCGCCCCAGATCCCGAGCAGTGCCTCGAGGTCGGGAGGGGCGAGGACCTGGCGGGCGGTGATCGAGCCCGGCAGGTTCGGGAAGTACTCGCCCAGCGTGGCGATCGCCCGGTCAGCGACCGAGTCGCGGATCTCGTCCCAGGAGCCCTCGGCCAGCGTGTAGGGCTGGGAGTTGACGTCGATCGTCACCACGTGCTTTCG